>JABMNT010000163.1 GCA_013203595.1 Rhodospirillales bacterium
ATTTTTCAAAGGTCTCGAGAGATAATTATTATGAAGGTACCTCTGCTTGATTTAAAAGAACAGTATAAAGCTATTAAGGAAGAGATTGCAAAGGTTGCTGAGGAAATCTTTGAAAGCCAGCATTTTATCCTGGGTCCGCGGGTCGAGGCCCTTGAAAAGGATATTGCCGGTTATTGTTCTTCAAAGCATGCCGTGGGAGTTTCATCCGGAACCGACGCCCTTTTAATTTCGCTGATGGCAGCTGATATCGGCTTTCAACACACTGTTGTAACAACTCCTTATACTTTTTTTGCCACCGCAGGGTCCATATTTCGTACAGGTGCAAGGCCGATCTTTGTCGATATTGACCCTGACACGTATAATATTTCACCTGAAAGCCTGGAAAGCTTAACAGCTGCCATGACCGGCAACGAGTTGGCAAGGCTTAAGGCAGTCATGCCCGTTCATCTGTATGGCCAATGTGCCGACATGGATCCGATCTTAAAGATTGCCAAGGAATGCAATCTTCTTGTTATTGAGGATGCCGCACAGGCCATCGGAGCAGAATACCGAGGGAGGCGGGCAGGATCAATGGGTGATTTTGGCTGCTTCTCTTTTTTCCCATCTAAAAACCTGGGTGCTTTTGGAGACGGAGGGATAGTCATAACCGGCTCAGATGAACTATATGATAAATTGCGCATTCTTCGGGTTCATGGTTCCCATCCAAAGTATTATCATAAATTAGCCGGCGGCAACTTCAGACTGGACGCATTCCAGGCCGCGGTTGTTTCCGTAAAATTGAAGTACCTTGACAAATGGACAAAAGGTCGTCAGAAGAACGCAAATAAATACAGAGAACTTTTTGTAAATGCAGGAATAGACGATGTGATTAAGCTTCCGGTTGAAAAGGAAGACCGTCACATATACAATCAGTTTGTAATATGCGTAAAGGATAAAAGAGACGATCTTCGACTGTTTTTAAATGATGCCGGAGTTGGGACTGAAATTTACTATCCGATTCCCATGCACCTTCAGGAATGTTTTTTGGCTCTGAACTACAAAAAGGGTGATTTCCCCGTGGCCGAGTATGCGGCGTTGCATACCTTGGCCCTTCCTGTATATCCCGAGCTTTCGGACGACCAGCTTGCATATGTGGTTGAAAAGATAAAAGACTTCTATGATTATTAGACGCTTATAAGTTTTAGAATATCCCCTATATCACGGGGTATGGGGGCTTCAAAACAAAGAGTCTTTTGTGTTACCGGATGGGTGAATTCAAGGCGCCAGGCATGCAGCATCTGCCTTGGAACTGATCTAAACAGATCATATGCAATGCTTTTTCCAGCTTTTCGACCGCCGTACACCGGATCACCGACAACCGGATGTTTGATGGCGGCACAGTGGACTCTGATCTGGTGAGTTCGCCCTGTTTCGAGACCAAGCTCAACCAGGGTGGCCTGGGCAAAACGTTTCCTGGTTCGCCAGGTTGTCTCGGCGGTGCGGCTTTTTTTGCTATGGGTCGACATCTTTTTTCTATCGACAGGATGCCGTCCGATGGGAAGTGAAACCCTGCCTGAATCAGATTCCATCCTACCATAAACAAGGGCCAGGTACTTCTTTTTAACCCTTCTTGATTTGAACTGTTCTGCCAGACTATGATGTGCCGCAGAATTTTTAGCAACCACCATTACACCGGATGTATCCTTATCCAGTCTGTGCACAATCCCCGGCCTCAACTCTTGACCGATCCCTTTAAGCCCCGGACAATGATAAAGAAGAGCATTCACCAAAGTGCCGCTATAGTGGCCCGGTGCAGGGTGTACCACAATCCCCGGCTGCTTGTTTACAACTATAATATCATCGTCTTGGTACAGGATGTCGATGGGAATAGGCTCGGGTTTCAACAATACAGGTTCAGGGGGCGGAATGTAGCCACAAATCTCATCACCTGTCCTTGCCCGATATCCTGGCTTTTTTGCACTTCCATGAACCCGAATTTTTCCATTGCGAATCAGGTTTGCAGCAACAGAACGGGAACAACCGGAAATTCGGGAGGCGACTAACAGATCGAGGCGTTTTCCCGAATCAGATGCATCCACAAGAATTGTAAAGGCACTTTGGTCGTACATATTCCAAAAAGGTGGGTTATTAGTCGGAATTATCCGCAATTTCGGGTTTATTAGGGGGGAAAAGCAACTCCATCTCTGAAATAATAGTCTGTTCATCGGTATTGCTGGCGATGGAAAGCTCCGTTACCAGCAGGGTTTGGGCAGTGTCATAAAGCTTGCGTTCACCAAAGGAAAGGTCCTTTGTTAATCTTAGCAAAGAAAGGTCCCTGTAGACCTCGGCCACATCATAAAGTGAACCGGTTTTGATCTTTTCCATGTATTCCCTGTACCTTCGGTTCCAGGTCGGGGTATCACCAGACGACTCCTCCCTTTTTTTCATGACTCCGTATACTTTAGAAATCTCTTCGTCGTCTATCACATCCCTCAGACCGACCTGTTCAACATTCCAGGTGGGGATCATGATCGTCATTTCGTTTTCAAGGATTTTCATCATGTAAAAATCATGTTCTTCGCCGTTAATGATCTTGCTCTCAATGGAATTAATTTTTCCAACACCATGCGCAGGGTAAACCGCAAGATCCCCCACTTTAAATTCCCGCACTTTTTGTTTGGATGTCTTTGTTTTTTCGGTATCCTTCTTCATGCTCATTTTAAACCGGTCTCTTTGGAATTGGTCGTTTGTCATTCAACAATCTTCAATCTTCGATTACTCTTGTACCATATAATCAACGAACAATCAATAAAAAAGGACCGACGCAGATTACGTCGATCCTTTTTTAATTAAATATGTTTTATGAATGTTTTATTACAGCAAAAATGGTACCATCAGCAATGCAACAACATTCAGTATTTTGATCATCGGGTTAATGGCCGGTCCTGCGGTATCCTTGTACGGATCACCAACAGTGTCACCGGTAACGGCCGCTTTGTGGGTATCGCTCCCCTTGCCGCCCAGATGACCGTCTTCGACATATTTCTTGGCATTATCCCAGGCAGCACCACCCGTGGTCATGGAAAGGGCAAGAAAAACACCGGTAACGATACTACCGATCAGAAGCCCGCCCAGAGCGACCTTGCCCAGCAATAAACCGACAACAATTGGAGTCACTACCGGGAGAAGTGCCGGAACAATCATTTCACTTAGGGCAAACTTAGTGACGATGTCAACACAGGCCGCATAATCGGGTTTGGCAGTGCCTTCCATGATGCCCGGAATTTCGCGGAACTGGCGGCGTACTTCAACAACAATTGCGCCCCCGGCCCGACCAACGGCCATCATGCCCATGGAGCCAAACAGGTAGGGCAGCATGCCGCCAATGAACAAACCAATGACCACATAGGGATCCTTCAGGCTGAAAGTGACATCCAGATCCGGGAAGTAGTGCTTCAGGTCTTCCGTATAGGCACCAAACAGAACCAGTGCCGCCAGTCCGGCGGAACCAATGGCATAGCCCTTGGTTACGGCTTTCGTCGTATTGCCGACCGCATCAAGTGCATCTGTGGTTTTGCGGACATCTTCCGGCAGGTCAGCCATTTCGGCAATGCCACCGGCATTATCCGTAACCGGGCCAAAGGCGTCCAGGGCAACAACCATGCCGGCCAGAGCCAGCATCGTGGTGGCAGCCATGGAAATACCGAACAAGCCGGCCTGCAGATAGGAAATCAGGATACCGGCACAAATAACGATAACCGGCAGCGCCGTTGCTTCCATGGAAACAGCCAGGCCCTGAATAACATTGGTGCCGTGGCCGGTTTCCGAAGCCGCAGCAACGCTTTTGACCGGACGATAGTCGGTTCCGGTATAGTACTCGGTAATCCAGATAATCAGACCGGTAACGACCAGGCCGACCAGCGCACAGACATAGAGTTGCATGCCGTTGATTTCGCGCCCGGTCATGGGATAGGTTGTATCCCAACCCACATACAGGGAGATTATGGCACCGATCAGGACCGCTGAAATAACGGCACTGGCGATAAAGCCCTTGTACAGGGCGCCCATGATCGAGTTGTTGGCGCCCAGTTTAACGAACCAGGTGGCCGCGACGGAGCCGAGAATACAGACAGCGCCAATGAGAAGCGGCAGCAACATCATGCTTTCCTGGGCTTCTCCGGTGAAGTAGATGGCACCAAGAAGCATCGTGCCGACAATCGTAACCGCATAGGTTTCGAACAAATCGGCAGCCATGCCCGCACAATCGCCCACATTGTCACCAACGTTATCGGCAATAACACCCGCATTGCGGGGATCGTCTTCCGGTATGCCGGCTTCAATTTTTCCAACCAGGTCGGAACCGACGTCTGCACCTTTGGTAAAGATACCGCCGCCCAGACGCGCGAAAATTGAGATCAATGAAGCACCAAAACCCAAGGCGACCAGAGCTTCCAGAATATGACGCATGCCTTGGGTTGATGACGGATCATAGACATCGCGCAGAACCATGTAGTAACCGGCGACACCCAACAGGGCGAGGCCAACAACGAGCATACCGGTAACCGCACCTGATTTGAAGGCAACATCCAGGCCGCCGGCCAAACCGACGCTGCGTGCAGCTTCCGTGGTCCGCACGTTGGCCCGTACCGAGACGTTCATGCCGATGTATCCGGCAAGTCCGGAAAGGATCGCACCAATGGCATAGCCGGCAGCGACGTAACCGCCGAGGACGTAGCCGAGCAAGATACCGATGACAATACCGACGACAGCGATCGCCTGATACTGACGGTTCAGATAGGCCGCAGCACCTTCCTGAATAGCGGCGGCAATTTCCTGCATCCGTTCGTTGCCGGCCGGAGCTGCGAGCACGGATTTAACCGCCCAAGCCCCATAAATCAATGCGACGACGCCGCATCCTAAAACCATATAATAGAGATCCATCCCCATACCCCTTGTTTGTGTGAAATAATCGACCGTACTTTCGGATTTTTGTTAAACCGTAACGATGAAAATTCAGCCTTTTAAAGTGTGAACAAAATTTTTCCGATGTGGTGAAAAAGCACGGAAAAGTTGGCGGAAAGTGCCAGAAACGATCCGGTAATGCAACCCAACTTCACAGCCCCCTGCGCAGGCCCCGTCCAAACCCGGAAATCGTCAAGGAATGAAAAATGAAATTGTTTTAAATCAATGAGTTATCAATTCGGCGTATCGACAACCGACTGCACCAGAACGTCTTCGATCAAGCCTTTGCCGAATTTCCGTTCGGTGATCAGTTTGAGGCGTTGCTTGAGAATGAAGACATCGATTCTTTCTCTTTCTTTCAGCAAGCGGGGCATAAACCCGTGCAGGTCCTGAATATAGGCATCGCTGATCCGCGGCATCATCCGCTGGATTCTGATCGCGTTTTTCGTTGATTTGGTTTCCAGTTTGATCTGGATCTGGATTTTTGCGGCGGGTGCATTGTCCTTAAAAATGGGGATCAGGATCGGTTCCATGTCGATGAATATGGATTTGACAATGTCCCGTTCTTCTTCAACGACAGGTTTTTCGATCGTTTTCGATGCAAACGGCCCCAATTCCATAAATTTCATGGTGCTGGTCAGGGACCCGCAGATCATCAAAAGAGAGGCAAAAATAATCAGAAATTTTTTCACGCCATTGTTCTCCGCATTAACCGCATGGTAGCTATTATTGCGGGTTCACAAAGCCAAGGAAAGACTTGATTCCAAATGCGAATCCGGAGTGCGGGCGGTTACCCCGGCTCCGGTCGGAAACGGGCCGCCAGGGCGCTCAGGATACCGACCGCGAACGAGGCATCGTTGTCTTCATAAAAGGCGTGGGCAAGGTCTGTATACTCGGATATGACCACCCTTTTGGGGACTTCGGTCTGATAAATAAACTCATAGGATGCGGCAAACAGGAGTGTGCGCATCAGCGCATCCAGGCGTTCGGTTGTCCATTGGCCGGTCAGGACACTGTCCAGTTCCTCAACGATGTGACGCTTTTCAAGGCTAACCCCCTCGACAATTTTTGTCAGATAAGCCGGGTCCGGATTTGCCAGCCTGGCTTTGTCAGCTTCATCGGGCTTTGAATCGGGGTCAAACAGGGTCATGTCGCGCCAGCGCTTTTCGATAAATGACCTGAGGACATCATCGGTTTCGCCACCGGCAATTTCGATTTCATAGAGTGCCTGAACGGCGGCCAGACGGGCAGCACTTAACCGAAAACCGGCGCGGTTGGCTTTTTTCTGTGGCGTCTTGGGGGTACTGGTCATCGATGTGTTAAGTGGAAATCTTTTTTGATTTCCATCATCCTCAAACAGGCTTCAGCTGCGCTGCCGCCGACGTTAATTTTATCAGCTTTGGCCCGCGCCCATGCCTGATCGGCGTTTTCGCAGGTGATCAGGCCAAAACCGAAGGCGATGGTATAGTTGACGGATAACTCCATCAAGGCCCGACTGGCTTCCCGGCAGATAAACTCATAATGATCGGTTTCCCCCCTGATCACGCATCCGAGCGCAATAAAACCCGCGTAGTCGGCGGGCGACGAGTGAATTTTCATGGCTTTCAGGGCAATGTGAATGGCCGCAGGGATTTCAAACACGCCGGGTACCGCCACCCGGTCACAGGCGACGTCCGCGCCATCAAGGGCCGCCGTTGCCCCCGCCACCAGGGCGTCGCTTATGTCTTCATAAAACCGGGCTTCAACAATGAGGACGCGTCGCCGATCACTCATATAAATTCCTTTCGCATTGAATGCCTATATCTATATATCGGAAATCGGGCGCTGTTCACTGACCCGTATCCCGAACCCCTCGAGCCCGACAATGGTTTTCCGGGTATCGGACAGTAAAATCATGTCGGTAATACCCAAATCCAGCAGGATCTGTGCGCCGACACCATAATCACGCAGTTCATTGCCATGCTCGTCGCTGGTCGGGACCTGCGGTTTGCCCAGCTTGGCACGAACCCGGTTGGACAGGGAATTCTTGTGCGGCTCACGGATCAGGACAACCACCCCCCTGCCCGCGTTGCCGATCATCTTCATAGCCGATTGCAGTTGATGCTGCTTGCCGGTTGCCGAATCCCCGAGAACGTCTTCAAGCACATTCAGGGCATGCATGCGGACCAGAACCGGCTGCTTATCTGTAATATCGCCTTTAACCAGGGCGATATGTTCGGCATGGGCAATTTCGTTGGTATAGACGATCATTCTGAATTCACCGCCATTGGAACTGGTGAAATCGGTTTCAATGGTTCGGCTGATGACCCGGTCATGCTTTAACCGATAGGCAATCAGGTCGGCAATGGTGCCGATCTTGAGGCCATGGAACTGAGCAAACTTCACCAGATCACCCATCCGCGCCATGGTCCCGTCTTCATTCATGATTTCGCAAATCACGCCGGATGGGTTCAGTCCGGAAAGCCTGGAAATATCGACGGCCGCTTCGGTATGGCCGGCGCGAACCAAAACCCCGCCTTCGCGGGATTCCAGGGGGAAGATATGGCCGGGGCTGACAATGTCGGCGGCTTTTTTGGTCGGATCAATGGCGACGGCAACGGTGCGCGCCCGATCCGATGCAGAAATCCCCGTCGTCACCCCGTCGCGGGCTTCGATAGAAACCGTAAAGGCGGTCTGGTGGCGCGAGGAATTGCGTTGCGGCAGCAGCGGCAGTTCAAGCTCCTGCAGACGTTCGCGCGACATCGACAGGCAAATCAGTCCGCGCCCGTGCTTGGCCATGAAATTGATCGCTTCCGGGGTGGCCATTTGCGCCGGGATAACCAGATCGCCTTCATTTTCGCGCTCTTCATCATCGACAAGAATAAACATCCGGCCGTTGCGGGCGTCTTCGATGATATCCTCGATCGGTGAAATGGCTTCGATGTCAGCGACCACGCGTTTTACATCGGATTTTGCCGCTGTCTTCAGTTTGTCTGTATCTGTCAATCTATTTGTCCGTTTCCATATAGCGGGCAACATACCGTGCAAGCATGTCAATTTCCAGATTTACCGGCTCATCAATTGCCAAATCACCCAGGGTGGTCAGCTCCAGGGTATGCGGAATGACATTAACCGCAAAGGACCCCATCTCCACTGAATTGACGGTCAGGGATACGCCATTGACTGTCACCGAGCCTTTTTGAGCGATAAACCGGATCAGTTCATCGGCGGCGGTAAAGGTCATCCGCCGAGAATCCCCTTCATTCACACGCGCGACAAGCCGGCCGACCCCGTCAACATGGCCAGAAACCATATGCCCGCCCAGTTCGTCACCGAGCTTGAGGGCGCGTTCCAGATTGACCCGGGTTCCCGGTTGCCAGGACCCGAGGGTGGTTTTTGAGATGGTTTCTGCCGAAACGTCAACGGCAAACCAGTCACTGCCGGTTTCGACCACCGTCAAACAGACACCACTGCAACAGATCGACGCACCGATATCAATCGTTGCTGTGGCATAGGCCGTCTGCAGCTTGAAACGCCAGTCACCAGTCTTGGTAACAGAGGTGACATGCCCCAAATCCGTGACAATTCCAGTAAACATGGTGGCTTTCGGGTCAGGTGGCGAATTGGTTTCGATTTAAAACTTCCAGTCTGTCAGGACCCATATCGTAAGATCGCCTGCGGGTAAATGCCGTTATGTCATCTATCTGCGAAATGTCGAGCCCGTGGGTTGCCGACAAGCCGTCGCTGCCGATCACCAAGGGGGCCCGAAACCAGTAGATGTGATCAATCAGATCGTGTGCCAGAAAACTGGTCGACAGGCGCGCTCCGCCTTCAATCAGGACCCGGGTCAGGCCGTTCTCAGCCAGCGTTTCCGCCAGTTTCAGGGTATCCAGCTGGCCATTGCCGTCGGCGTCCACAACCAACAGAGTGACCCCGGCATCGCGTAGTGCCGCCTGTTTCTGCGGGTCTGCGCTAGCCGTTGTGCAGACCCAGGTCGGTTGCTGCACGGCGGTTCTGACAAGCTTGTGGGTTAACGGCAGGCGCAGCTGGCTGTCAACCACAAGCCGCACCGGCGAGGCCCCGTCCAGGCCGGGAAGTCGGCAAGTTAAATCCGGATCGTCGGCCAGGGCGGTTCCTATACCAATCAATATGGCGTCATGGCCAGCCCGTAGCAGGTGGCCGGCGCGCCGTGCCTGGGGGCCGGTAATCCATTTGCTATGGCCGCTTGCGGTCGCGATTTTGCCATCGAGAGAAGTTGCTGTTTTCCATGAGAAAACGGGTCTATTGAATTGAATTTTATAAATAAAACCGGAATTAATTTGTCGTGCAGCTGGCTCGAGAAGCCCGACGGAGACAATGATTCCGGCAGCTTCCAGTTTGCTGATTCCGCGCCCCGACACCCGTGGGTCCGGATCCTGCATGGCAATGACGACCCGCGCGACCCGGGCCTGGATCAGAGCTTCCGCGCAGGGGCCGGTTTCTCCCTGATGGCTGCAGGGCTCGAGGGTCACATAGGCTGTTGCCCCTTCGGCCAGCGCACCGGCCCGCCCGAGTGCCTCGGTTTCCGCATGCGGTCGGCCGCCGGGCTGGGTCCAGCCCCGGCCCACCACCCGGCCGTCAAGGTCCGGTCTGACCAGCACGCAGCCGACGGCGGGATTGGGGGCCACAAGGCCGAGCCCGCGTCGCGCCAGGGCGAACGCCGCCTGCATGTGTGATGTGTCGGCTGGATGTGAGTTAGTCACTCAGTTCTTCAACAAAGGTTTCAAAATCCTTGGCTTCGCGAAAGTTGCGATAGACAGAGGCGAAGCGGACGTAGGCGACCATATCCAGTTCCCGCAGGGTCTCCATGACCATGTCGCCAATGGCTTTGGTCGGAATTTCGCTTTCCCCTGACGTTTCCAGGCGGCGCTGGATGGAATTGACAATACGCTCGATCCGGTCTTCGACAACCGGTCGTTTGCGCAGGGCGATGCGCAGGGATCGGTTCAGCTTGTCGCGATCGAACGGCGCCCGGTCGCCGTTGCTTTTGACAACCGTCAGTTCGCGCAACTGAACCCGCTCAAAAGTGGTCCAGCGTGCGCCGCACTCCGGGCAGGAACGCCGCCGGCGAATAGCGGTGTTATCTTCTGTCGGCCTTGAATCTTTGACCTGGGTATCGCTGTGACCGCAAAATGGACAACGCATACATGCCCCTCCCTTTTTGTTTTATCCGTTAAATACTCGTGTAAACCGGAAACCGCTGGCATAGGCTTTTGACTTCGTGCCGCGCCTTGGCTTCCGCCGCCCCGTTGTCGTCGGGGTTGGCCGCCAGTCCATCCAGAACATCCCCGATCAGGTTGCCGACGGTCTTGAACTCATCAATGCCGAAGCCCCGTGTGGTTGCCGCCGGTGTGCCGAGGCGAACGCCTGAGGTGACCATGGGCTTTTCCGGATCAAACGGAATGCCGTTCTTGTTGCAGGTCATGTTGGCCCGCAAAAGGCTTTGTTCGGCATCGTTGCCTTTCAGGCCCTTGGGACGCAGATCGACCAG
>JABMNT010000164.1 GCA_013203595.1 Rhodospirillales bacterium
CCCAGAAAGGTATGAATATCGCGCTTAGACTGGTCAATGATTCGGACCAGTTCCTTTGATGCCGGATTGTCACGTCCCTGGTTATCGGGAATTGCCGCCATCTCGGCCGAACGCTCAACCACGGACTTCAGCGTCAAGGCACCGCCGGCGTTCTCAAAAAAGATACGCTTTCCCTGCACGGGGCAATGATCCACCTGCGCAAAGCGGTCGCGAATTTGGTCAATGAGTCCATCGTGGTCTTTAAACATGGTTATCGGCCTTCTGGTTTGAGGTGGCAGGTCGGGAAGTCAAAAACGGGCGGCGACCTTCTTGGGTTAAGAATGACTGGCGGTCCCGGCAGGACTTGAACCTGCAACATCTCGCTTAGAAGGCGAGTGCTCTATCCGGTTGAGCTACGGGACCGGCGCTGGCGAACGGGCTGCCATTGGCGGCCCGGCGTCGGCCACCCATGGGGCGCACGACGTCCGGCATCCACGGGATGCACGGCTTCGCGCATCTTTTAGACGGAGTTGACCGTTTCAACAACTCAGAAAATCCCCGCGCCGGGCAAAAACCTAATTCAGGGTCCGCTGACGGCGGGCATTATCCGCCAGACCGTCGGCCATCGCCCGGTTGATCTCGATCAGCGCCTGGATTTTGCCGGCCGCCGGTTTGCGGATGGCATCCAGCGTATGGCGGTCGATGAACAGGCTGAGATTGAGCATATTGCTGCGCACCGGCTCGGGCACCCGCCCGTCATCTTCCATCAGCCCGGCCTGGATCGCCGTCCACAGACGCTGGTTGAACGTGAGCGCGGCGATATAAGCGGCGAAATCATGGATGTTTTCGCCGGCCTGGCGGAGCCGGGAGGCGGCCCGGTTGAAGGCCAGAACTTCCAGCTGCCTCGGCGACATGGCCGAGTTCTGGGTCCGCTGATAGGCGTCGAGCGCCGATTTCTGATGCGAAGGATACATGGGTTCCCCGGCCTCCATACTGTTTCAATCAACAAGAATGGTTGCCGTTCTGGAACCTGATTTGCGCTGGGCTTAACCGGTCCTAGTTAAGTTTCAGCAAGTCGGTCAGGGTTTGCTGGCTCTCGAATACCGACTGGATTTGCACAACGGCCAGATCGTGGCGGGTTTGTAACGCCAGAACTGTCGCGGCTTCCTCCTGCAAGTCGGCACCGGTGAGCTTGTCAGCACCTGCCCCTAACAAATCAGCTAGAGTTTGCACGAAATCGGCCCGGGAATCCAATATTAAATCCTTGGTCTCGAACGACCCCTTGGTCGCCTCCAGGGTGATCAGGGCCGCATCCAGTTCGGCGATGGTGGTATCGATACCGGCATTGGTGGCGAAACTGCCCGCCGAATCAACCGCGGTGATGCCGAGCGAGGCGGCACTGGAGGAGACCCCGGTCAGAGTGATTTTACTGGTCACGCTGTCGGCCAGCTGGACAATCAGGGTGCCTGGTGAACTGGAAATGAAATTGGTCCCGAGGAACGTCGCACCACCGATCACAGTGGCGATCTGGCTGCGGACATCGTCAAAATCAGATTCCGCCACCTCGCGGATGGCGCTGGAGACGAAGGTGCCGTTGGTCGACGAGGCGATCCCCAGATCGGCGGCCAGGGTATTGACCGATTCGGTGATGGTGATGTCCTTGCCGTCCACCGCCGTGATCACGATGCCGGCGCCGTCGGACACCGTTGCCGTCAGGTCACTGATCGCATTGATCTGGGCGGCCAGGCTGGTGAAGGTCGAACCGGCGGTATTGGTGATGGTGGTGGTGGTGCCGTCGTGGGTGATAGTGAAGGCATCATCATCGTCGGCCCCGGCGATGGTATCGGTAATATCGGCCGCCTCCGTGGTCACCGTATTAGATGTGATGGTGGTCGAGACACCGAGCGCCGAATTGGCTTCCGATTTCAGGCTGTTGACCAGGGTGATGATCTCATCGAGGGCGGCCACGGTGCCGGCGGTGGCGATGGCACCGCTGATGATCTCATCCTTGATGGTCAGCAGCCGCCCGGCCCGGCTGTTCAGGGCACTGGCATCAAAATAGGCACCCACCCCTTCAAACGGGCTCGATACCCGAAGACCGGTGGCGATCCGTTTCGACGAAATTTCAATAAGCTGTCTGGCTTGCTGCAGCCCGATAAGCGTCGTGCGCAAGCTTCCGGAGACAATCGGAAAGTCTGCCATTCAAATCCCCTTCCTGAGGCCCGGATGGCAAGCTATTCACGATCCGGTATCGTTTGGATCTGTCTCGGGCGGGATAAAGGCGAAGGGCCCGTCCCGGCTTTCCCGCTTCGCACTTTTCTCGCACGAAGCACAACAGACCCACCTCCCGACAATTCTTGCCGCAAGGTCGTCCACATTAACGCGCCAGCATAGACTGTTTTGCTCAAAATCTCAAGGGAGGTGATGGATGGGTCGTCTGCTGGCGGCGCGCAGGCTCCTTATTAGGGGAAGCGAAAGCGCGGGCTGAAATTTTCTGAATAACTTTTCGGTTTGATTTTGCGCGCATGCGGTGCCTGGATACGGTAGCTCAGACCCTTTTTCCTGGCAAAATCGACGGCCATTTCCTTGCTCGGGAAATTCAGCTTCAACTGGCGGTTCATGTCGCCGGAACCGATCCAGCCCGTTAACGGGTCTGCCCGCTTGGCTTCCGTCGGCTCAAACTCAAGCACCCAGTTGGCCAGCTTGGCGCGGCCCGACTGCATGGCGTTTTTTGACGGCTGGAAAATTCTGCATTCGGTCATTATCAAACTCCGCAGAGATTATGGCGGAAAAAACTGGTCGGGGCGAGAGGATTCGAA
>JABMNT010000165.1 GCA_013203595.1 Rhodospirillales bacterium
AATGCGGAAATCGTGCTTGGCAACAAGGATCGCCTGCTGGCGGCATCGTCGCCGACCGGCCCGGCCTTTGAAGGCGCGCAGATCAGTTGTGGCCAGCGCGCAGCCGCCGGCGCTATTGAGCGGATCCGCATCGACAAGGATACCCTGGAGCCCCGCTACAAGGTGATTGGCAGCGATCTGTGGTCCGATGAGCCGGGCTTTGCTGCGGCAACCCGGGCCACCGGCGTCACCGGGATTTGCGGCTCGGGCATTATCGAAGCCGTCGGCGAGATGTTTCTGGCCGGTATCCTGACCACCGACGGGGTGATCAATGGTGCCGCCGCGGCCCGCTCGCCCCGGGTCAGGGAAGACGGCCGCACCTATCGCTATATACTGATCGAACGCGACAACGAAATCTCCATCAACCAGACCGACATCCGGGCTATTCAGCTGGCCAAAGCAGCACTCTATGCGGGGGCCAAATTACTGATGGACAAACTGGGCATTGAAAGCGTCAACAAAATCGTCCTCGCCGGTGCCTTTGGCAGCCATATCGACACCACCTACGCCCTCATTCTCGGTATGATCCCCGACTGCGACCCGAAAAACGTGACCTCGGCCGGTAATGCGGCGGGTACCGGGGCCCGCATTGCCCTGCTCAACCAGGCGGCGCGCGACGAGATCGAAACCCTGGTCCGCAAAATCGAGAAGGTGGAGACCGCCATCGAGCCCAGATTCCAGGAGCATTTCGTCGATGCCATGGCGATCCCGCACAAAACCGCCCCTTTCACCCGACTGAAGGACGCGGTTTCCATCCCGCCTCCCAGCCATGTGGAGCCAGCCGGCGGCGATGGGTCCGAACGAAAGCGGCGGCGACGCAGAAGTTAAGTTGAATTCGCCCTAAAGACTGCTAAAACCAAGGTCCATATCCGCCCTGATCTTTTGGCAAAGCCGGAATTCATGACCCTGTTGCTTGTAAAAATATGCGTTTCCGTATTGCTCGTGCTCGGCCTTTCGTGGATCGCCGAACATGTCAACCCGCGCATTGCCGGCATCCTGTCCGGCATGCCGCTGGGTGCGGTGCTGATCCTGTTTTTTGTCGGCGCTGAACTGGGGCCGGAATTTGCCGCCACAAGTGCGCTTTATGCGATCCCTTCGATTACCGCAACCATTGGCTTTGCCCTGGGCTATTACTTTTTCTCGCGCACGGCCAGCCGCTTTTCGCCGCTGTTCAGTACGCTGGCTGGCCTGGTCTGCTATTTCCTCGTTGCCGGTGGGCTGACCACAATCACCTTTGATTTATTGTTGGGGGTAAGCATCAGTCTGACGGCGCTGCTCGTCTTCGCTTATTCCTTTCATTCGCGTGCTACCGACAAGATTCAGACCCGGCCGCAAATGACCTTCGCGCGGCTGATGTTTCGCTCCGGGATGGCGGCGGCCTTTGTCGTGGTGATTACGGCCATTGCCAATTTCGTTGGTCCGCGCTGGTCCGGCCTGCTGATCGGTTTTCCCATGACATTTCTGCCGTTCCTGTTGATCATCCATGTCACCTATTCAGGGGCCCAGGTGCGCACCATTATCCGCAACTTCCCGCTCGGCCTGATTGGTCTGCTGTGTTTCCTGACAACGGCAAGCCAGACAATTCCGCTTTTCGGTGTAAATCTGGCCATTTTATCGGGGCTTGCCGCAGCGCTCACCTATCTGTCCCTGCTCGGGCTTTTCCTGAACCGGCGCCGGCCGGTTCCGGCCGAGTAGCATGTTACGGCTCAATGAATGGGACCGTCAGACATGGCGGCTGGTTGTCCCCATTATCCTGACCAATATCACGATCCCGCTGCTGGGAATTGTTGATACGGCCGTTGTCGGGCACCTGCCGGGCCCTCACTATCTGGGCGCGGTTGCCGTTGGCTCGCTGGTTTTCAGCATCGTCTACGCCAGCATGTTTTTTCTGCGCATGGGAACAACCGGTCTGACCTCGCAGGCGGTTGGTGCCAATGACGATAACGAGGTGCGCGCATGGATGGTCCGCGGCTGCCTGCTGGCCGTTGTCATTGGTCTGGCTCTGATTGCCCTCCAACTCCCCATCGCGGTACTGATCTTCAGCTGGACCGGTGGCAGCGATGATGTGCTGCCCCTGGCCGAGAGCTATTTTTTCATCCGGATCTGGAGTGCGCCGGCAACCCTGCTTAACTTTGTCATCCTCGGCTGGTTTATCGGCATTCAAAACACCCGGCCGGCGCTGCTCACTCAGTTGCTTCTCAACTGCACAAACATCATCCTCGATCTGTGGTTTGTCATTGGCCTCGGGTTCGGGGTCGCCGGCGTTGCCTATGCCACACTGATCTCCGAAATCGCCGGCGCCCTGTTCGGGCTCTGGCTGGTCCACCGCTATGCCCTGCCCATGGCCGGGCAATGGAATTTTGCCGATGCCCTGAAAAAGAATGAACTGCTGCGCATGCTGCAGATCAATGGCAACATATTCATCCGCTCCCTGTGCCTGCAAATATCCTTCTTTGCCTTCACCGCCTATGGGGCGCGGCAAAGCGACGTGATCCTGGCATCGAATACCATTCTTCTGAAATTCACGATGTTTACCGCCTATGCCCTCGATGCCTTCGCCAATGCCGCGGAAGCACTGGCAGGCAAAGCCTACGGGGCCAACAACAGAAACCATTTCCGCGCGGCAGTACTGGCTTCAAGCCGCTGGGCCCTGCTGTTTTCACTGCTGTTCGCGTTGATCTTTCTGGCCACCGGCCCCGTGTTGATTGACGCCCTGACCAGCGTTGAAGCGGTTCGCCAGACCGCACGCCTATACCTGCCCTGGCTTGTGGTTTCGCCACTCGTCGCCGTCTGGAGCTTTCAGCTGGACGGCATCTATGTGGGTGCCACCAAAACCGTTATCATGCGAAATGCCATGCTGATTTCAATGGTCGTGTTTTTTCTGAGTTTATTGCTGCTCGTCCCGGCGATGGGAAACCACGGTCTGTGGTTGGCTTTCATGATCTTCTTTGCCATGCGCGGCCTGACTCTGGGGGCCTGGTATCCGCGTATTGAAAAAAGCCTGAATCCAGCAGCTAGCTGACGGTATAGCGCTCTTCGGAGGGTGTGCGCCCGTAGAACTCGCGATAACATTTTGAAAAGTGCGATGCCGAGACAAAACCGGCGGCCAGAGCAATGCTGAGGACCGGCAGGCTGGTTTGACGCAGCAGAAACCGGGCCCGGCTCAGGCGCAGTTCCAGATAATAGCGGGTCGGTGCATTATGCATGTACTTCTGGAACAGGCGTTCCAGCTGGCGGGTCGACAAACCGACCTGTTTCGCCAGACCGGAACAGGTCATGGGTTCTTCCAGATTTTCTTCCATCAACGAGACAACCGCCAGCAACTTGGGATGAGAGACACCCAGGCGGTTGCGCAATTCCATACGCTGTTTCTCGCTGCCATCACGAATCCGATGATGCAGCATCTCATCGGCCACATCGGCGGCTAGCTTGTTACCGCGAAACAGCGATATCCAGTGCAGCATCATATCTAGGGCAGCCGTTCCCCCGGCACAGGTAAATCGGTTGCGGTGGATTTCGAAAAGCTCGGAGGTCACTTCAAGGTCCGGGAACTCTTCGGCCAATGCCGTCAGGTTTTCCCAATGAATGGTGCAACTGCAGCCATCGAGCAGACCGGCTTTTGCCAGAATATGCGACGCCGTACAAACGCCACCGATGGCCGTGCCATGCGACGCCATATGGCGCAGGCGACTGATCAGCCGCTTATCACAGTGCAAATGCACATCGATGCCCGCACAGACGATCACCGTATGCAGATTTTGCGCGCTGTTGATATCGCCATCCACATTTATCTCAACGCCGTTCGACGCGCTGACCGGATTGCCGTCCAGGGAATAGGTCGCACCGGAATAAAGCGTTGTTCCACTGACCCGGTTGGCCAGCCGCAAAGGCTCCACTGCAGAAGTGAAGGCCATCATTGAAAAATCGGGAACCAGAAAAAAGCCGAAGCGGTGGGTATCGTGATTGCCATCAATGCCAAACATTATTGGCCTTTCCACATAAACCGCACCCGGTGCGGAACATAGACAATCTATGTCGGAATATGGATATTCGATGAAATAGAATCAGAAAGCAATCGAGAAAAATCTTAACCGGGGGTCATACCCCGTAACCGCTCGCTACGGCGACGCAGCACCTCAAGCGTTGCCAACAGGGCGATCGAGATCATCACCAGGATTGTCGCCACCGCCAGAATCGTCGGGCTGATCTGCTCGCGGATACCCGACCACATCTGGCGCGGTATGGTGCGCTGGTCGAAGCCGGCCAGAAACAAGACCACCACAACCTCATCGAAGGAAGTAATGAAGGCGAAGAGCGCGCCGGATATGACTCCCGGCAAAATCAGCGGCATTATGACCTTAAAAAAGGTGGTGGTCGGATTGGCCCCAAGATTGGCTGAAGCTCTGGTCAGGGAATGGTTAAACCCAACCAGTGTGGCTGTTACCGTGATCACAACGAACGGAGTTCCAAGCGCCGTATGGGCCAGAATGATGCCCAAATAGGTCTGCGAAAGACCGATATTGGAATAGAAGAAATACATGCCCGCTGCCGAAATAATCAGAGGCACAATCATCGGAGAAATCAGGACACCCATCATCAGCGAGCGATAGGGCATATGGGGCTTGCTCAGGCCGAGGGCGGCCAGGGTTCCCAGTATGGTGGCCAGAATTGTCGAGAATATGGCAATAATGAAGCTGTTCTTAACCGAATGTGTCCACTGGGTATTGTTGATGAAGTCTTCATACCACTTCAGCGAATAGGCGTCCGGATCAAAGGACAACATACCGGAGGTGAAGGTGAAGTATGGCTCGACGTTAAAGCTCAGCGGAATGATCACCAGGATCGGAGTGATCAAAAACAGGAATATACATCCGCACAGAAAGCGGAAGGTGTAATACCAGGTTGTTTCCAGGGGGCCAGCGTATGCGGGTAATGCCATGATGTTATCCCAGCCTCATATTGTCGATGCCGACAAGTTTGTTATAGAGCATGTAAAGTACCAGCACCGAAGCCAGCAACAGAGCACCCAGAGCACCGGCCAGTCCCCAGTTCAGTGACGACTGCATATGATAGGCGATCTGGTTCGAGATCAGCGTACCACTGGTACCACCGACAAGGGCCGGCGTAATGTAGTATCCAATGGACAAAATAAAGACCAGAATACTGCCGGCGCCGATCCCGGAAAGGGTTTGCGGCATGTAGACGCGGACAAAAGCAACCAGCGGGTTGGCTCCCATGGACAGCGCCGCGCGCATATAGGACGGCGGAATGGTTTTCATGACGCTGTAGAGCGGCAGCACCATGAACGGCAGCAGAATATGGGTCATGGCGATCACGGTACCGGCCAGATTGTGCATGAGCTGAAGACGGTTGGCGTCATCAACCAGCCCAAAGAACACAAACAGATCGTTAAGTACCCCCTGCGACTGCAGCATGGCAATCCACGCCGTGGTTCGCACCAGAAGCGATGTCCAGAACGGCAGCAGTACAAAAATCATCAGCAAGTTTGAATAGCGAATCGGCAGCGTCGCCAGCAGATAGGATATGGGATAGGCGAGAATCACGCAGATTATGGTGATCCCCAAACTGATGGCAAAGGTCCGCAAGAACAGCTTGCCATAGATTTGCTGGTTTTCCGGCTGCATGACAATATCGCCTTGTTTGTCATACTTCATATCCACGGCATTTAAATAATAGCCAATGGTATAGGGCGCCGTATTGCGTTTAATCACTGTCCAGGTCTCAAGGTCATCCCAATATCTATGAAACTTCAGAACCTGCGGTTTATAGGGGCCTTCTTTGACTTTCACGGCTTTTCGGGCGGAGCCGGTAATCATGCTTCGCATACCTGATTTTTCGTAATTCAGGCGGGTACCAACCTTGCCGATTTCACGGGATTTGGCACCATTCTTCAGATCCTCAACCAGAGCCGCGAACACCGGCTCTTCCGGGATGGCCTTGCCATCCCAATCGGCCAGAGCCGCCGTCGTCTTGGGCATCAATTCGACGAGTTGCCAGTTATCAACACTTCGAAAGGTCATATCGAAGATGGGAATCAGAAAGGAAAACAGGATAAACAGGAACAAGGGTGTAACAAGCAACAGGGCGCGTATGCGATTCTTGCGCATAGCCTTGTTGAGGCTGGCTTTTAAAGGTGTGCCATCAGCCGCGAGAACGGGGCCCCCTTGTACTGTATCTTCAGCCATTGCCATCCCTCAAATTATTTTTTTAGTAAAAAATGTAATGACTGGAAAGGGGGACGGGTCTCCCCGCCCCACGATCCAGTTCATCGATCCTACTGAAGCAACCAGGCTGCAAAGCGCTGATTCATTTCGTCGCCGTTATCAGCCCACCAGGAAAACCCTGTCATGAAGCCCTGATCGGCATACTGGGTTGGCATATGTGGTGCCATCTCAATACCGAGAGTCGCATGCGTGGAAACCATTGGCGCCGACGACTGACGTGCCGGGCCGTAGGAAATGTATTTCGCCTGATCAGCCAGACGCTGGGTATCGGTTGCGAAATACAGGTACTTCATGACTTCAGCAACGTTCTTGCCCTTGGCAGGAACTGCCCAGCCATCAATGTCCAGTGCCTGACCATCCCAGATCATGGCAAGCGGCTGTTTTTCCTCAACAATTGCTGAAAACAGACGTCCATTGTAGCCGGTACCGAAGACCACTTCGCCATCAGCCAGAAGCTGTGCAGGTACGGCACCTTCGGTCCACCAGATCACATCATTTTTGATTGTGGCCAGTTTCTTGAATGCCCGGTCCTTGCCTGCATCCGTATCCAGCACGTCATAGACGTCGGAAACCGGAACACCATCGGCGATCAGTGCCCATTCCAGATTATACTTTGGAGATTTCTGCAATGTGCGCTTGCCGGGGAAGTTCTTTGTATCAAACACATCGGCCATGGTTGACGGGTTCTTGCCGCCAAAAGCGTCAGTCCGATAGGCAAAGGCCGTTGAATAAATAATCTGCGGAATAAAGCATTCGGAAAGCAGAGTGCCTTCAAAGAAATCTTTCGATGCCGGCGTCCCGTCGGGAGCGGCTGCCATTTCCTTATCAATATCAATGAGGCGGAAGATGCCTTCATCGCAGCCCGTAATGGCGTCGGCAAGAACCACGTCAACCAGATCCCAGGTCACATTACCGGCTTCCGTCTGTGCCCTCAGTTCGGCCAGGCCGCCACTGTAATCGAGGGAATTGATGGTCACACCGGTCTTTGCGCTGTACGGCTTGTGATAGGCGTTCATTTGGCTGGCCGTATAAGCGCCACCCCATGAGACGACATTCAACTCAACGGCCTGTGCCGCCGATGCCATGCCTGCCAGCGCCACACCGGCGAGGGCGAACTTCGAATATTTCAACATCGTATTCATTTGTATAGCTCTCCTTGGTTTCGAATTTACGTTCAGTAAGTTTGGGCCCTGATTCGCTCAAATGGGTTATAAACGGAGAACCTATCTGTGCACGGCGTATGGACCATCGCCTTTAATTGTCGTCAGGCGTCGAGGGCGCGACAATCTTCCGCTTCCCAGCCGATCTGGGTCACTTCACCCTTCTTCAGGTGGACATGACCATGCGAGTTCGGGACCTTAACGACAAATTCGCTGTTGCCCGTCAGACGGACCCGGCTGCGGATATGGTCGCCCAGATAGATAAGCTCCTGAACCGTTGCCGACAGGGAGTTTTCCGTAGCCCCTTTGGCAGCACCAATGGTAACCCGTTCCGGACGCAGTGACAGGGTTGTTCGGCTGCCAACACCGCCGATATTGACAGCAAGCGCCTTGACCATACCGCCGCCGCCTTCAAGTTCGACCTGACAGAACTTGCCATCAATCGACACAACTTTACCAAACAACCGGTTGTTCTCGCCAATAAAACCGGCGACAAAAGCATTCATCGGCTTCTCGTAAAGCTCGTCCGGTGGTGCCAGTTGCTGGACAATACCATCATCAAACACCGCAATCCGGTCCGACATGGTCAGGGCTTCCGACTGGTCATGGGTCACATAGACCATGGTGACCTGCAGGTTTTCATGGATATGCTTGATTTCATACTGCATTTCTTCACGCAGGTTTTTATCAAGCGCCCCCAAGGGCTCGTCCATCAGCACCAGTTTCGGCTCGAAAACGAGGGCCCGCGACACGGCGACACGTTGCTGCTGGCCACCGGACAATTGCGCCGGGCGGCGGTCACCGAAGCCACCAAGGCGCACCATATCCAGGGCCTTGTTGACCTTGTCTTCAATTTCCGATTTACCCAGGCCGCGCACTTCCAGCGGGAAGGCCAGGTTTTCGGCAACTGTCATATGCGGGAACAGGGCGTAATTCTGAAAAACCATGCCAATGCCCCGCTTATGCGGCGGCACATTGTTGATGGGAACCCCGTCCAGGTAAATTTCACCGTGGGTTGCCGGCTCGAAACCGGCCAGCATCATCAGACATGTGGTTTTGCCGGAGCCCGAGGGCCCGAGCATGGTGACAAATTCACCTTTCGACACGTCGAGATTGAAATCTTTTACGACAAGCGTTTCCCCGTCGTAACTTTTTTGCACTGAATCAAACTTAACAAGAATATCGGCGGTTTCCGACATATTTGAGTACCATCCCTTACATTTTTTTCCGGGCTATTAACCAATTGCCCCGCTCGTTTTGAGCTCTAAGAAAAGAAGCCTAACACGAATTCATCTAAAAAAACAAACCGCAGGCTCCCGTTCACCCAAGGATATCCAGTTAATCTGCCGTATAAATAGCCCAAAACCGACTCTTTCTATCGTCAAAAAACAACTTCCATTATCTCGATCCGGTCCGGGATTTGAGCGATTTGGGGCGGAAATACAATGGATACAGCTGTAACCATCAATTCGTCGTCTGGAAAATCCACCGGCCAGGTATAATTATTTTCATTGAAATTCACTGGCGGCATTACCGACGACCAGTTTTCTACAAATTAATCGTTTGTTTACAATAAGTTATCTTGTTTATCAGGTCATGCATTTTTTGCACCCCTCCCCTGCATTAATAAAGCAATACAGGCCAAAAAAAGCGGCGTAAGAGCAGGCCATGAACTGAATTGAAACACCGGCAAACACCTGAGACACCGGACACCCTGGAGACATACCATGTACGGATTAGATAAAAATTTCGCTGCCCCCCACACCGGCATCGTCCTCGCAGTTGGCGAGTTGGTTGCCCCCGTTGTTTACACCCTGGCCGCATTGCTGTTGCGCAGCGTGAAAATGATTTTAAGCGTTGTCTCTTATATTATGTTGCCGACAAAGAAACTGAGCACGGTCGCCGAGCGGGCTGCCAATGCGCCGCATGTGGCGTTGGTCATGGTTCCCGGCAATTTTGTTACCGGTGCTTTCAAAAGCTGGTAAAATTACGCCGCCGACGGATAACGAGAACCCGCCTTTTTCGGCGGGTTTTCTTTTGCCCACCCGCCATTCCCACTGGACAGAACCGTTCATTTGATACACACCTGACCCATGTGCGCAATTGCCGGATTATTTGTTTCCAGTGGTGCCCAAACGCCCGTCCCGTCGCTGCTTGAATCGCTCAAGGCGATGAACGCGACGATGGCCCATCGTGGCCCCGACGGTGACGGTTTCTGGGTTGCCGATGACCAGCGCATCGGGTTTGCCCACCGCCGGCTGGCGATTGTCGACCTGTCTGCGGATGCCGCCCAGCCCATGGCCAATGGCGATGGCTCCCTGCAGCTTACCTTCAACGGCGAAATCTATAACCATGCCCTGCTGCGCAAGGAACTCGAAGCGCTCGGCCACAGGTTCAAAACCGACCATTCCGACAGCGAGGTGCTGATCCACGGGTTTCGGCAATGGGGTATCGATGAACTGGTCCGGCGGCTGGATGGGATGTTTGCCTTTGCCATCTGGGACGTTGCGGCCGGCAAGCTGACCCTGGCGCGCGACCGCATTGGCATCAAGCCGGTCTATTTCTCCCGCCATCAGGGCATCTTCCGTTTCGCCTCGGAAATCAAGGCCATCCTCAGTGACCCGGGCGTGCCCCGGCGAACCAATCCGACGGCGCTCAATCATTACCTCAGTTTCATGGTCGCACCGGCGCCGCTGACCCTGTTCGAAGGCATCTACAAACTGCCGGCGGCACATTTTATGGAAGTGGACGCCAGTGGGCGGATCAGCGCCCGCCGCTACTGGGACGCCCTGCCCGACCCGGCGGCCCCCCCCTGCACGGAAACCGAGGCCATCGCCGGGATCCGCCAGCGGCTCGACGCGGCAGTGGATAAACGCCTGATGTCGGATGTGCCGTTCGGTGTTTTTCTTTCCGGCGGCATTGATTCGTCGGCCAACGTGGCACTCATGAGCCAGAAGATGGACCGCCCGGTCGACACCTTCACCGTCGGCTTCAAGGACCATACCCATCTCAACGAGCTCGACTATGCCAACCAGGTATCCGAAAAATTCAACACCAACCATCACGAAATCCTGGTCGATGAAAGCGACATGCTGAATTACCTGGACGATCTGGTCCACCAGCAGGACGAGCCCATTGCCGACTGGGTCTGTGTGCCGCTTTATTTCGTCTCCAAACTGGCAAAGGACAGCGGCGTGACCGTGGTCCAGGTCGGCGAGGGCGCCGACGAGCAGTTCTGCGGTTACGACAGCTGGATGAAATATCTGAAGACCTATGCCACCTTCTGGGACCCTTACACAACATATGTGCCGCGTTTTCTCCGCGCAGCCATCGGTCGCCTGGCCGGCCTGTTCGCGCCGGCCCGGCGCGCCGCCGGCGCACAGCTGGCGGAAGCCCTGGTTCGCGCCGGCTCCGGCCACGATCTTTTCTGGAGCGGCGCCAATGCGTTTTGGAACGTGCACAAGGCGCGGGTGCTGGGCCGTGGCTGGCAAAACACGTCTGATTTCGAAGCCGACCTCGCCGGCTGCGGCTTCGACCTGACCGGCCTGGCCAGCACCAACAGCGGCGACATCATCAAGGGCTATATGGCGGATCTGGCAAAATCACCGGGCCCCGCCGACCATCTCGGGCGCATGAGCTACAACGAGTTCCGCCTGCGCCTGCCCGAACTGCTGCTCATGCGGGTCGACAAGATCAGTATGTCCACTTCGATCGAAGGCCGGGTGCCGTTTCTCGATCACCAGCTGGTGGAATTTACCCAGAACCTGCCACAATCTTTGAAAGTCAAAGGCGGCGTCAAAAAGCATTTGTTGAAGGAAGCAGTCAAAGACCTGCTGCCCGCCGACATCATCCACCGCAAGAAGATGGGCTTCGCCGCCCCGGTCGAACAATGGCTGAAGGGCGAATTTGGCAAACGGGCCGAAGATACCATCCTGAACAGCCAGCTGGTCAAAGACGCCATCCTCGAGCGCGCCTATATCACCGCCCGCTTCGCCGAACACCGGGCCGGCACCGCCGACCACGCCCTGCACATCTGGACCCTGTTCAACCTCTGCGCCTGGCATAAACACTGGATTGAGGGGGCGTGAGCCGTCGCCACCCCTTCTACCCCAGCACCTTCTCATAACTCGCCAGCGTGCGCTCCATATAATCCTCCCAACTGTGCCCGGCGCGCACCGTTTCCAGGGCACGGCGGCCCATTTTTTGGCGCAGTTCGGCATCGTCGACCAGCTGTTCCAGCGCCAGAGCCAGGGCCGGGCTGTCGGCGGGCGGGACCACCAGCCCGTCCAGGCCCGGCGTCAGCAGATCGACGGCGCCGACCGCATGCGTGGTGACAATGGGCAGGCCGCAGGCCATGGCTTCGGCAATGACCATGCCGTAGCCTTCCTCGATCGACGGCAGACAGAAGATATCGGCGCGGCCATATTCTGCCGCCAGGGCGCTGCCGACGATGGCCCCGCGCATATGCACGCTGGCGAGCGGATGGCAGCGCAACAGGGCCTGAAAGTCCGGCGACACCGGCCCCACCACATGCAACTCGGCCCGCGCCGCCAGCGGGGCGAAAGCCTCGAGCAGCCAGGGCACGCCCTTACGCAAGCCGATGCCACCGACAAACAGGATGCGGGGCGGACGGTCGGTGGGGCGATGGGGCGGGGCGTGAAAGCGCCCGAGATCAACCCCCAGTCCGTTGACCAGAATTTTTTCAGATGCAAAACCGCGATCGATGAAGGTCCGGGCGGCATGGGTGGACGGCACGGAGATGCGGTCCGCCTGTTCATATTCCTGCTGTTCCCGCTCAATCATCTCGCCATCGGTTTCCGCAAAGGGTAATGCGAAATGCCTATAGGCTTCTCTTAGCACTTCGGTCTGCGCCGCGATATGGGTCGAGCCGCGCTCGATGATCACCTTCGCCCCCGCCGCCCGGGCCGGGGTAATGGCTTCAAGCGAGGCCGAACTCCAGCCGACGAAAATATCCGACGTAGCGCTCACATGATCTCTGGCAAATTCGCCGAACCGGCGGGCGATCTGCAGATCAGGCCGCGGCCCGAAGCCGAACCTGGCATGCAGGCGGCGTCTGATTTCCAGGGCCATGGCTGACTTCACCGGGGCCCCGGCGCCGACCCAGCGGCGCGCCAGAAAGGCCGGATAGGTGGTCAGCAACTGGTCCAGACAGTGCCGCGCGTAAAGCCCTTTCGCCAGCTCGAAGCCATGGTAGCGGCCATGCACGGATACCGTTACCTTCATGGCTGCCGCCTTGCCCCTTCAAGCACTTCTTCCAGCACCGCCGCCTGACCCTGCCAGGAATAAGCGGTGAGCGCCGCCCGATCCCATTCAGCCGGGCTCGCCCTGTCGGCAAAAGCCTGGCTCAGGGCGGCTTCGATTTGCTGTTGTGTGGCGCAGGAATAGAGCACACCGCCAACGCCCGCCACCATCTGGCAGGCCTCGTCGTTTTCTGGTGGGTAACACAGGATGGGTTTTTCCGCGCTCAGCAGTTCAACGGTCTTGTGGTGGAAAATAAAAGGACCGGGCCAGCGGATATAGACATTGAGATCGGCCCGCCGCTGCGCCGCCAGCAGCTCGGCCAGAGCCATGAACGGCCGGATATCGAGGCTGCAGAGAGCCGCCAGCGGGCGCAGCGCCGGCTCGGCCCGGAGATGATCATTCCCGGCATAGATCAGACGCAGGTGAAGATCAGGTTGGGTTCGTTTCTGCGCTGTCATCCAGTTTGTCAGGGCATCGGTGAATACCTGGAATTCGCGGGCCCCATAGAGACTGCCGGTGATCAGGATTTCAAAGGCACCATCGGGTTTTGCAGGGGCATCCGCCGGCCCGATGTCGGCTTCATCGAAGCCGCTGTAAATCACCGATTTCCGAGCCGCAAACCAGTCCCCGGCCTCCAGCGCCTGGCCCCTTGAAAAGGTCGTCATCGCCGCTGCATCACGGTAACGGACAGCCAGCAGCCGACGCAGGCCACGGGGAATGAAGCGGCGCCAGTTATCCTTGATATCGGCAACCCAGGGGCATTTGGCCGCGCTGGCAACGGCGCGGCCAATATTCCAGACCGCCGTATTGCCGAAGCTGGCCCAGACAATATCGGGCCTGAAAGCCGTGGCCAGAACCGGCAGATAGGGCGCCGCCGCCTTTTCCCAGCCGCCATAGAGCCCGCCTTCGAACAGATAGCGCGACAGAACCACCCAGGCCCGTCGCCAGCGGTTCATCGCGCCCCCGCGCAAGCTGGCCAGGGTGCCGTCGGCAAGCGGTTGGACGGCCAGGTAGAAAGGCCGGTTCCAGTCATGGCCCTGCAGCCGTTCGGCCAGCCGGTCCGGAGCGATCGGCGTTTCCGCCGCATCCAGGGATTCTGTCAACAACACGATCCGGTGGCCGCGCGCAGCCATGGCTTCGGCAAATTTGCGCAGGCGAAGGGCGCAGACATGGCCCATATCCGGGTGGCAATGATTGACAAATACGGCGTGCATGGCGGGCCCTTAAGCAAACAGCGGAACGCGCGGTTCCGCTTTCAGGCGTTCGACGAAATGCCGGTGCCAGGCTTCGGCGATCATCGGCTTCCACAGGGTCCAGGCCAGATGCCCTTCGCCAGCCGCAAACCGGGCCATGGCACTGCGCCACCAGCGGGTATTCCAGTAACCGCGCCCGGCAAAGGCCGCACTGGTGAGGGTGTCATCCATCAGCCCGCCAAGCGGGCCCGCGAACCACTGCTCCTGGGGCGGGCGGAAGCCCTGTTTGTTCCAGCGGCTGGCGATGGCGTCAGGCAGGATTCCGGCCATGGCGCCACGCAACAGGCGCTTGGTCTGGGCCTCGCCCATCAACTGGGACGGATCAAGAGAAAAGGCAAATTCAGCGAGCCGATGGTCACAGAACGGCAGCCGCACTTCGCGGGAATGGGCCATGGAATTTCGATCCCCGTAGCGCAGCAGGGTTGGCAGATGGGCATGCAGGCTGTCATCCTTGAGAGCCGCCTGCAGCGGGTTGAAGCGTGCGTCCGGGATGCGGATGTTGGCGCGGGCCAGACCGGTCGCCAGGTCGCCGCTGACGCCAAACAGAAAATCGCTGCCCCGGCCCAGCGCATTGGCCAGCGGCCAGCGCAACGCCATCGGCAGGCGGCCTTTCCAGGTATCACTGCCGCCGTTCAGGGCGGCCGGATAGCGGGCTTCAATCAATGCCCGTTCGCTGCGCGCCGCACCGGCACCGGCGGTTAAGCGCCGGGCCCGCAGGTAAGGCGCAAAATACTGCTCGTAGCCACCCAGGATTTCGTCGGCTCCCTGGCCATCCAGCAACACGGTGATGTCATGCTGTTTGGCCAGCCGGAAAACCGACCACTGGGCGAACTGGCTGGAGGAACCGACGGGCAGCTCATTGAACCACATGAAGTCCGCCAGATCAGCCATGAAATCCGCCGCCGTCGGCGCGGTCAGATGCGCCTCGACGGCTTCCGATTTGGCGACAAGGGCGGCAAAGGCGCTTTCGTCGGCTGTCGTTCCCGGAAACGCGCCGGTAAAGGTGTGATAAGGAACACCGGCACCGAGAATGCGCCGGTTGAGACAAACAATGGCGCTGGAATCGAGGCCGCCGGACAGGCAGGATCCGACCGCCACATCGCTGCGCATGCGGATCCGCACGGCATCCTCCAGCAATTCGCGGAAATGCCGGCAGGCCTCGTCAAAGGGCATGGCGCTGTTGGTATCAGAGGGGGAAATGTCCCAGTACCGGCCGACCCGGGGCTTTAGATCAGCCAGACCCAGGCGCAGGGTTTCGGCCGGCAGCAGTTGCCTGATACCGCGAAAGGCGGTCTCCGGCGCATCATCCAGCCCCTGGCGGGAATCGTGCAAGAACCGAAGGACCCGGTCGTCGTCGGTCTCGATCGCCAGGTCGGCCAGGGCAAACAGCGCCTTATATTCGGAGGCAAAGGCAAAATAGCTATCGGTTTCAACGTACAGAAAGGGTTTCTCGCCAAACCGGTCGCGGGCGCAAAACAGGGATTCGGCAACCCGGTCATAAATGGCAAAGGCGAACATCCCGTTCAACTCACCCAGGCAGGCCTCGCCCCAGTGCTTGTAGGCCTCCAGCAGGACTTCCGTATCGCTCTTGCTGTGCAGGACCACGCCCGCCGCCCGCAACCGTTCGGCCAGTTCCAGATAATTGTAAATCTCGCCGTTGAAGGTGATCACATAACGCCCGCTGCCATCGACCATCGGCTGATGGCCGCCGTCGGTACGATCAATAATCGCGAGGCGCCGGTGGCCGAAGCCGACCCGGCCGTCATCGCTCAGCCAGCGGCCGTCACCGTCCGGTCCGCGGTGCACGAGCCGCGCCGTCATGGCCTCGAGGGCGGCCGGGTTAAAGGCCCGTTTGGCGATAATGCCGGTGATCCCGCACATGCGGTAGTCTCCTAAGTCTGCGCTCATCAAAGCTGGCGCCAGCTGGCCAGGGCCTTGATGCAGCGCCAGTGTTCCGCTATCCCCATACACCAATCATTGCGGAGTGTCACCTCACCCGGGTGGCAAGGGGGCCCGCCCTGTTGACATGCGGCCCTGGGGCGGGATTGATTGGTAAAGAAACCGGGAACTGGCACTGATTATGGCAGCAATAAAGCGAATCCTGTTTGTCGGCGACCTCAACTTTTACGCCAAGGGGGCGTCGCGCCTGAAAGCCATGGAGGACTTGGGCATCCGGGTTATCGGCCTGCCACACACCGCGCAGGGCGATCCGGCAACCGGCGCGCCGGGTCTGTCCTTCTATGAACGGCTGGCCTGGAAGCTGGGTGTGCATATCGACAGCGGACAGGTAAACCGGAAAATTCCGGCCATCGCCGCCCTCGAAAAGCCCGATCTGCTGTGGATCGAAAAAGGCAATATGATCAGCCGGGCAACGCTCAAAGCGGTGCGCGACCGCTCGCCCGGGACCAAAATCATCGGCTATTCCGATGACGATATGTTCAATCCCCTCAACCATACCCGCGCCTACGTCAGAACCCTGCCCCATTACGATCTGGTTTTCACCACCAAATCCTACAACGCCCATGCCGATGAATTGCCCGCTTTGGGGGCGAAGCGCGTGGTCATGGTCGACAAGGCTTATGATCCGGACCAGCACAAGCTGTTGCCGCTGACGGCCGCTGAGCGGGCCGAACTTGCCGCCGATGTCAGCTTTATCGGCAGCTATGCGCCGGAACGGGGTGAGGTTCTCAATTTCCTGGCCGCCAACGGCATCAGCGTCGTCGTCTGGGGCAACGGCTGGGGCCGGTTTACCGCCGCATCACCCCGGCTCACCATCAAAAACCAGGCCCTGGTCAACAGCCCTGAAAACCTGCGGTTCACCAAGGCGATCAATGCGTCGCGGATCAATCTGGGGTTCCTGCGCAAGGTCAACCGTGATCTGCAGACCGACCGCAGCATCGAGATCCCGGCGTCCGGCGGGTTCCTGCTGGCCGAACGCTCCCCTGAGCACGAACGCCTGTTTGAAGACGGGCGCGAAGCGGTTTATTTCGACAGCAACGCAGAACTGCTGGACAAGATACGCCATTATCTGGCCCATGAGGACACGCGCGCCGCCATCGCCACCGCCGGTCACGCGCGCAGCCGGGCCAGCGGCTACAGCCACAGAGACAGGATGGCGGAGATGCTTGCGGTGTGTTGGGGGTTGCAGAAGTGAGCCGAAACAGTATCACCTGACAAAAGTCCCGTAACGCACCCTCATCCTTGAAAACCCTCGTCACAGTTTCAACTTTATCCGGCAATGGTCCGGTGACCCGGCCCTGTCTGGTTTTCACCGTTTTTATACAATCCCCCTTACCCATCAATTCACCGGCGTGACCGCACCTTTGCCCGCGAACCAGCTTTGCAAGTTGGTGAAAACCAGGTCGCCCATGGCTTCACGGGTTGTGGTTGTGCCCGAGCCCACATGGGGCAGCAGTACCGTGTTTTCCAGCTCGATCAGGGCCCGGGGAACGGCCGGCTCGTCGACGAACACATCGAGCCCGGCGGCGGCGATGGTGCCGGTTCGAAGTGCCTCAATGAGTGCCGCTTCATCGACGACGGAGCCGCGGGCCACGTTGATAAGGACGCCGTCGGGGCCAAGGGCCTTAAGCACTTCCCCATTGATGAGATTATGGGTGTCCGGGCCTCCCGGCACCATGACGATCAGCACGTCACTGGCCCTGGCCAGGTCAACGACCCTGTCAAAATAGGGCCAGGCCACATCCGGTTGCTGCCGGCGGCCATAATAGCCGACCTCGAGATCCATGGCCTGAACGCGCCGGGCAATGGCGGCGCCGATCCGACCCAGGCCAGCAATACCCACCTTGCGGCCACGCAACGAAGACGACAGCGGAAAGCCTGCGGCCGGCCACTTGCCATCTCTCACATAGCGATCCGCCTGGGGGATCCGGCGCACCGTAGCGATAAGCAGTCCCAGAGTGAGATCGGCGACCTCGTCGGTCAGCACATCCGGGGTGTTGGTGACGATGACCCCGGCCCGGGTCGCCGCCGCCACATCCACATTGTCATAACCGACGCCGCGTTTGGCGATGATTTCCAGGTTTGGCAGTTTAGCCATGAAGTCCGCGTCAATGTCCATATGACCGGCAATGGCGGCGGCGCGGATATGGGCAAGAACCGGATCATTGGAACGCAGGGCATCCCCACCGATCACCTCATAATCATCGAACGGATTGCCCGAACAGAGAAAACGATCCGGCACCAGTAACCGCTGTTTTTCACCCTTGCTGTTTTGCCCCATGCTGTGCTCGCTCCTGTTCGAATTCGTGTTATGTGCGCGGCCTTGGCCACAGACCCTGGCGGCTTTTATAACCTGACCACAGGCGGAAAAAAAGGAAATGGCACAAACCAGTTCACGGCGCCACCTAAACCAGGGCATATCAACGGGTTCTGGCTGTTGATTTACAGAAGGCCATTCTTTCGCCCCGGCTTAACCGCTCTTACAGCCAGTCTCCATCTGTCAGCCGCGCCAGCGGTTCCGGCCACAGGGAGCCCATGGTGGAGATGCGGGCGGCGTGCTGAAATTTATGATGGCATCGCCAGATCCATAGACCGGAGTTGCAATCTTCGCCTACCAGGTGCCATACCTGTTCATGTCATAAATACCGGCTTCCAGCGGATTGGTGCGGCTGACATGGTCGGTGAAGCTGTGAAACACATCCCAGAAATCAGGGGCCATGCGCAGCACGCCCCAGCGCGACAATACCGTATCAAAGGCGTTATCGGAATTGACCGAAGCCAGGGCATTGCTGAAGATTTCCAGATCATTCAGGTCGACCTGAAAAATCATGTTCGGGTAGCTGCCGATCAATTCAGGCAGGATTGTCAGGCTATCGAGATCTTCCTGTCGCCGAAGCGATTCACCGAAGATGAACGCCACATTGCTGTGGCGCCGGTTGCGCAGGATGCTGTAAGCCAGAAACCGGCCGTCCGGCAGATTAATCCTCAGAAAACTCACTTCCGGTAGCCAGCGGATGCCACTGACAGCTCGGGCCTGGCGTGCCGCCAAAAGCCGCAGTGCGCCGTTGATGCGAGCCGAGACCGATTGCCGCTCGTTATCCGCGCACGCGCCATCACAGCGATTAATCAGGTCTGTGGATTGGGTAAGCGCCGGCTGTTCGCTCATCAGGGTCGCGAAAAACTCCTCTTTCGGCCGGGGTGACGTGTCGGGGATGATGCCGGGGGAGGTGGTATCGAGCTTGTTGTAGATGACCTGCGCCTTGATCTTGGCATCAGCCTGGTACCAGTCGTCATAGATGGCTTGCCGGCTCGCTGGCGGCAATAGGCCCAGAAAATTCGTCTCCCCTTCATTGCGAATCAAATCGAAGTAAAGCCGGGCCTGAACCTGGTGCGATACGTTGGCAAAAACGTCGAAACCGACAACCAGTTCATAAAAGGTCCGCTCAATCAGCGGATAATCCATCAGCCAGGCGGTTAACGGGTATTCGCCGCGCCAGCCCTGGGTGACGGAGGCGTTGGTATGGTGACGAAATACCGTCAGAAAGGCATTTTCATTGCTGCCGTTGCCTCTCCATATGTGCTGAAGGCGCGGACCTTGCGGAAAGCGGCTGTTGTAAGCCTGCTGGCGGCTGTTCTGGTAGGCGTTGCGTTGCTCCTGATAGCGCACCCATTCGGGGCCCAACTGGCTGAGCGCTGTCTTTTGACCGGGAACGCCCAACAGATCATTAACCCGGCTTTGGTAGGCCGGATCATTGACATAATGCTCAAACGACGGATCCGCGAACATCACCCAGAACTGATCGCGGATCACATAAGTGGCGACCTCGCCATTGCAGACCGGACCGCGAATGAAATTGCGGACAACAAATTCCGCATCCTCAAGCAAAAACTGATAGCGGGCCTTTGCCGGTATCGCCTTGAAGGTGATGAAGGGGTTCGAGCGGAACGCCTCCGAATAGTCCGGCATCTCGGATACCGACCAGCCGGGCTGAAGGAAAAGTTGGTCGTAAAAGGCCAGCCGGGCCGCATCGAACCGATAGGTGATATGGGTTTTATGAACGATGCGGTCGCTGACCGGAAATATGCGGTAATAAAACGGCCCATTCGGCGGATCGTTGGGTCGAACCGTCGCCAATGGAACCACCGGCTGACCGGGCGGCGTGGATGACCGGATCATCTGGAAAAACCGGGGCGGCTTTCCGGGAGCGGGTTTCTCCAGATAAAGATGGGCCATGAAAAGGTGTTCGTAAATATAGCGGGCGACCAGTTGAGCGCGGTCGTCGGGGCGGTTGAGCCAGGCCTCTGCCTGACCCAGGAACGCCGCCTCCGGGGCCGAGAGCTGCGGCAGCATGGCGTCAATTCTGGCCCCTTCGCGCAGCCAGGTGGAGACCACCTGATATTCGCCATCGCTGAGGCCGGTGACCGCCAGCGGCATTCCCCCATGAACATTTTCCGCCGCATGGTCGGCAAACTGACCCGGCGCGGGACAGCTGTTGGTCCGCGCCAGGCCTAATTCAACCTGATCACGGACCGGTTTATCGGCGGCCAGCGGGCGGCTCCGACCCAATTCCAGAAATTTCAGAAGCAAGGATCCGCTGGCACCGCCTATTGCAGGTTCGGTTGCGTCCAGAACCGAAAAAAACCCTTTATTGCGCCAGGCTGCGGTAGTCTGGGCATCAATGTGCAGGCGGGTCGGGGCACTATCGCGCAAACGGAAGCCGTCGTAGACCGGGGTTTTCGAGGCGCCGCGTTCCAGGCCCTGGGGATGCGCCAGATTGAGCTGACAGGGCGCTTCATAACAGGAGTGGCAGGCCACACATTTTTTGTCGATTATGGGCCGGACATCGCGTTCGAAATGGTAGGACTGGGCCCTTGCAAAGGGCCTGTCCCGATAGGGGTAGGTTTTCACCTCCGTTCCCGTCAGTTGCTCTGTCAGACGCGAGGCTTCGTTCTTCAGTTCCCGACTCAACGCCTTCGCCTTCAGCTCAAGCACGTCACCCAGTTGTCTGATACCTCCCGGGCCGTCAATCGGGGCCGTTTCCTGGGCAGCGAGTGGTGCTGCCAGAACGCCCATAACCAGCAGCGCAAAACCGGCGACGATAAGCCGACGATTCCGGATTATCGCCGCCCATGGCCCGCATGACGGTTTTTTGTTTGGGTCATTTGAGTGCTGAACGTGGGAGTTTCCGGATTTTCTGGCTTTTAAAATGACAACACCTTCGGCCTGAAGAACCTGGTTTGATCGCTTTGTCGTCGTCGCATTCCGGTAACCTTCTTCGCCGGGTTTTACAGAGATAATGTCAGTCACGGTATCTCATTCGCCCGCGGAGGTCATCTTTTTAAACAGGAAATCCAGTCAGTCGAGGGGTGAAGTGGCCGTCCGGCAAATCCCATCAGGATGAACGAAAGCAATCGCGTGAACACAGGGAATTCAGGAATACTTGATATTACAAAACAATTACTGTTTCAGAGCTGCGTTGATTTCGCCATGCCTACGCCCAACCCTTCAATGGCCGCCGTCAATCCCGCCACACTCCTGTCCAGGCCCCAGCCGGCGATCCGGTCCTTCGCCGCCGCTGCCATGGCCGCCAGCCGCGCCCGGTCGGCCAGCAGTTCAGCCAGCGCCGCCGCCAGCGCATCTGCATCACCGGGGGCGACAATGCGCCCCGTGCGCGCATCCACCAGATCCCTTGCACAGCCGCACTCAGGTGTGACAACAGGCACACAGCCGCCGATCATGGCTTCGTTGACACTGAGGCCCCAGGGCTCCTTTTCGGCGGCCAGCACAAAGACATCGGCAAGGTCGTAGAAGGCGGGCAGTTCGGTCTGGTTTTTGAAACCGAGAATTTTAACCCGGTCAGCCATACCGGCGGCGGCGGCTTCCAGCTCACGGCGCTGTTCACCGTCGCCGACATAGATCAGCACCGGCTGCTGAGCCTTTTGCCGATCAAGCGCCTTGAAGGCCCGGAGCAGGGTCAGGGGATGCTTGCGGGCCTGCAGTTTGCCGGCAAAGAGAATGACCGGGCAATCGCCGGGGATATTCAGGCTTTGGCGAAAGGCCGTCCGGGATTTTGCCGCGTCGGCGATGCGGGTGGCGAAAAAAGCGTTATCCACCGTATAGGCCATGGCGAACAGGCGCGCATCGCCGATACCACGGGTTCTGTAATAATCCCGGTTGTCGGCACCGATGCATAAAAAGCCGTCGCACTGACTGAAAATCCGCGCCAGATAGAGGCGTTTGAGCAGCCCTTTCAGGCCCCGGCCATCGGGCATGGCGGCATCGGTGTTTTCGCCCCGCATCAGCGTCCTGACGCCGGCCTGGCGGGCCATTTTAAGGGCCTTGCGCTTTAAGCGGGTATCCCAGCCATGGATCCAGAGCACCTGGGATTTGGCGATTTCAGTGCGCAGATGATCCCTGTCCCTGACCATCGCGTGGTCATAGCCATCGGTCAGGGGAACATCCCAGGTGATCGCCTGGGCAAAGCCCGGGTCGTGATAGGTGGTGGCATTATCCAGGGTCTCGAACAGGACAAACAGCTCAATGCCCGGCAGGCCGGCGATCTGGCGCAGCAAAGGGGCCTGATACTGGATCGGATGACTGACGAGATATAAAAGCCGCAAGACCGGTTCCTGATCAACTGCTAAGGATTATCATTTAACGCTGGGCGCAGAATGCCCTGAATGATCAGGAGTTTCCACACCCATTCGCCCCGCCGTCGATGCCTTGTCCATGGCGGTGCCACGGGATATATACGGGATCACCTGTAACCAAAGCGGACTTTCCAATGCGCCCCTGGCTTTATGACCTGTTACGATGTCCGTCGTGCAAGACCAGGACGCCACTCAGCATTGCAGCCGAAAGCGAGCACGATGGCGAGGTGGTGACCGGTCTGCTGACCTGTCCCGATTGTCTGACCAAATATCCGATTCGCCACGGCATCCCCCGGTTTGTTGCCCCCGATCAGGACTATTGCGGCAACTTCGGGTTTCAGTGGCAAAAATGGAAAGACATCCAGATCGACCGGCTGAGCGGACATCATCTTTCCGAGACCCGGTTCTTTGCGGATACAGGCTGGGACAAGGGCTGGCTCAAGGGCAAAATCGTACTTGATGGAGGCTGCGGCGCCGGGCGTTTTGCCGATGTGGCTTTATCCCATGGCGCCCGGGTTGTTGCCATGGATTTAAGCGATGCCATTGATGCCTGCCGCCTGAACACCGAAATTCACGGCGAGCGGGCCGGCCTGGTGCAGGGCTCGTTGCTCGATCTGCCGTTCCGCGACGGGGTCTTTGACGCGGTTTACTGCATGGGCGTGATCCAGCATACACCGGACCCGAAAGCCGTAATGACGGCATTGCCTGCCCACGTCAAAGCCGGCGGGCGGGTGATGTATAACTTTTATGAAGAAGGCCTGTGGCGGCGCCTGCAGGTGTTCAAATACGGGTTGCGCCTGATCACCCCAAACCTGCCAATCAGTATCACATTGGGATTGTCAAAATTTCTCGTCGGCGCGTTCTACTGGCTGACCAGGAGTCTGGCCAAAATCCCCAAGATCCGCATTCTCAATCACATCATCCCCATCGCCGCGGTCCATGACCCGGCGCTCACCCCCGAACAACAATACGCCTGGACAGTGCTCGATACATTTGACTGGTACGGGGCCCGTTTTGAAAAACGCCAGCATCACCAGCAAGTGAGGGCCCTGCTGGAAGGACTGGGGCTGGAAGATGTGAGCAGCGCACCAGGAATTGCCAGAGGCATAAAACCAGGCGAAAGTCAGTAATCTTCAATTTTCTTGAGGATCGCCAAAACCACAATAAAGGCCAGCCCGTAAGCCAGGCTTTGGCCAATGGCAAGTGCCATGTCACCCGTCATATACCCTACCATTGCCAGATATACCGGAACCGCACAGCCAGCGTATTGGGCAATCCGGCCGACCAGCAACCAGCGCACCTGGCGGGCTGTCCAGCAGTAGGATTTCAGAATCTCGAACAAAGTTAGAAACAAAATGAAGCCGCTGAGGCCAATCATCAGGTCGGCCGTACGTGCCCAGGCATCACCAAACATCCAGATCACAACAGGGTCGGCAAACAGGACCGTTAGGCCGGCTGCCAAAAACAGGGGCACGAACAGAACCAGCAAAAGCTTGTCGCGCCCCCGCCGCCGATCGCGACGGTTTTCGGTGCGGCTGAACCAGTTGCCAGCGACCCGCCCGACGATCGGTGCCAGCACCTGTTGCGGTAAACTGGCGAGGCGAAGCGCCTGGAAGAAAAACCCGGCGGCCCGGTCGCCGCCCAGATAACCAACGAACAGGATCGTCAGCCGGTTCAGGCCGTTTTCAAGGACCGCATCCAGCCAGATACCTCGGGCTTCCCCAAACAGGTGTCGCCAGTCGTCCAGGCTTGGAAATCTGAACCGCCGAATAGTCAGACCGCCAATCAGCCAAAGACCGCAAAATCCGGCAAGGGTTAAAAAGATTTCGCGAATAAAAAGGACGACCCAGCCAACACCCGACAGGATCAGCACCAGCGCCAACAGGTGACTGGAGATGGAGACCAGGGTTTCGGTCAGGGCCAGTTCGCGGTAGGGCATGGTCCGTTCAAAAAAAGATTTGTTCTGATGGACCCAATGACGAAACCCGAGAGCAAGAACCAGACTTATTTGCCACTTGCCGTCCGTGTCTGTGACAACCATCCAGAGATACAGCACGAGGATGGCGAAGACTGTTTCAACCACGGACGCGCCAAAATACCGGTCTATTGCCGTTTCCGTTAATTGCTCCTTGCGGGCGCGGATGATCATGGCCTCGACACGTAGCGAAAAAACGGAAAAAACCAGCGCCGTTCCGGCCAGCACAATGGCAAATCGCCCGAACTCTTCAGGTGCCAGATAACGGACCAGCACCAGATTGACGGCAAAGCCAATAATCGCCTGAATGATCTGTCCCGAGACCAGAAAGGAACTGCCAATCGCAAGTTCGTGCCATTTAACCATGCTTGCTGTCACTTAAAAAAGAAATGCGCGTAAACGCTGGTATTGTGGACACATTGATCATCGAAACAATAGGTTCGCAAATCGTCGTAAATGCGGCCCAAAGCCGCGCAGGCGGCCGACAAAGGCCTTTTTCGCTTCAATCCGGCCATATATTTTTGCATATGTCAGGATTTCATCAGACGGTTTTTCACAGCCCAGCCTCCTGGCTTCCCGTTGGACGTCGGCATCCCCGTACACATCGGCGGCAAAATCAAAATAACCAAAACTCATGGCAATCAGACCCAATTGCATTTTTCTGACCGCCGAATCCGGCTCCTCGGCAGCCAAGCGCTCCGGCCGTCGAAAATACAGGAAATCCCCATGGACCAGTTGCCCGCGTGAATAATACATGGGTGCTTTATCCATCAGCGGATGCACGATATTGCTTTGCGTTCGCCAATAAGATGGACCTGTAAAATCCATCAAGACAAAACCGGCGCTTTCCAGAAAGCTCATAATATCAGCAGCCATCGGCTGGCCGGCGCGGAAGTGGTCAAAGGCAACTTCAACCTTTACCGCCAACAGGTGTTTGACGGTTTGCGGACTGTTTTTCAGCACCTCAAGTTCCGCCCCCTCGATATCTATTTTCAAATACTCAGGCGGCATGCCATTGGCACCCTGAAGCACATGATCCATGGTTTGGGTTTCGACCTCGAGGGTTTCATTGATTTTAAAAAAATGGTCTTTGGTCCGTGCCGGGCCGGTTAATTCAGATGGCCCCAGGAGCGATGCTGCCTGTGGGTCTGCGGGTAGGTGCAGGGTCCGCATGCCGTTTTCGCCGCCAATCGCGACCGGAAGTATCTGGGTTTTTTTCCAGAAAGTTTCAGGCGCTCCAGCGAGTTTTTCGAAAGCCACCGGGTCCGGCTCAAAGCCGACGGCTTCCGTCGCAAAGGCAAACGGCCACAATCCCGGATCGAAACCGCCGCGCGCGCCAATGTCAAAAAACCGCAGGGGATGTGCAGCGGCAATATTGGCGAGAGAGCTGGGTCTAAAAAGGTTTACCTCAGACATGGGTCACGGGGTACCCGTCCCTTTCGCTGTTTCAATTCCAGAAACCATTACGCCGCCCGGATACCGTCGATACGCACGACAACTTGCTGATACCCCCAGCACAAATAGCTGTATGTCACGTTATGTGCCGAAACAAATTCCTGAAATGCTTTATATTCGTGGTCGCGCCAGGAAACAAAATTAAAATATTCATCAAAAACGATAATCGTGCCGGGAACAATTCGCGATGCCAGCTGCGCGAACGCTGTTTTTGTCGAACTATATAAATCGCAATCAACATGAAGGAAGGCGACCGGCTCCCCATTGTTTTGCAAAAATTCCGGTAATGTATGCTCAAACCACCCTTTGTAGAGCACGACATTAGCAGGAACAACGGGCAATCTGCCGCCTGTCGAATAATGGCCTTTGCCTTCATGGCGTCCTGCCCAGTTTTCAGGCAGCCCCTCGAAACTGTCAAAGCCGTGAATTTTCTGCGCCATCTTATCCGCGATCAGACGTATCGAATCGCCATTTGCAACACCGAATTCAAGAACCAGACCCGAGGTCTCGACCTGCCGGAGCGCGAAGGCAAGGACCTCGTCACGGGTTTTCAGGATAATTGCAGATTTCATTTTTGCCTGTGCATAGGCGGCAGCTTCTTCCTGCGCCTGTTCAAGCAGGATGCGCTGCGGGTGAAGGTCTCTCTCGTCCGCCCGCGCAAGATATGAAGCAATAAACCGCGCCGCACACTTATCGAATAATCGCCTGAACAAACCCATTAGAAATAATTCCGATCTGGTGCTGCACCACGGATACCGGTCAAACGATGTTTAATCGGTCGCAATTTGGCTTTTATAAAGTTTTTAAATGGCATTGATTCCGCCAGTCGCTCATTTTGAACGGGGGATTCGAAAAAGGTCGGAATCGAAAACATCTGCATGCGTCCACGGTTCTGCGCCCCGGAAATCTGAATTTGATCAACCCCGTGGGTCAGCGCGCCATCGAAGAACAAGACGCCGCCGGGTCTAATCAGTTCGTCCGTCAAAACCCGGTTGCCATGACGATCGACGATAAAGTTCCCACCGCCGGAAAAATCGGTGCCGAAAAATGTCAGCGGCAATATAAAATGCCAGTGACGACGCTCATCCGATTTATCCTGATGTGTGCACATGCGCCCGTCAACCGGCGGATAATAGCTAACGGTCAGATAAATGCCATAGCCATCCGCAGCGAAATATTCCCCGGTTTTTTCGTCAACTTCGACAATTCGGTTTCGCAATCGATTTAATGCGACGCCGATTTCCCGGGTCCTTGCATGGAGCGGAGAATTCCACAAAAAATCATAGGCGCGAAACAGACAATCCTCTTCGCTCTCATGAAAATGCACTTTATTCGCTTCGCCGAGCACAGGCCCCCATAGGGTTGGCGCTTTTGAGGCCTGGTCCTTAAAGGATGCCAGCCAGAATTCCTGCAGCTCATACACGACTTCGACGTCAATAACGTCGGGAACAACACAGTAACCATCGCGCAGGATCGATGCGCGCACGTGGTCCAGGTCGAAACTTGCATTTTCAAACACCCGCACAAATCCTATTGGCGAGTAGAAATTCGACCCGTTTTGAGATTCTCATAATGCCTGGATTTTGAAATAAGTTTGATTTTGGACAGCAATGCCTTGAAGTCCCCCCGCACCAGCATCTTAAAACCAAGAACATATCGGCGAAACCAGACAAGGTACATGACTTGTTCAAATTCCTGATAATATCTGATTTGTGCCAAACAGGTGACTGCGAAGCCAAAAAACGGGTTATGTTTTTTAGACAGATATCCCACCAGATTTCGGGTTAACCGACCGGTCCACGGAATCAAGTAGATGCAGTTTTCCAGATAATCGCGTCGGTTCAATGCCGGAAACTTCGGTCGATAGACCATATTATACAAAACGGAATTGGCGATAAATTCATCCGTAACATGCTCTTCGCCTATATATCCGGCTGCCAGTGCCATTTTGGTAAACGGATAGTGCGGAAAATACTGCATTTTATACGTGTTCAGATTGATTGGCGTCTCAAAAGAGAGCAACAGTTCCAGCGCGTCAACCAGGGAGTCTTCGGTATCAAACGGGTTTTCCAATATGATGTCATATTGGGGTTTAATCCCGCAGCGCCTCAAAATTTCCGCTTTTTCACGCAAATCGGCACCGGTGCCGGGGCGGTGCATGACATCTTTGCGTATTTCATCGTGACCTGACTGAACCCCAAAATGCAGGCTCACCATCCCGGCATCAACCAACTGGCGGATGTTCTGTTCCTTGATAAGGGTTGGCACCAGTTCACACTCAAAAGGCAGACCACAAGCCGCCTTGTATTTTTTCGCGAAATCCGCGACCCACTCATCAATAACACCAAATATTTCGTCATTGAAGGTGATCATTTCCGGGTTTTTATATTTCGACAATCGATAGTCAATTTCTTCCAGAACATTTTCAGGCGAACGGATACGGACAAATCGACCGTTTCCCCTATTCATGGGTATCAGTAACGAATTGACGCAGAAAGAGCACAGATAAACGCAGCCGCGTCCTGCCATCATCAACAATTCACTTTCGAATATTTCCGGATCTACTGTCGACACTGTATTCTTTTCAATAAAATGCATCTGCGCTTCATTGATCGCCGGATAGGGAATATCGTCCATTTCCTGATATAGGGATTCCTGGCCCATATCGACAATTTGGCCGTCTGCCTCCTTATACCACAGCCCTTTCAGGTTCTTCAGGTCGCGGCCCTGGCGGAGCCGTTCATGAATATTCAGCAACAGGATTTCGCCATCCCCCTTGCAGGCATAATCGGCAAATTCGAGGGCTTCATTCGGGGCAATCGTCGGGTATTTGCCGCCAATGATCACATCCGCCGCACTGATTTTGCGAATTGCCTTAACCATTTGCCGGGCCGCCAGGGCATAGGGTGCCATTACGCTCATGGTGATGACATGGGGATCAATTTTTTTAATCAGATCTTCAAGCAGGCCCATTTCGCGATCGCTTATCGGCAAATGGCGATTGGTGAAATTGTTTTTGAAAAACAAGGCATGAGAATCCATCCCATCCTTCAGCGACAAAACATGAAAAATGCGAATGGGAAACGATTTATAGCAATAGAGCGAGATATGCAGAATACGTTGCTCGGTCGAATGCGGCGCACTTGGCATCGGTTTGAGCCGCAACTCTTTAAGGCGCGCAACGGGGTCGAAATCGGAAAGGCTCACCTGGCCGGTAACGGGCCCCGTTCCCGCTTCTGCGACGGGGGCTTCACGCCAATTAGACCTGTGTTCCACATTCATACGCCTGATCCTTATGAGCTATCGTCGAGTCCTTTTTACTCTTCCCATATTTTCCCATAAAATGCACGTTTTTCTCGCCGGTCCGGATCTTGGTAGCAGGCTGTCAATCCAATCAGCGCTTCGGCTGACATTTCAGGTCTTCACCCCAGAGCCCTGTCCATTGCTCCGCCAGGTTGGCTTCAAATGCGGCCCGGGAATAGGTTTCCAGAACACTGGCACGGGCGTTTTTTGAAAATTCCCCATAGAGGTCCGCCGAAGCCAGCAAGGTCTGTGCCCGCTCAGCGATCATGGCGGCGTCAAATGCGCATAGATAGCCGTTCTCTCCGTCTGTAAGATAAGCTTCCGGCCCCCCGCAACGGGTCGAAATGACAGGGACCCCGCAGGCCAGCGCTTCAATGCCGACAATCGCCAAGCCTTCCTGGTCCGAAGCAATAACAAATAACGCCAGGGACCGGTAAAAATCCCGTAGCGCCTGGGCGTCGAGACGCCCCAGAAACCTGACATGATCGGTGATCGCATATTTATCGGCAAGCGCGCGCAGGCGGGGCGACGGTTCTCCGGTCACATGCAGGGCAACGGGGCTGCCCTGCGCCCGCAGGGCGGCGACCGATTGAAACAGCAACTCCGGATTTTTGCGGGGATCGTCCAGGCGACCGGCAAAACCGATTACCGGCATCTCCAGCTTGCCGGCCGAACCGGAGGCGGGAGAATAGAAGTCCATATCTGTTGGAATGGGAAGCACAGCAATTGTTGAGCTGTCGCGGGCCTGTACGGCGGCCAGCGACGCAAGGCTGAACGGACTCACCCCCATTATCCGATTAGCATCATCGGACAGCACCCGCTTTTCCTGGCGCTTTAACTGGTGGCTTACAAAGTACCGGTCAAACCCGCTCCTGAGCAGCCCCATGGACCGGCGCCGCGCCCGCCGGTCGCCTTCCACATCGGCCGCACACCAGACCAGATGCCTGACACCGGCCGCAACCAATGGCCGGGCCATCAGGACGGTGCCACCAACGGCAATGTGACGATCGTGCGCATGGATCAAGTCTGCCCAAAGCGGCGATGGTGCCGTGTAGCGGTGCTCCAATTCAGGGATTTTGCAGCCAATGGCAACGCAGTGATGGCCGCCAAATGCCTCCATCACCTGTGATCTCGGCGCGCCGCCGGCCAGTGATGACAAGGCGCTTACATTCAGGTCCGGGTATTTGCCTCGTGCCGCGTAGAAACCGATCGTCACCACATGGCCTGATTGTTTCAGATGATCTGCCAGAATTCTGGCCTTGGTTGCCACGCCCCCCGGTATATGTGGTGGTAACGTGAGGATCAGGGTTTTCACTTTACCAACTCCGCGCACATGGAACAGACAGAAACCCGGCCATGACTAGTGCCTTTCCTGTTGATATGGAATCGCTGAGACGCCTTCACTGGTTCGCTGGCAAGAAGCGGATCGCGCAGCGATGCGCGATATCGGAAGCGGGCCGTGACGCGGCCCAGGGGGCCTGTGAAGGCGCCCGTGGTCGGAAACTGCTGGCGGCGTCGCGAATGCTCACCGATACCCCGCATCGCTATCACATCCGCTCCTGACCAGCAGGCCGCATTTCCGATCTCCGCTGTTTCCATATCAATAGGAAAGGCACTAGGCTTGAAACACCAACTTGGTCTTGGCTTCGGTCTTCTCCCAGGAGAACTCGCGCGACCGCTTTTCCGCTTCATTGCTATAGCGCTTCCTCAAATCCGAACTGGTCAATAGCTGCGAGAGCTTATCGGCAATATCATTGATATTGTTAGGATCGAAGTAAATACCCGCATTGCCAAGCACTTCCGGCATTGCCGCCGCATTGGAGCAGGTAATGGGTGCCCCGCAGGCCATGGCTTCGACCAGCGGATTACCGAAGGTCTCAACCGTTGACGGGAATACAAACACGCCACACTTTTGATACAGCGCAATCAGCTCATCAACATTCAAACTTCCCAGAAATTCGACATTTTTTTCCAGCTTCTTTTCTGTGACGATTGCCTGCAGTTCCTGCAGATACTCCAAATCGATGGGTCTTCCGGCTATTTTCAACTGGATATCCGGATTGTTAACAAGCAGTTTGGAAAAGGCGAGCAGCAAATTCTTGAAATTTTTCTGCACATAAATATCGGAAACCGCGAGAAGGTAATCCTGACGATGCGATCCATTCGCACTTTGTGTAAACGTG
>JABMNT010000166.1 GCA_013203595.1 Rhodospirillales bacterium
AGCCGTTAAAACGGATTAATTTGGCTATTCGCTGAGTTATGCAAGTGGCTCATTTGATTTTCATGGTTCTGCTTATCCTTTGTTCCTCTGCGGATACGGCCAATGCGCAGGCCTCCGGTCGTTCCGACGCGGAACCGGGCAAGATTGAAGACCGCATCAAGAGGCCAAGCATACAGGCCCCGGCGGCAAAACAGCCCGACACCCCGAAGCTGCCGGAACCCTATACGGAACCGGCGGAATCAGACGGCGCCTTTGTCTTGGCCGGCGTCGAAATCATTGGTGCGACGATCTATCCCGAAGCCGAATTCGCGGCTTTTTACGAGCCTCTGCTGGCAACGGAAATCAAGGTTTCCGAAATCCAGGCGATCACCAGGAAAATTACCGACAAGTACAAGGACGACGGCTATTTTCTGGCCAGTGCGGTTGCCGAACCACAGGACCTGGCGCTGGGGATTTTGCGAATTCGCGTCATCGAGGGGGCGATTACCAAGGTCAGCTATAGCGGCGACCTGAGCGATCGTGCCGCCCTGCTGGAGGAATTTGCGGCCAAAATCAAGCAGCAAAAGCCCGCCCGTCTGGATAATCTGGAACGCTATATGTTGCTGATTGACGACCTGCCGGGTGCCACCGTTGAAGGCTCCTTAAAGCCGGTCAACAAGGATGCCGGCGAGTTTGAGCTGGTCCTGGCCATCGGCCACGATACAACGGATGCCTATGCCAGTGTTGATAACCGGGGGACCCGGTCCGTCGGCAGGGTCCAGGCGCTGCTGCATGGTGATCTCAACAAAGGGGTTACCAACAGCGAACGCACCGGGCTGACCCTGTTCACCATCCCGCGAACGCCAAAAGAGCTGGTCTATGGCGAATTGACCCACGAACAGCACTTCGGCACGGAAGGCCTGAAGGTATGGCTGTCCGCATCGCACAGCGCCGCCGATGTGGGCGGCATCTACTCGACCAGCGATCTTGGCAGCCGGGGTTCGCGCGCCGTGCTTGGTGCCAGTTACCCGCTGATTCGTGCCCGCGATCAGAACCTGACCCTGCGCACCAGTTTCGATGTTTCGAACCAGCGCCAGGATCAGGATGACGAACGGATTTCAGATGATCGTCTGCGGATCCTGCGTATCGGTGCCGATTTCAACTGGAACGACGATCTTGACGGCCAGAATTCAGGGTCTGTGGAACTGTCCAGAGGCTATAATGTAATGGGTGCATCCGATGGCATTTACCCCGGCCAGTCACGTTCGCCATCGCTGTCCGATGGCCATGTCTCCTTCACCAAAGTGACCGCCTTCGCCAGTCGCCGGCAAAAGATTGGCGATTCCTGGGCTGCCCAGTTGTCCGTTACCGGTCAGAAAGCCAACCGGCAGTTGCTTTCGGGTGAAGAGTTTTACCTGGGCGGATCGCAATTCGGGCGGGCCTTTGATTCCGGAGAAATTTCTGCTGATGAAGGCGCAGCCATGTCCTTCGAGGTGCAGTATGGCCGGTTTCTCTCCAAACCCTACCTGGACTCCTATCAGTTCTACGGATTTTACGACCTGGGTGTGGTCTGGGAGATTGAGGAGGACCATTTCAGCGACGGCGCGACCCTGTCGTCGGCCGGCGGCGGCATGCGGCTGGGTTTCACCAAAGACGTCTTCGCCGGTTTGGAAGTTGCCAAGCCACTGAGCCGTATCGTTGCCAACGAAGGGGACAAGGGACCGCGCGTGTTCTTTTACTTTCTCATCAACAAATAAGCCCGCTTGCAAGGCCTATCGGACAGCTTTTATAGTTTTCACCGGACACGCGACGCTACCCCTTCAAACACCAAGCCAGGGAAATTCCCATGCCTGATATTGATTTGACCCCGCTTCTCGCCATTTCCACCGCCACCATCACCACCCAGTTGTTCAAGAAGGGGATCAGGTCGTCGTATATGAAGGGGCCGTTGCCGCTGGTCGCCGATCAGGCGCGGATTGTCGGGCCGGCCTTTACCATCCGCTTTACCCCGGCCCGCGAAGATCTGGCAACCCTGGCCAGCCTGCAGGACGGGGTTTCCATGCAGCAGGCGATCGAGGCGATCCCGCCCGCAGCCATTGCCGTAGTCGACGCCATGGGCAACACCGATTGCGGCATTATTGGCGATATCTTCGCAAGGCGCATGGCCGAGCGCGGTGTCGCCGGTTATGTGAGTGACGGAGCGGTGCGCGATGTGGAGGGCATTCTGGCCAGCGGGTTGCCGGTCTGGTGCGCCCGTCCGGCGGCGCCGCTGTCCATTGACGGTCTGGTCACGGCGGGCTGGCAGCAACCGGTCGGCTGCGGCCGGGTCACGGTCATCCCCGATGATGTGATCGTCGCCGACCGCGATGGCGCGGTGGTGATCCCGAAGGCACTGGTCGCAGAGATCATCCGGGACGGGGCCGAGCAGGAACGTTTCGAGGCCTGGGTGCTGGGCCGCGTCGAAGCGGGTGCCAGCCTGCCCGGCCTGTATCCGGCGACGGCAGCCGCGCAGGCCGCTTATGCGGCGGACCAGGGTGACGGCTAGATGGGTTCTGCCGGCGTTCCGCCACATGTCAATTGACGGGTCGCGACGGACGCTTATCCCTTGCCAGTCTTCCCGGTCCGGCTCATATACATAGTCTGGACGTTTCAACAGGACGCAGAGGAGGGGACCTTGCTGACCCAGGAGCAGATCAACCAGTACCATGAACAGGGCTATGTCATTCCCGATTTTCAGTTGCCCATGGATATCGTCGCGGAAATGCGCCGGGAACTGGAGCTGTTAATCGCCGCCAACCCCGACAAGACGGCCGATGCCATGTTCGTTCCCCACGCCCCCCAGGGTAACCACCAGGGCCTGAAATCGCCCCGCGCCGACAAATGGCTGAATTTCGCCTGCAACAAAGACATCGTCGCCATGGTCGGCCAGTTGATCGGCGAAAACATCGCGCTCTGGGGATCCACCGTATTCGGCAAACCCGCCGGCAACGGCAAAGCCACCCCCTGGCATCAGGACGGCCAGTACTGGCCGATCAGACCGCTGGCCAGCTGTACGGCCTGGATCGCCATGGATGAGGTGGGGGTTGAAAACGGCTGCATGCGGGTGATTCCCGGATCGCACAAAAACAAGGACGTCTACAGTCACCATACCAACAAGGCCGATGATCTGACCCTCAACCAGGAACTGGATGCGGACCAGTTTAACGAAGACAAGGCGGTCGATCTGATCCTGAAGCCGGGCCAGATGTCGTTTCACGATATTTACATGGTGCATGGCTCGCGCCATAACCGCTCGACCCAACGCCGGGCCGGCTATGTTTTGCGGTTCATGCCGACCGCATCGCATTTTGACCGCAAATTGGGCCTGCAGCTGGAAAAGAACGGCAATGCGGTCAACTTTTCAAACCGCCCGTTGTTTCTGGTCAGCGGTATCGATCAGTCGGGCAGAAACGATTTCGAAATCGGCCATGCGGTAAACTGAACAAGCGGCTCAGTTCAGGCGCGGGCAGGGGGTCTGGTGGGTCCGCCAGCGCCGCTCTTCAAAGCGGGCCCGGCTCAGCGCGTCCCATTCGGTCCTGTAATAGCTGAAGGGCTGATCGCTGGTCAGGCAGTCGATAACCGCCCAGCGCCGGTTGTCACCCTCGTAAACAACAGAATAGCGCATAACTGATGCCTTTCGTTTGGGAGAATTCATGTCATTTTTACGCCCAGGATATCAACAAAAGGTAAAGGGCCGGTCCGCCGGCCAGGGAAGGACATCTGATGAACGACGATATGAACGCGGATTTCGACAAGGCCGACGTGATACTGGCGACAGCGCTCGAACAATTTCAGGCCGAGGGGGTCAACCAGTACGTCTACGGCATGGCGATGGTTGAAATCGGCCTGCTGGCCCTGGTCAAGCTGGGCGAGGAAGAAGATCAGCTGCTCGAGACCGTGCGCCAGTTTATTGATAAAGCGCAAAACCAGACGCAGCCGCCGATGCCGGCACCGCGCCAGTAGGGGGCAATTCAGGCAATCTCTGTTGTCCACAGGGGGAGCCGTAAAAAAGCCTGGTTTGGCACTTTCACGGGGCGCGCCGAGGTTCTATAGTTGCCGACAAATATTTAAACACAACATGGTGGGGGGCCCAAATGGCCGGTTCAGTTAATAAAGTTATACTTGTTGGAAACCTGGGACGCGATCCGGAGATCCGGTTTGCCCAGAATGGCAATAAAATCGCCAATTTTTCCATTGCCACATCGGAGTCCTGGCGCGACAAGAGCTCGGGCGAGCGCAAAGAAAAGACCGAATGGCACCGCATTGTCGTGTTTTCCGAGGGCCTCGCCGGGATTGCCGAAAAGTACCTGAAGAAGGGCTCGAAAGTCTATATTGAAGGGTCTCTGCAGACCCGCAAGTGGACCGGCAATGACGGCGTCGAGAAATATTCCACAGAGGTCGTCCTGCAGGGCTTCAATTCGACCCTGACCATGCTCGACGGCCGCGGTGATGGCGGCGGTGGCGGCAGTTATGGCGGTGCCAGCGGTGGCGGCGACAGTGCGGGCGGCGAGCCCGACTGGGGCAGCCCGGATCAGGGCAGCAGCGGCGGTGCACCGGCAGGCGGCGACCTGGACGACGAAATCCCGTTCTAGGGCGAACACGATTCTTTGCAGGAAATGATGCAGGCCTTATGACCTCTTTCTGCCGGATTTGAATTAAGGACCTCCACTTTGAACGCAGACGGCAGTCAACCGCACGCCCGGAAAAACGTTCTCATCCTGTCAGCCAGCCAGGCCCTGTCGATGACGGGAACCTCGATGATCATGACGGCTACGGCCTTGGTCGGTGCCATGCTGGCGGATGACAAGTCGCTGTCCACGGTTCCACTGGCCCTGCAATTCACAGGCGCGATGATTACGACAATCCCGGCATCCTTGTTCATGGGCCGTTATGGGCGTCGAATCGGCTTTTCGCTGGGTCAGATCGTTGGTGCTTCGGGCGCGGCGCTCGCCACCTATGCCATTTACATCCAGCATTTCTGGTTGTTTGCGGCGGCCAGCCTGCTGCTCGGTTTTCATGTCGCCTTCTGGCAATACTACCGCTTTGCCGCCGCCGATACGGCCGGGCCCGAATTTCGCGCCAAGGCGATTTCCTATGTATTGGCCGGTGGCGTCATTTCCGCAATCCTCGGCCCGCAACTGGCGAAATGGGGCGAAAAGCTTCTTGAACCCATTACTTTTGCAGGAATCTATGTTCTGATCGGCGGGCTCTGCCTGTGTACCTTGATTTTACTGCAGGCGATCCAGATCCCACCTCCCAAAACCGTCGGCATCGTCAAAGGCGGACGGCCATTGCTTGAAATCATGCGCCAGCCCGTGTTCATTGTCGCCGTGATGACCGCCATGTTCGGGTACGGCACGATGACCCTGGTGATGACGGCAACCCCGATTGCCATGGTCTACGGGTGCGGATATGCGTTTAGCGATTCTGCGACCGTCATCCAGTGGCATATCCTCGCCATGTTTGCCCCCAGCTTCTTCACCGGTCATCTGATCAAGCGGTTTGGGGTCCTGAACATCATCCTCACCGGCATTGTGCTGAACATCGCCGCCATGTCTGTGAACCTGAGCGGTATCAACATTTCAAACTTTACCGTTGGCCTGATTTGTCTGGGGCTCGGCTGGAACTTCATGTTCATTGGTGGCACAACGCTGCTGACCGAAGCCTACAGGCCGGAAGAGCAATCCAAGGTTCAGGCCGCCAACGATTTTCTGGTGCTCTCGACCACAACACTCGCCGCCTTTTCCTCAGGCGCGCTGCAACACACCGTCGGCTGGGCGGCCGTCAATGCCGGGATCGCCATTCCCATGACTTTGGTGTTCACTGCGGTGATTTGGTACAAGTTCATTTACAGCCCGAAACACAACATTTAAAGGCCCCGGCACCCGGTTCCAAAAGGCCGCCTTCAATGGTTGTACAGGGGGCCGGAAACTGCTACATTTGCCGGGTTCAAAAAGGATTCATTTCTCACCTTTAAAGACGCTCTCAAGCCTTTGAAATTATTTGGTAAAATTTATTGACCTCAGACAATGAAACGGCCCCTGCGGGGCCCTCCGATTCCGACGTAACACCGGTTTCCATCGAAGACGAAATGCGCGCCAGCTATCTCGATTACGCAATGAGCGTGATCGTTTCGCGGGCGCTGCCCGATGTGCGCGACGGCCTGAAGCCGGTGCATCGTAGAATCCTGTTTTCCATGAAGGAAAACGGCTACGAATATAACAAACCTTACCGCAAATCAGCGCGCGTCGTCGGTGACGTTATG
>JABMNT010000167.1 GCA_013203595.1 Rhodospirillales bacterium
GTTTGCGTCTCTCTGCCATCGTTAAGTGTCCGCTTAAGTTAAGCGGACACCTGTTGCCCGCTTAGTGGACACAGAATTGCAGACCTGCCGATCTCATGTAAGGTGGGGCAGGCCGGACGCTAACATTGAAGAAGTTCCTGATGATCTTGGAAATCTAGACAGGTCCTATCGGGAATACCGAGACCAACACCAACGTGCTTTGGCTTTGGCTGCGAAAGTTGGGGACAAATTATATAAATCTGTACAAACCCTGCCGGTTGATAACCAGTTGGAAGTTGTTAAACGCTCAATCAACTATCGTCAAACTGACATCAATCGACAGTTGAGGTCTTGGCAAGAAAAAATTACTGAAAACCTTGGTGCCGAAATCGATCGTCTCAAAGTGATTTCCGAAGATCGTCAAGATACCTTTGATAGAGATTTGATGCATTTACTAGATGATGTCAAAACAGAGCGATTACCGGTGGCAGATGTATTGCGTGAAATTGATGCAAAACATGCAACTCACATGACAGAAAATGCTGGTTTTTTTGAACCATATCTGTTGGCACTCGACGCATTGCAAGAAAGCATTGATATTGGCCATTTAGTCTCGTTCGGTATGGACCAAGTTTCTCAACTTCGTACAGAATTAGATAGATTAAATGAGCTCGCACAACTTGGAATATCAGTTGAGATTATTGGCCACGAACTCGAAGATCTTGATATTCAAATCCGGCGCGGATTAAAGGCGCTTCCTAATGACGTCCAGAAAATGGACCAGTACAAGGGTATTATGACCGCCCATGAACAACTGACGAATAGATTTAGATTCCTTCAACCGATGAAGCTTTCTGGAGATCGTCCGCGCGAGACAATCACTGGACGCCAGATTGCAGACTATTGTGAAGAATTTTTTGGCCGAATGTTCGATGAGACGAACGTAATACTAGAGATTACAGAAGCGTTTAACGGAATCAGCATTATTGAACAGCCCGCTCGTCTATATCCTGTCTTTATTAATCTCGTAAACAACGCTCAGTACTGGGTTCGTCAGGGCAAACAGGCTGAGCGTATTATAAGATTGGATGTTGTTGATAAGAAAGTAATCATCGCAGATACCGGCCCCGGTGTCGAAGACTTGGATCTACCTCAGCTGTTCTCACTTTTCTTTACACGTAGAGCCCGTGGAGGAAGGGGTGTAGGACTATATCTTTGTCGCGCCAACTTGGCTGCTGGCGGGCATTCGATCGAGTATGTAATTGATGATAATAGAAAGGTTCTCTCTGGGGCTAATTTCGCAATTACATTTCATGGGGGGCAATATGACTAACCGTCAACTGCAAATTATAAATGAAACATATATCAAACCTATTCGCTCGGTAATCGCGGTTGATGATGAGTTCCCTACAATTGATAAGTTATTGAATGGGTCAAAAACGCAAGTAGACAACAATTTGACGTTCACATGGGCGGATAAAGTTGGTCACAAAAAAACCAATGCAAATCGACTGGCGGCACTAATAAAAAGTTGGAGACGCAACCGTTGGATGGTTGATGTCCACGATGGCAGCGGTATTGGTCCAAAAAGAGACGGGAAGTTAGATATAGCTCACATCCATCAATCAGATTTGGTTGTACTCGATTTTGAATTAACGGAAGGTGATCGAGGAGATAAATCTCTCAATGTTTTGAGAAGACTAGCGGCCAATCCTCACTTCAATTTAGTAATAATATATTCCAATTTGCCTGCTTTAGATATTTTTCGTAGTGTTCGATTTCATCTGATATCACCTGTAGAGGGTCTTAAGGGAAAAAAGCATGAACTGGTCAATGCATTGTGGATTGACGAATGGAGTATTGAGAACAAAGAAGTTGTTAATCAAGTATTGGATGCCATCGCTAATGAAGCAGTCTATATGAGTTATCGGACCTTAGTCCGCAAAACTGGCGATATTTTCCCATGGAGTTTAATAAAAAATATTCCAAGCGTCACCGAATGGCTTCGTGAGGTAAATAACTTAACAAATGGTCATGATCTAGTTGCTCAGGATGTTATTCGATGGATACTAGAAACTTTTCAAGCCTCACAAATTGACAAAATGAATACTGACGATGAGTTGGGTGAACTCTCTTTCTCTGATAACCCAACAGCTGATCTAAATTGGATTCGATCCGATAAAATTTTTATTACAATTGTTCAGAAAGAAGAGAACCCCAATATTGATCTAGTTCATCGATTAGAGTGCGCTTTATGTGAATGGGAACCGACGCCGGTTCGACTAATTGTGTCTCAAATCAGATCTCAGTTTGAAGAATTTGGCAGTGTTGTAGAAGATGCCGCCCTAAAAGACAGAATGACGCAAGCTGGATGGCTCCATCAGATACTCTCAACTAAAGACAAAGCGGAAAAATTACAAAAAATCTCAACTTTATTAGAACGCCAAACAGCCGCTCTTTACATGAAACTCGAGCCAACTATCGTACCAAAAGCTCGGGAGATTTTATCAGCCGAGACTGCTAAGCGGAAAGGGGCTGATCGTATTATTGATCATCACTATTCGCTCGCTATTAATAAAGGTGACATTAAGAGTGTAAAGACCAAACAAGAAATTTATCAAAATTTAAATGCATATGAATGCAGCCAGTCGGTTTTTGGTCAGCATTTGACTACGGGTCACATCCTGAAATTCGACAATAACTATTGGGTATGTGTGACGCCTAGTTGCGATTTAGTGCCTGACCAACAAGACGGTGAAAATACTTGGAGAAACTTCGTTGGTGTCGATTTGATGCCGGTTAAGGTTCTCCGTTTATGGAAAACTAACTCAGCAGCAGAGGCCCTAAAAAAAGTTAATCAAAACAGACATTTATTTCTTAGGCTAGGAAATCAGATTGAGATTTTTACTATAACTGAATCGGTTGGATATAACCCTGTTTGGGAACAGTGGTTTATAAAGTCGAAAGGGAATTTTTACGGCTCACCCCCTAAAGTGACTGTTCTTCGTACTACTAAAGGAAACCCCAACGCGAAGATTAATTATAAAAAATCTGTTCACTTGGAATCTTATTCCGGGGTGCAGGTGGTCGCTCAACTTCGTTATGAGTATGCACTAAATGTACTGCATCAAATTGGTGCAAATATGTCTCGAGTCGGCCTCGATTTTGTTGGATATTCTTCAAACTAATTAAATAAGTGGAGGCGGATTATTATGTTGACCTGCCCCGACCAACCGGACCGTTTTGGGGTTGCAATTTCAATTTATAAATCGGTGTCCAGATCTCACCCAAAAGCCCCCCTTACACATCCCTCGCCAGCCTCACCCCCGAGAACTGCCAGCGCTGGTGCGGGTAGAAGAAATTGCGGTAGCTGGCGCGGATGTGGCCGGGCGGGGTGACGCAGGAGCCGCCGCGCAGCACGAACTGGCCAGACATGAACTTGCCGTTATATTCAGCCGCAATCCCCGGCGCCGGGCGAAAACCGGGATAGGCCATATAGGGGCTCTGCGTCCATTCCCACACATCACCATAGAGCTGGGCCAGGCCCTGCTTGCCGGCACCTGCCGGCAGCGGCCGGTACAGGGCTTTGTCGGCAAAGTGGCCCGTGGGCGGCGTGGATGTGGTGGCCGTGGCGGCAAGTTCCCATTCGAACTCGCTGGGCAGGCGCTGGCCGGCCCAGCGGGCATAGGCGTCGGCCTCGAAGTAACTCACATGACAGACCGGGGCCGAGCGGTCAACCGGCTGAAAACCGTGCAGGGTCATGGTCCACCAGTCGCCATCACGGATTTCCCAGTACAGCGGTGCGGCCCAGTTGTCCCCACTGACCCGGGCCCAGCCGTCGGCCAGCCAGAGCAGGGGATTGGCGTAGCCACCATCATCCATGAACTCGATCCACTGGCCGACGGTGACCGGAGCTGCGGCGAGCTCAAAGGGCGCGATCAGGGCGTCGTGGGCCGGGCCTTCGCAGTCGAAGGCAAAGCCGTCGCCAGCGTGGCCGATCCGGTGGACGCCGCCATCGATCGCCAGCCAGAGCGGATCTGTGGTCGCTGGTCTGGCCTGGGCCAGCGGCACCGGCGAGCGGTATTCGGGTTTTAAGGGGTTCTGGGCAAACAGGTGCAGCAGATCGGTGAGCAGCAGTTCCTGGTGCTGCTGTTCGTGGTTGAGGCCAAGCTCAATGCTGTCGAGCAGCGCTGGCGCAAGATCGTCTCTGGCCAGCAGCTCAGCCATGGCCCGGTCTACATGGGCCCGATAGGCGAGGACTTCATCCAGGCGCGGGCGGGTCAGCAGGCCGCGCGCCGGGCGGGCATGGCGCGGACCGAGCGCCTCGTAATAGGAATTGAACAAATAGGCATAGGCGGGATCAAACACCGGGTAGTCCGCCAGATGGGGCTGCACGATCACGGTTTCGAAAAACCAGGTGGTATGGGCCAGATGCCATTTGGCCGGGCTGGCATCGGCCATCGACTGCACGGTGGCGTCCGCATCGGACAGGCCCCGAACCAGGCCCAGGCTGTCGCTTCGGATTTTGTCAAAGCGTTGGCGCAGGTCTTCGGATGAGGGCGGTGACGAAGGGGACGGTTTTTGGTGGGGGCGTATCATAAAAATCTCCCAGGCATTTATCCGGCTGACAGGTAATGGACGGAAAACAGTTTGGCCGGATCAGTCCAGACCTGGACCGGCGTCAATCCGGCCCGCCGGGCCAGGGTGTGAAAACCGTCAATGGAATATTTGTAGGAATTTTCCGTGTGGATGGTCTCGTCTTCGGCGAAGGCAAAGACCTGATCGGCGATGCCCACCTGCTGCGCCCTTGTGCTGACCAGATGCATTTCAATGCGGCACTCGGCTTCGTTATAAAAAGCCCGATGCGCGAAGGCTGCCAGTTCAAAATCCGCGCCCAGTTCCCGATTGCAGCGGACCAGCAGGTTCTTGTTGAAGGCCGCGGTCACACCACGGGCATCGTCGTAGGCGGCGTTGAGGATGGCGGTGTCCTTGATCAGGTCGACGCCGATCAGCAGGCCGCCGCCGTTGAGCTTGTGTTTAAGCCGTTGTAAGAAAACCACCGCTTCGTCGGGGGTGAAATTGCCGATGGTCGAGCCCGGATAAAACCCCACATACTGGCCCACGGCGATGGCCGGCAGATCAAAGGCTGTGGTGTAATCGGCGCAGATGGCGGCCACTGGCACGTCGGCAAACAGTTGCGAAAAGGACTGCGCCGACTGCATCAGATGGTCGCGCGAAATATCGATGGGGATGTAGCCCAGCGGCCGGTCGAGAGCCTGCATCAGGGTCCGGGTCTTAATGCTTGAGCCGCTGCCCAGTTCAACCAGATGGCAGTGGGTACCGGCCAGCGCGGCCATTTGGTCCTTGAACTTCTCCAGAATCAGCATTTCCGTGCGGGTCGGATAATATTCCGCCAGCCCGCAGATCTCATCGAACAGGCGCGAGCCTGCCTCATCATAAAAAAACTTGCTGGGGATCGACTTCCGCTCAGCCGCGAGGCCGTCCACAACGGCGCTCAGGAAATCCTGGTCGTCGGGCTGGAAATCATGAAATGTGTCTAACAGGGTGGCGGTGGTGGTAGGCATCGGATCTCTTTCCACGACGTTTACTATTCAGATGAAACCGATAACCCGAAGGCAGCAACGGCCTCCCTGGCAAAGGGAGTTGAGAAGGTCACTATAACGGACTAATAAAGAAGCAAATATGACTTAAATTGTCAAATAAGAGTGCAAATTTGTTACAGTTGAGAAAGGGACAGGCCGGTGGACTGGGATGATGTGCGTTATTTTCTGGCCCTGTCGCGCTGCGGTTCGGTGCGCGCCGCCGGCGACCACTTAGGCGTCAGCCATTCCACGGTGGCGCGGCGCATGGAGGCCTTCGAGGCCGGCATCGGCGTGCGCCTGTTCGATCGCACCCCCCGGGGCTATCTGATGACGGTTGCCGGCGAAGACATGATGGAAACGGCGCTGCGCATTGAAGAGGACATGAACGGGCTGGCCCGCCGGCTGGTCGGTCAGGATGCGCGGCTTGCCGGGCGAATCTGTGTGACCTTTGCCGACAATCTCACCTCCAACTTTCTGATGCCGTTTATTGTTGAGTTCAGTGATGCCTACCCCGACATCGATCTGGAGATGATCCTGTCGTATCGGGCCCTTGATCTCTCGAAGCGCGAGGCCGATGTGGCGATCCGCTATTACCGGCCGGGTAGCCAGCCGCCGGATCACCTGATCGGGCGCAAGCTGGCTTCCGTGCACTACGCCCATTATGCGAGCCCGGCCTTTCTCCGCAATAATGATCTGGATCTGCTCCCCAGCCGCACCCACTGGACCGCCTGGCAGGATGAGGGGCGCTATCCGGATTGGGTCAGGAAAAGTCCCTATCCGCATATTCCCACCCGCCACATTCTCGAGAACGGATTGCTGCAGATGCAGGCGGCGAGCCATGGCCTGGGGATCGGCATGCTGCCGTGCATGGCCGCCGACAGGGATCCGGGTCTGGTGCGCCTGCCGGGCAGTGAACCCAGGCCTTATTTCGATCTGTGGATTCTGTCCCACCCGGACCTGCGCGAAACCGCCCGCCTGCGCCTGTTCCGTCAGATGCTGACGAAATCCGTGGTCAGTCATCTCGATGTGATCGAAGGGCGCAGCGTTTAAGGGACTAGTTTCCGGCGCTCAGTTTGCGGACACAGGCCAGTTCCACACAGGCACAGAGCACATCCATGGCATGGCTGATCTCGTCAATGGCCGGCAGGGTCGGCGCAATCCGGATATTGCGGTCGCGCGGGTCTTTGGCATAGGGGAAGGTAACCCCGGCCGCGATCATTTTCACACCAGCCTCGGCCGCCAGTTTGACCACTTCACGGGCGCAGCCGTCGAGTACATCGAGGCTGACAAAATAACCGCCTTCCGGCTTGCTCCAGGTGGCAATGCCCTTGCCGCCCAGCTTTTCGTTGAGGATCCGCTCAACCGTGGCAAACTTCGGCGCGACAATCGCCGCATGTTTGTCCATATGGGCCCTGAGCCCGTCCATGTCGCCAAAAAACCTGATGTGGCGGATCTGATTGATCTTGTCGGGCCCGATGGTGGCAAAGGAAATTTTCTGCGCCGCATCCTTGATGTTGGTCACCGAGCCGCCCATCACCGCAATGCCGGAACCGGCAAAGCTGATTTTCGAGGTCGAGCCGATCAGCAGGGGTCGGTCCGCAGTGCCGGCGGCCTTGCAGGCAGCCAGGATATCTTTGACCGGGGCCGGGCCACGGCCCAGGTGATGGTAAGCGTAGGCATTGTCCCAGATGATGCGGAAATCCGGCGCGGCGGTTTTCATGGTGGCCAGCCGCTCAACCACCGCATCAGAATAGGTGGCGCCGGTCGGGTTGGAATATTTCGGAACACACCAGATGCCCTTGACCGCCGCGTCGGTGGCAACCGCCGCTTCCACCTGATCCATGTCCGGGCCGTTTTCGTCCATGTCGATGGTGATCATCTCGATGCCGAGCCGTTCGCAGATCGCGAAATGACGGTCATAGCCGGGGGCCGGGCAGAGAAACTTGACCGGCGCCTGGGCACTCCAAGGCCCGGCGCCGCCGGGCATGCCGAACAACAGGCCACCCACCAGAATATCATACATCAGGCTCAACGAGGCATTGCCGCCGATGATCACTTCGTCCTGGCCGACGCCCAGAAATTCGGCGAACAGGGCCTTGGCTTCCGGGGTGCCGGTGCCCAGTCCGTAATTGCGGTAATCGGTGCCGTCGGCACCGAAGCAATCCGCCCGCTCGATCCCGACCAGCAGCCCGTCGGCCAGATCAAGCTGCTCTGCTGACGGTTTGCCGCGGGTCATGTCGATCTGGATATTGCGCAGACTCAGGCTCTTGTAGCGGGTTTCCAGGGCGGGCAGGGCGGCGCTCAGGGCTTCTTGATCTTGATCGGTATAGGTCACGGATTTCTCCTCATCCAGGCGTGGCGGCAGGTTGATCGAGATTTACGGGAATTACCCCCAAACGGCAAGCAGGGGCTTTGTAAAAATCTTCCCAAATCTGCGCTTCCGTTAACCCAATGCTAACCGCAAAAGCGGATAAACGGGGATGGCTAAAAGATTAAAACGGCAATCCGCAGGCAAACAGGCCGTCGTCGTCGCCCTGGCGAAATGGACGGCGACGGTTGCCGTCTGGGGTTTCATTGCGGTGGTGCTGATGAGCGGCTGGTTTTTCCTGACCCTGCCCGACATTGATACCGCCCTTGATGCCACCCGCCGCCCGACGATCACCCTGCTCGCCGCCGATGGCAGCGTCCTCGCCGCCGCTGGCGATCTGTACGGGCTCCCGGTGCAGCTGGCGGATGTCCCCGATGCCCTGCCCAAGGCCATTATCGCCACTGAAGACCGGCGTTTCTACAGTCATTTCGGACTTGATGTGATCGGCCTGCTGCGCGCCGCCTGGCGCAACGCCTGGGCCGGGCGGATCGTTCAGGGCGGCTCGACGATTACTCAGCAGGTCGCCAAGAACCTGTTTCTGACCGCCGAGCGAACGCTCAGGCGCAAGGCCCAGGAGGCGATGCTGTCGCTGTGGCTGGAGTATCGCTTTTCCAAGGAACAGATTCTGACCATCTATCTGAACCGGGTCTATCTGGGGGCCGGAACCTATGGGGTGGACGCCGCGGCCCGCAAGTATTTCGGTCGTCCGGTCCGTGACATCTCGACCTACCAAAGTGCCCTGCTCGCCGGATTACTGAAAGCTCCCAGCCGCTATAATCCCCACGCCAGTGTTGAGCGCAGCCGCGAGCGGACCCGCCAGGTGCTGGCCAATATGGTCGCGGCGGGCTATCTGACCGAGGCCCAGGCCGGGGCCGCCGAAAAAAATCCGGGCCGGACCCTGCAGGCGGCAAGTAAGAGAATCGGCCAGCATTTCGCCGACTGGGTGCTGTCCCAGGTACCCAGCTATATCTCTGCCGCCGATCGCGATCTGACCGTGATCACCACCCTGGATGCCCGCCTGCAGCGTCAGGCGGAACGTCAGGTACGTGATGCGGTGGCCGCCAACAAAACAAAATACCGGGTTACGGAAGCCGCCGCCCTGGTGATGCGCCCCGCCGGTGCGGTGGTTGCCATGGTTGGCGGCACCAACTACAGCGCCAGTCAGTTCAACCGGACCACCCAGGCCCTGCGTCAGCCGGGCTCGACCTTCAAGCCGTTTATCTTTCTGGCCGGCTTTGAGGCGGGGTTAACCCCGAGCTCCCTGGTCAGCGACGGGCCGGTCAATGTGGCTGGCTGGAAACCGCAGAATTACAAACCGACCTTTGACGGCGACATCAGCCTGACCGATGCCATGGCAAACTCGATCAACACGGTGGCTGTCCGGGTTGCCGAAAAGGCCGGTGTCAAACGGGTTGTTGAAACCCTCAAACGGTTTGGCATCACCGCCGACCTGCAGCCTGACCTGGGCCTTGCGCTGGGCGCTTCCGAAGTCACCATGATCGAGCTGACCGCGGCTTATGCCCCTTTTGCCAATGGCGGCTACGGGGTCTGGCCCTATGCGATCAGCGAAATCCGTGATGGCCAGGGCACTACCCTGTACCGGCGCCAGGGCGGAGGCCCCGGACGGGTGGAAAGTGCCGGCAATATCGCCGCCATCAATACCATGCTTGGCGCGGTGATTGAGCGCGGCACCGGAAAGAACGCCCGTATCGATCGTCCGGCCGCCGGCAAATCGGGAACCACGCAAAGTTACCGGGACGCCTGGTTCATCGGCTATACGGCGGATCTGGTGGCCGCTGTCTGGGTCGGCAACGATGATGGCACGGCCATGAAGAATGTCACCGGGGGCGGTTTGCCGGCCCGCATGTGGCGCGACCTGATGACCGCCGCCCATGGGGATACAGCCCGCAAGCAACTGCCGAGCGGGCTTCAGGGGGTCAGCCAGCGCGCGGAAAAACCGGTGAAGACGGATGCCGCCTGGCAGGTGATCAAGAATATTTTCGGGGGCGATAACTGAGCTGTTGGTATGGCAGCGACGCCGGGGTCGCCGCTAAATCTGAAGCGCTTTTTTTCTTCAGTTTCGGGGTCCGGCCGGGATTTTGCTGACCGGCTGCCGTCAGCCCTTGCCTTCGCGCATGCGGGCGATGGTATTGGTGGTCGACAGACCATCGACCAGCCGGGCGCGGACAACCGCACCCCCCCAGGATTTGACCAGCTCGGCGCCGACAATCTCGTTTTCCTGGTAATCGGCACCTTTGATCAGGACATCCGGTTTCAGGGTTTCAATCAGCCGCAGCGGCGTCTCATCACCAAACAGGATCACCGCATCGACCATTTTCAAAGACGACAATAGCACCGCCCGGTCCATTTCGTTGTTCAAAGGCCGGTCGTCGCCTTTCAGCTTGCGCACGGAGGCATCCGTATTAACGGCGACAATCAGCCGGTCACAGGCATCACCCGCCTGTTGCAACAGGGAGCGATGGCCGTTGTGCAGGATATCGAAGCAGCCATTGGTGAAGCCGATCCGAAGGCCGCTGGCCCGCCACGCCTCGGCCTGGCGCAGGGCACTGGCGTCATCGAGTACGGGATGGGCGGCCAGCGAGGTTATCAGTTCCTGGATGGGGACGGTGGCGGTGCCGGCTTTGCCGACCACCAGGCCGGCGGCGGCGTTGGCCAGGCGGGCGGCGGCGTGGATGTCACCGCCGGCGGCCAGACAGAGTGCGATGGTGGCAGCCACCGTATCGCCGGCACCGGAGACATCAAAAACGGCCCGCGCTTCCGCCGGAAAATGCGCCACCGGCTGGCCGCTCTGGATCAGGGTCATGCCGTCGCCGCTGCGCGTCGCCAGCACCCCGTCAACGCCCGAGCGCTCAATCAACAGGTTGGCGGCGGCAATGATTTCCTGATCGCTGCCGGTAGGTCGGCCGGAAGCCTGCTCAAGCTCCTTGCGGTTGGGGGTAACCAGAGTGGCGCCTGCGTAACAGCTGTAGTCATGGCCCTTGGGGTCGACGATCACAGGCTTGTTCTGGGCTCGCGCCATCTCGATCAGGCTTGCCAGCACCGCATCGGATAAAACCCCCTTGCCGTAGTCGGACAGCATCAGCGCCCCGCAGTCGGGCAGTTCCTCGGCGGCTATTTCCAGAATGATCCCTGCGACATCATCGGACACGGTTTGGGTGGTTTCACTGTCAGCCCGCAACATCTGCTGGTTGGCGGCAACGAAGCGGCTTTTCTGGCTCGACGACCGGTCCGGGTCGACAATCAGATGCACATCCAGTCCGGGCACAGCCATCAACAGGGCTTCGATATCCAGGCCGGCCGGGTCCTCGCCGACGACCGAGATAAAACTCACCTCGCCGCCAAGGCTGGAGATATTGCAGGCCACATTGCCGGCCCCGCCCAGCATGGTTTTTTCGTCTTCGATGCGCAGGATCGGGATCGGCGCCTCCGGCGAAATCCGGTCGACGGTGCCGCTGATGAAACGGTCCAGCATCACGTCTCCGATGCACAGCACGCGGCCGTCGGCCAGTTTTTCAATCAACGGATCAAGGGGGGAGTTATCGGTCATACCAGTCCCAGCTTTCGCTCCAGGCCATCACAGAGCAGATGGCCGATCAGAATATGCATTTCCTGGATGCGCGCCGTGGTCGAAGACGGCACAATCAGATAAGGGTCGGCAAGGCCGTTCATGCGGCCCCCATCGCGGCCCCCGAAGGCCGCCGCCGTCAGCCCCATGTCTTTGGCTTGCTGCAGACCGCGGATGACGTTTTCCGAATTGCCGGAGGTGGAGATACCGATGGCCACATCGCCGGGCTTGCCGAGCGCCGCGATTTGCCGGGCGAATATGTTCTCGAACCCGATGTCGTTGCCGCCGGCGGTGATCGCCGAGGTATCCGTGGTCAGGGCGATGGCGGCAATGGGGGCCCGGTCCGCCTTGTAGCGGATGGTCAGTTCCGTGGCCAGATGCTGACAGTCAGCGGCGCTGCCGCCATTGCCGAAAAACAAGATCTTGCCACCCTGTTTTACACTCGTGATGCAGACATCCACCAGCGTCTGGTAGGGTTCCAGCAGGGCGCTGCGGGTGGCGCTCAGAACCTGGGCATGTTCATCAAAATTGGCGGCAAATAAATCGTCGAGTTCCATGGGCTTCTGTTAATCCCGAATCAAAGGGGAATGGCCTGGCCTGAGCGCAGACTTTCCAGCGCGGCAATGGTTGCCGCGCTTGTTTCAACAAGTTCGTTTTCATCAATGGCCGGCTCAGAGCTGCCGGCGACGGCAGCCACGAAGGCGGAAAGCGACGCCTGAAAACCCTTGTCGGCGGCCGCCTTTTCCACAACCGACGGTCCGGCCCCGGAAATCTCCAGACGCCGGAAGTCTTCAATCAGCCCGTTGCGGCCACCGGAAAAAATCTCAAACCGTTCCTTGCCGGCGGCCATGTCGCCCTGGGCCGTATACAGCAGGCTGGCCAGCGAGCCATCGGCAAAGCTCAGGCTCAGACTGATATCATCGCCCAGGCCCTGGGCACCGCCGGCGGCCTGGGCCTGCACGGAGGTGATCGCCGCGCCACAGAGGAAGCGGGCGAAGTCGATGAAATGACAGACCTCGCCCAATACACGACCGCCGCCTTCATCCGCCGACTGCACCCAGTGGTCACCGTCGATGGCACCGGCGTTAATCCGGAAATTCATGAGCTTGGGGCCGGACAGGGAGGCAAAATTTCGCTTCAACTTGATCGCCATGGGAGCGAAGCGGCGGTTGAAACCAACCTGAAAAAAGCGGTCGGCGGAGCTGTTGCGCGCTTCAATGACCTGGTTAAGGCCTTCAAGGTCGAGAGCCAGGGGTTTTTCAACCAGCACCGATTTTCCCGCACTGAGGGCTTTCGCCGTCAGTTCGGCATGGGAATCATGGCGGGTGGCGATCAGCACGGCGTTGATATCGGGATTATCGAGAACGTCTTGCACATCGGCACTGGCATTGAGAAAGCCAAATGTTTCACGGCCATGATCGGCGGTCGCGCCGCGCTGCGTGGCCAGGGTATGCAGGGTGACATTGGTGAACTTCTTTAACTGCGGCAACAATACCGACTTGGCGAAATTTCCGGCCCCGATGACACCGAGCACGCAGGCGCCCGGCGCCGCCTTGACGGTGGCGAAGACCGGCTTGCTGTGCCCGGCAGATTCCGGGTAGCCGAGGATCACGCCCAGGTGCGGCTCTGAGCCCGAGGTGATCATCTGATAGGCGCTTTCCGCCGCTTCGAAGGCCAGGCGATGGGAAATCAGCGGCGCCACGGACAGCCTTGCGCCCAGCCGTGGTGACATCAGACGCACCGCTTCGCTTAAGTTCTCGGTTTCCGTCCAGCGCACCCAGCCTTCCGGATATTTGACGCCGCGCCCTTCGAAATCAGGATCGTAGCGGCCTGGACCGTAGGAGCGGGAGATGATGATGTTGAGCTCTTTTTTCATGAACTCCCCATAGGGGAATTCGGTGCCGGTCAGGCCGACCATGACAACCCGGGCGCGGTCGCGGGCGATTTCGGCGGCGGTAATGAACGGCTCGTTCGATGCGGTGGCGGCGGCAATCAGCACCGCATCGCAGCCCAGGCCGCGGGTCAGGGCGGCAACCCGTTGCCCGGCGTCGTCGCTGCCCAGATCAACGACCGCTTCGGCGCCCAGTTCCGCTGCCAGTTGCAGACGCGCCGGGTCATAGTCGAGGGCGACAACCCGGGCTCCGGACAGGGCCAGAAACTGTGCCGCCAGCTGGCCAACCAGCCCCATGCCCAGAACCGCGACCACGTCGCCCAGGCGCGGCTCGGCGTTGCGCACGGCATGCAGGGCAATGGCACCCAGGGTGCCGAAGGCAGCCTCTTCATCGCTGACGTCGGCAGGGACCGGGGCCACAAGGTTGCGTGGCACCACGTTCAGTTCGGCGTGATTGGCAAGCCCGGCACCGGCCATGGCGACCCGCTGGCCGACCTGGTAAACGCCTTCCAGGCCGTGGCCGACCGCAGCCACGGTGCCGGCGGCGGAATAGCCCAGTGGCAGCGGCTCATCAAGCCGGGTCATGACCGTCTGGAAAGTTGCCCGGACGCCGTCGCGCCTGGCTTTTTCGATGACTTTCCTGACCAGATCGGGGCGCGCTCTGGCCTTGCCCGCCAGGCTTTTTTTGGCGAACTCCACAACCATGCGCTCGGTTCCGGCTGAAATCAGCGAGGCGCTGGTTCTGACCAGCAGGTGCCCGGCTTTGACTTTCGGTTCCGGCACTTCTTTCAGCGCCAGCTTGCCGCTGCGGCGGCTTTGAATGACTTGCTTCATGACACCTTTTAGCCTGAATTCAGGGGTGATTGCAAAGCCCTGAATTCATTAAAAAACTTTGACTTGGCGGTGCTCCACGCTATGAAGCAGAGATGTGCGGAATTGCAGCCCTATTTGCCTATCATTCAGAGGCCCCCGGCGTTGCCCATGGCGAGCTGCAGGCGATCAATGATCACATGGTGCGGCGCGGTCCTGACGGCGAGGGGTTCTGGTATGGGCCCGATGACCGCGTCGGCCTGGCGCACCGCCGTCTGGCGATTATCGACCTGTCGGCCACCGGCCACCAGCCGATGTCGCTGGCAACCCAGAACCAACGCTATCACATCACCTATAATGGCGAGATTTACAATTTCCACGCCCTGCGTGACGGAATGGAACAGCAGGGTTACCGCTTCGTTACCCAGTCCGACACGGAGGTTCTGCTCCGTCTGTACGAGCGCGACGGTGCGGATATGGTCAACCGCCTGCGCGGCATGTTTGCGCTGGTGATCTGGGACGCCCAGGACCAGGCGCTGTTCCTGGCCCGCGATCCGTTCGGCATCAAGCCGCTGTATTACGCGGATGACGGGCGGACCCTGCGCGCGGCCTCGCAGGTCAAGGCCCTGCTCGCGGGCGGGGCTGTTGAGCGCAGTCCCGAGCCGGCCGGCCATGTCGGCTATTTTCTGACCGGCAGCGTGCCCGAACCCTATACCCTGTATAAGGCGATCAAGGCCCTGCCGGCGGGCCACTGGATGCGGATTGGCGCCAATGGCGACCGTAAGATCACCCGCTATTTCGACCCCAAACCGGCGCTGGCGGCACCGATGGGCGACGCTCCCCCGGCTGATCTACGCCAGGTCCTGCTCGACAGCATGCAGGCCCATTTTATTGCCGATGTGCCGGTTGGCCTGTTTCTGTCAGCCGGTCTCGATTCCACATCGCTGGCCGGGCTGGCGGCGGAATGCCAGGGCCGCGGGGTGCAGTCGATCACGCTGGGGTTTGATGCCTTTAAGGGGCTGGCCATGGATGAAGTGCCGCTGGCCGAGGAGGTCGCCCGGCTTTACCAGACCGACCATGCGACCCGGCGCATCGGCCAGAACGACTTCGATGCGGCCTTCGATGATATCCTCGACGTCATGGACCAGCCGTCCATCGACGGGGTGAACACCTATTTCGTCGCCCGCGCGGCCAAACAGCAGGGCCTGAAAGTCGCCCTCAGCGGGCTTGGTGGCGACGAGCTGTTCGGTGGCTATGATACGTTTGCCCAGGTCCCGGCGCTGGTCGGCAAATTGAGCCCGATCCCTGCCATTGACAGTCTTGGCCGGGCCTTTCGCCTGCTGAGCGCGCCCTGGCTGTCGGCCTTCACCTCGCCGAAGGCGGCCGGTCTGTTTGAATATGGCAGTCACTGGGGCGGTGCCTATCTGTTGCGGCGCGGGCTTTACATGCCGTGGGAGCTGGACCGGGTTCTCGATGGTGATATGGCCCGGGCCGGCATGGCCGAGCTGCAACCGGTCCGCCGCCTTGATCAGCTGGTTGACGGCGTCGACGAGCCCCGGCGCAAGGTCGGCCTGCTGGAGACCACCCAGTATATGGCCAATCAGCTGCTGCGTGATGCCGACTGGGCCGGCATGGCCCATTCCCTGGAAATCCGGGTCCCCCTGGTCGACCGCCTGGTGTTCGAGCAACTGGCGCCGGGTGTGCACCGGGCCGGAGGCCCCAGCAAACAGAAAATGGCGGCAACCCCCAAAACAGCACTGCCCGCCAGCATCATCAACCGCCCGAAAACCGGCTTCGCCATCCCCGTCGACCGCTGGCTGGAAGAACGCAGCGGCACCCGTGAGCGGGGCTTTCGGGGCTGGGCGCAGACCGTCTATCAGGCGGCGAACGGCGGCACCGCCGCTTCCTGATTATCCGGCAAATGTCCCGGCAACCCGGCCCAAGGCGCCGTCGATGGCGGTGATGATTTCATCAATGTCGTCTTTGGTAGAGATCAATGCCGGGCTCAGGCACAGCGTATTGTTCATGCCGCTGATCGAGCGGTTGGTCATGCCGATGATGACGGCTGAGTTTTTGACGCAATCGGCGACGACGGACTGCACCAGGGCTTCCGGCGCCGGGGTGCGGCTTTCACGGTCGGTGACCAGTTCGGCACCGCAGAACAGGCCCTTGCCGCGAACCTCGCCGATCAGCGGATGCTTGCCCTGCAGGCCGAGCAGTTTCTCGATCAGGTATTCGCCCATGGCCGTGGTGTTCTCGAGCAGCTTTTCGTCTTCCAGGATGCGCATGTTCTCAAGCGCCGCCGCCGGTCCGGCAGTGCAGCCACCGAAGGTCGAGATGTCGCGGAAGTAACTCATGGGATCATCGGCGTGGGACTTGAACTCGTTGAACACGGCTTCGGTGGTCACTGTACACGAGATCGCCGCATATCCTGACGCCAGCCCCTTGGCCATGGTCACGATATCGGGCTGCACCCCGTAATGCTGGTAGCCGAACCAGGCACCGGTGCGGCCCATGCCGCAGACCACTTCGTCGATGATGATCAGCACGTTATGTTGTTTGCAGATTTCCTGAACCCGCTCCCAGTAGCCGTCCGGCGGGGTGATCACGCCGCCGCCGGCGGTGACCGGCTCGAGAATGATCGCGCCGACCGTGTCGGCCCCTTCGCGCAGGATCACACGCTCGATTTCATTGGCGGCGCGCAGGCCATAGTCGTCGACCTCGCCCCATTGCGAGCGGTATTCCAGACAATGGGGAACTTCAATAAATCCTGGCGTATAGGGGCCATACTGGGCCCGGCGCTCTTCCTGACCGCCCGACGACAGGGCGGTGATGGTGGTGCCGTGGTAATCGCGTTCCCGGTACAAAATCTTGTACTTCTTGCCGTCGTATTTGTTGTGCGAGATCTGGCGGACGATTTTATAGGCTTTTTCGTTGGCTTCCGAGCCTGAGTTTGAATAATAGACGCGGCTCATGCCGGGCATTTTGGCGATCAGTTTTTCGGAAAAACGGGCACCGGGAATGGAGCCGGCGGAACCGGCGAAAAAGTTCATCTTGACCAGTTGGTCGCGCACCGCATCGGCGATGCTGACACGGCCATAGCCCACATTGACGGTCCACACACCGCCGGAAACCGCATCCAGAAACCGGCGACCAACCTGGTTCCAGACCCGCAATCCCTTGCCTTCAACAATGATCAACGGGTCTTCGGTTTCGAACTTCTTGTGTTGCACCAGATGATGCCAGATATGGGCTTTATCACTTGCGATAACGTCATCGATGTTGTTGGCAATTCCAAGAGATAAGTTCATTTCAATGCTTCCTGTCGGTCTCTGATTGACGAGCGGTCGAACGTCTTTTTCGGCGCACCGCCCGGGACAAACCCAGGCGTGGACGTTTTTTATGACCTGTGCCCATCTCAGCACCAGAACGCCGGACGCCGATAGCGCCAGAAGCGACTATTTATCAGGTCCAGTTTTCACTGGTGCAGGCAGCCGGCTAGCCGGCGACCAGATTTCTGAAGTAAGCGATGGTTTTGACCAGACCGGCTTCGAGCTGGATCGACGGTTCCCAGTTGAGGTGCGTTTTGGCCAGGCCGATATCCGGCTGGCGCTGCAGGGGGTCGTCTGCGGGCAGCGGTGCGCTGATCAGTTCCGAGCTGGCACCGGTCAGTTGTATGACCGTTTCGGCCAGTTGCTTGATGGTGAACTCGTGGGGATTGCCCAGATTGACCGGCCCGGTCACCGAATCGGGCGCCGCCATCATGCGCAGAAAACCGTCGATCAGATCATCCACATAACAGAACGAGCGGGTTTGCTGGCCGTCGCCGTAGATGGTGATGGGCTGATCCCGCAGGGCCTGCATGATGAAGTTGGAAACCACCCGGCCATCGTTGGGATGCATGCGCGGGCCATAGGTATTGAAGATGCGGACAACCCGGATATTCAGGTTGTGCTGGCGCTTGTAATCAAAAAACAGGGTTTCGGCACAGCGTTTGCCTTCGTCATAGCAGGACCGGGGCCCGATCGGATTGACGTTGCCGTTGTAGGATTCCGGCTGCGGATGAACAATCGGGTCGCCATAGACTTCGCTGGTCGAGGCCTGGAAGATCTTGGCTTTTGTGCGTTTGGCCAGACCCAGCATATTGATCGCCCCGTGCACGCTGGTTTTGGTGGTCTGCACCGGATCGTACTGGTAATGCACCGGCGAGGCCGGACAGGCGAGGTTGTAGATTTCGTCGACCTCTACGTAGAGGGGAAAGGTTACATCGTGGCGCATCAGTTCGAAGTGGGGATTGTCCAGCAAATGAACGATGTTGTCCTTGCTGCCGGTGAAGAAGTTATCAGCACAAATCACATCATGACCTTCGCCGACCAGGCGGTCACAAAGATGCGAGCCCAAAAACCCGGCGCCGCCGGTGACCAGAATTCGTTTCCGTGTATGCATGGATGCCCGCCCGCGGTTGTTACTGCGCGGCCGAGCCTATCACCGGATTGCAGAAGAAACAAAACCTAAGGGGAGCCATGGGGCGTCTTTTTCACTGGCTCAGGAAGACCGGGCCCCGGGGCAGTAGGACGCGCCCAGAATGGGTGTGCCCGGTGCCTGCTGGACCAGAACAGCGCAGCCCTGGCCAGATCCGGCTGCTGGCGAAGCGGCCTCAAGCGACAGCGGCCCGCCCGTCCAGTCGGCAATTTTCTGGACGCCGGTGACGATGTTGTGGCTGGTCAGTGTCTTGCCCTTGTTTTCGCCGGAACGCACCCGGGTTTCAATGGTGCGATGGAAACGCACGAGCCAGACCGAAGCCGGCGCCGGGCCGGTGCCGTCAATCTGAACCGTCAACTGAGCGGCCCCGGATTCCCGCACTTCAACCGTCAGCGGTGCCGTTCTGGTTAACTGGGAAATCGCTTTTTCAACCTTGTTTTCGTGCGAACCAACCGTTTCCCTGTTCCCGCCGATGACCATTTGCGGGGTGTAGACGCCGCCGGTCTTGCGGATCTGTGCGTTGTAGCTGCGCTGGCGCTGGGTGAACTGGGGGCTCGAGAACGGATCTTTCCATTTGCCGGCACTGCCGTAGACCAGATCATCCCAGTAATCGACATGAAATTCGAGGGCGACAACGTCGGCGCGGCCGGCCAGTTTACCCAGATAGGCCTCCGCCGGCGGGCAGGAGTAACAGCCCTGGGAGGTAAACAATTCGACAACCACCGGCGACGCGGCGGCCTCTGCCGCTTTCGCGCCGCTTGCGGTTATCGCGGCTGCGACGGCAACGGCCATGGTGAAAACAAGAGGAGCCAGGCGACGTGGACGGGCCATGAGATCGATCCTTTTAAGGAGAACAGATCACCAATGTTACAAACCGGACGCCCGGGGGTAAAATCGCAACTCATCACAATTTGGCGATGAGCGCCGTTATTGCTGTTTCGAGGCCCACCACTGAAGGGTCGCGTCACAGGCGTCCTCAAGGGCTGGTATGAGGGCGCGAATGGCTTCGATATCGGCGGCCTGGTCGTTGGCAAGGGCAGCCAGAGCGGAAACCCGGGTCGCGAACATGGAGCCGCTGGCGCCTTTTATGGAATGGGCGGCTTCGGCAATCATTTTGGAATCTGACAGCTCAACGCCGTCGCGCAGTTCCTGAATGCGGACAAGCAGGGACTCTTTTGCCTGATCCAGCAGGTTCGCCATAATTTCGGGGCTCATTTGCTGGCGCAACCCGTCGAGCATCTGGTCGTCACCAACCGGCTCCAGGTGATCATCAGCCTGTGAGGCTGTGTCGGCCTGACCCGCTTCGCAAACATCGGATGGCGGTGCGGCGGCGGGCGCCGGACCTGGCCGGTGCAGGTTTAACTTGCCGGTCAGTTGCTGCACCGTGTAGGGCTTGGTCAGGACATCGTTCATGCCGGCCTCACGAAAATGCCTGTGGCGTTCCGTGAAGGCTTCCGCCGTCAGGCCAATGATCGGTATGGTCTGGCCGGTTGCTGACTGGCGGATCCGTTTTGTCGCCTCGATACCATCCATTTCCGGCATGTGGATATCCATGAGAATCAGCTCGGCCCAGCCATCGCTGGCGATGGTGACGGCGATTTTACCGTTTTCCGCATGCCTGACCCGATGCCCCATTTTTTCCAGAAAGGATTTCGCGATCATTGCATTGACCGGATTATCTTCGGCGACAAGGATGTTCAGCGGCACGGAAGGCGTGCCGCTGTCGGACCGGTTCGACTGGGAAACGGAACTGGTTTCTGCGGGGCTGGCTTTATAAAAGGGCAGGGTAACAATAAAGCGTGCCCCGTTTTTTAATTCACTCTCCGCATTGATCATCCCTCCCATCTTTTCCGTCAGTTGTTTGACAATGGACAGACCGAGCCCGGTTCCACCAAATTTACGGGAGATCGAGTTGTCTTCCTGGGTGAAGGCATCAAAAATTGCATCCAGGCGATCCCGGGCGATGCCGACGCCCGTATCCTGAATGGTAAAAACGATGACACAGTCTCTTGTGTCCAATTGGGGCTCCCTGGATTCCGCCTGATCCGTGATCGACAGCCGGACCTCGCCCTGATCTGTAAACTTGATGGCATTGCTCAACAGGTTCCAGAGAATCTGGCGGAGCCGCACCGGGTCGCCTTTCAGGACAAGACTCGAGCTGACGGAATCCGTAACGCTGAGCTGCAGGCCCTTTTCGGCGACCAGACTCTGAAACGGTGTGGCGATGGCGGAGATCAGATCGCGCAGGCTGAAGGCGGTTTCTTCCAGTTCCAGTCCGCCAGCTTCAATTTTGCTCATGTCGAGGACATCGTTGAGAATGGCCAGCAGGGTTTGACCCGATGACAATATGGTGCCGACATTGCGGCGTTGTTCCGGATCAAGATCCGAATCCATCAATAGCTGGGCAATGCCCAGAACACCGTTCAGAGGGGTCCGGATTTCATGGCTCATGGTGGACAGGAAGTTTGATTTGGCGCGGTTGGCTTCCTGGGCTTTTTCATTGGCCGAGATGATTTCCTTCTGGGTTTTGCGTTGCTCCGTCACATCGCGGGCGACGGACTGAAAACCCAGAATTTTGCCGTTGTCATCAAACTGAGCGAAGTTGGACCACTCCAGATCGCGAAGTTGGCCGTCATGGCGCATGAGCTGGTTTTCGTTTTTCTGAACCGCTGTTTCCGGTGTGAAGGCCTCGAAATAGGCAATAAGGCGTTCTCTCACATCGGTTGGTACATCTTCGAACATGGACGAACCAATCAGTTTTTTTTCCGTCGCATCGACAAACTCGCAATAAGCGCGGTTGACGAAAGTCAATTTCCAGTCAGGTGTGAAGCGGGTTATCAGCTCGGACTGCATATCAACGATGATTTGGTAACGCGATTCACTTTCATTTAATGCGTCTTCAATTTTTTTGCGTTCTGTAATGTCCGTATTGACCCCGCCGACACCAAGCAGCGCCCCGTCGGGTGCGTAAATGGGAAACCGTTCCGACAGAAATTGATGGGTAACACCGTCCGGGAAGGTGGCGTGGAATTGAAATTGCCGGGCTTTACCGAGGCGCAGAACGGTTTCCAACTGGTCTTTCAGGGTTGCTGCCAGGTCTGCGGGCAAAAGCTGGTCGGCGGTTTTTCCGAGGATCTCCTGGCGCTCCAGATTGAAGTTTTTACAGACAATGTCGTTGACCAGAAGATAGCGACCCTGGGCGTCAGTGATTGTCACTGGTGACGGCGAATTTTCGGTGAAGGCAAACAGCCGGGCCTGGTTTTCATTGAGCTGGGCCTGCAGGGCACGATGTTCAGTGATATCAACGCCAATGCCCCGGTATCCCTGAAAGGATCCATCTTCTGCAAAGACCGCCCGCCCGCTGTTGCTCATTAATATCACAGATCCATCGTCGCGCCGGTAGCTGTAGACAAAATTCTCAAAATTCTGGTGCGCGTCCAGTGTATCCAGGAAAGTTAACCAGGCATCTTTTTCGTCCGGAAACTGTCCCTTGTACATCTCGCGGCGGCTGCGTCCGAGTATGTTTTTTGCCGGTCTTCCGGAAATTTTCGAATACGTGCTGGAAACAAACGTATACTTTAAGTCGCTGTCCATTTCCCAAAACCAGTCGGAAGCAACTTCCGCATAATCGCGGAAACGTTTTTCGGTTTCCTGCAATTTTCGGGTTCGTGACTGGACCCGGGCTTCCAGCTTGTCATTCATGGTTTCAATGGCAGCTCTGGTTTCGACGATTTCAGTAATGTCGGCGTGCCAGCCGGCCCGGGCCGGCTTGCCCTCAAAGGTGGTAAACTGGGTATTCATCAATACCCACCATTTTGATCCGTCGAGCCGGTAGCGCTGGGCCTGAAAATTAACCAGATTTTCCCCACGCGACAGGATGCTGTCGAGTTCCCGGTGGAGCAGCGGATCGACCCAGCTATCCTCGATTTTGCGCGCCAGCAGGTCTTTTGCATCCACAGCGCCAAACATTTCAACCAGCCGCTGGTTGACAAAGACCCGCTCCTTCGTTTCTTCGGAAACGATGGCCAGACCAATCGGGCTGGAATCAAGAAGTTCAAGCATGGCGGCTTTTCAGACCTGTGGGCAAAAAGGATATCTGGAAGTTTATGGATATTGTGGCTTTGTACAAGCACGACTGCACAGTACCGTATGTTTGCAGCCACCTCATCCGCTTATACGTGCGAGCACGTCGGGGTTGATGACCGCAACCGGGGTACCAGTGCTATAGGCGATGATCTGATCAAAGATCTCGGCAAACTGCACTTCGTATTCGTCTATTGTGACGTAACCGATATGCGGGGTGCACAGCACGTTGTCGAGTTGCAGCAGCGGATGGTTGGGATCGCGGACCGGCTCGTTTTCAAAGACATCAACGGCGGCCCGGCCCGGTCGCCCGGCCTTCAGGGCGTTGACCAGAGCGCCCGCCTCAATCAACGGCGCCCGGCTGGTATTGACGAGCAGGGCATCGGGTTTCATGCGGGCAAGATCCGCCGCGGTGACAATGCCGCGCGTTGCCTCATACAGACGCATGTGCAGGGACAGCACATCACAGCTTTCGAAAAACGCCTGCTTGCTGGCCGCCACCGCAAAGTCATCCGCCGTGGCACGGGCGCGTGATGCCGGGCTGGCCCAAATCAGCACGTCCATGGCAAAGGCCCGGCCGTAGTCGGCAACCGCCCGGCCAATCCGCCCATAGCCGTAGATGCCGAGGGTTTTTCCGCGCAGGGTGTGGCCCATGCCGTATTGCCAGTTGCCGGCTTTCAGCGACACCGCCTGCTCAGGAATCTTGCGCATGGCCGCCAGGATCAATCCCCAGGTCAGTTCAGCCGTCGCATAGGAAGGGGTCCCCGGATGTTGCCCCGATGACAGGATGATACCCAGCCGGGTGCAGGCATCGACGTCAATATGCGGATAAACGCTGCGCTGGCTGATGAGTTTCAAATGCGGCAGGCGCTCGAGTAATTCAGCGGTAATTTTGGTGCGCTCGCGGATCAGGACCAGGACCTCGGCGTCGCCAATGCGCCGGGCCAGGGCGTCCACATCCGGTTCGTGATCCGTCCATATGGTAACCGCATGATGGCTGATTTTGTCATAGCAGCGCAGGCTGCGCAGGGTGTCAAAATAGTCATCAAGGATGGTGATCTTCATGTGCGGGTCTCGGGTCCTCCGGGCCAGTTACCTGTGCGCGGGTTTGCGGCCTTTCTGCTCCAGAAATTGCCGGCCCGCCTGCGTCACAATGACCCGCTGGCCGGCGGTCGCGTGTTTTTCACGGAGCAGATAACCGTGGTCGACCGCGTCTTCCCATACGGTAAGGCGAGGGCATGAGGTTTTCCATGCCTCCATCACTTCCGTATAGGCCCGGGGTTGCTTTTCGACCCACTCGACCAGATCCAAAACCAGTGGCTCAATATTCTGCATCGATTTTTCCTTTGCTCCGGACAGGGTAATCACTGTGCAGATTTATACCATAAAATATAAAATTGTGTAAAAAACCGGGGGCTTGAGTTTTCCCGCCGTGCGGCGGTAAATGGGGGGCTTCAGAGTGAGAGAGAAATTATGGGTAAAGTGTATATTGGTTGCGGTGCCGGTTTTTCCGGCGACCGCTTTGATGCGGCGGTTCCGGTGGTCGAGACCCTGGCCACCTGTGAGGGCGACCGGTTTTTGATATTTGAGGTGCTGGCGGAACGCACCCTGGCGATCGCCCAGCGATTGCGGCTGAATGATCCGGATGCCGGCTATTCACCCTATCTTGATCATTACATTGCACCCATTCTGCAGGCGGCCAAGCAACACAAAATCCGTATTGTTTCAAATTTGGGAGCCGCCAATCCCGTTGGCGCGGCCAAACGGATACATGCGATTGCCGAAGAACTGGGGGTTGAAGACCTCAAAATCGCCGTCGTTCTGGGCGATGATCTGTTGCAGGTTTACAGTGCCGACGCGATCAGGGAACTGCCGACCATGGAAGGTATTTCCCTGGGCGACCAGGAAATCATCGCCGCCAATGTTTATCTGGGGGCGCGTGCGATCGCCGATGCGCTGGCGCTGGATGTGGATATTGTGCTGGTCGGGCGGACCACGGATGCGGCGTTGACATTGGGGCCGCTGATTCACGTCCATAACTGGGCCGCTGACGACTGGGACCGCCTGGCACAGGGTACGATTGCCGGGCATTTGCTGGAATGCGGTGGCCAGGTCACCGGCGCCTATTTCGCCGACCCCGGCTTCAAGGACGTGCCGAACCTGGCCGAAGTCGGCTTTCCCATTGCCGAAATTGATGCCGACGGCGGGCTTGTTATCGGCAAAGCCGCACAGACCGGCGGCCTGGTTTCCCGGGCCACGGTAACCGAGCAGATTCTATACGAAATGCATGATCCGGCCAATTATCTGACACCGGATGTGACCCTGGACGTGACCGGGGTCCGTCTGCAGGACATCGGGCCCGACCGGGTCCGCCTGACCGGTGCCCGTGGCAAACCGCCACCTGCCACCCTGAAAGTGACGGTCAGTGTCGATGGCGGATGGCTGGGCGAAGGCGAAATCACCTATGCCGGCCCGAATGCCCTGGCGCGGGCCGAACTGGCGGCATCCGTGATCAGGCGACGCAGCCAGATACTGGGTATTCAGGAGCCGCTGCGGGTGGACATCATCGGGGCCGGGGCGGTGCACGACAATGACATGTCGGCGAAACGGCGCCACAAGGTGTTGGCCGGAGATGGTGAATACCGGGTCCGTGCCGCGCTGCGCAGTATGGATCAGAAAACCGCGCAACAGATATCCGATGAGGTGCAGAGCCTCTATTGTTCGGGCCCGGCTGCCGGAGCTGGCGTCCGCCAGTACGTCAGCCGCCAGATCAGGACCGCGTCGGTACTTATCGATCCGGAAAACGTCCTGCCCCATGTGCGCGTTGAAAGGGTGATGCCATGACCATGATCGAGGTTCCGCTACACGCCGTCGCCCATGGCCGCGCCGGTGACAAGGGAAATCGCTGCAATATCAGCGTGATCGCCTATAACCCGGATTTGTATCCGCTGCTGCTCGCCCAGGCCACAGCGGCCCGGGTTTTGAAGATTTTCAGCTTTCGCGGCGCCAGCGATGTTCGGCGCTATGCGCTTCCCCATCTGGGGGCCCTGAATTTTGTCATCGATGATGTGCTCGAGGGTGGCGTTAATGGAAGCCTGAACCTGGATGGCCATGGCAAGGCGTTGTCGTTTTTGCTGTTGGCGGAACTGACCGTGCGGGTTCCCAGGGCCGAACTACCGGAAGGTTCTCCCTATTTACTCTAGTGATTCCATATCAACAGGAAAGGCACGCGTCGGGAGGTCGGCGCGATGCCGGGGCTGGGGCAGGGCAGGTCATATTACGCTCCTGACCCGGCGTGAGCGGGCCTGCGGCTGGCCCGATCGGGTGAATCATCAGCGGTTGGCTGGGGTTCACCTTGGATGTGGTGGCTCTTTTAAGGGTTTGATGCCAGTGCAGTGCCAGCGGAATCCGGCCGGTGCGCCGCCCAAAATGGCAGAAAAGGGCCGATAATCCGGGATTTTTGCCGCATTTTCATGTCGGGGACACGCCTCTTGCATCAGCTATTGCGATCACATGTTTTTAGGGACAAATAGAGGATAGCTGGTAATCTGATATTAAGCGTTCGAAATTATACTTGGGATTGATTCGTTTTGGGCGCGAATGGGTGGGGGCTGGTTTGCCGTCATTGAATGGCAGCGGAGGATCGGGTGCAGAATGGCTGAGTGGGGTACCGCATCGACAGGTATGACGTCTGCGTCATCAAGTGTTGAAAATACATTGATTAGCCGTCTGAAGCGAATCGAACACAACACCAGTGGTTACTTTGCAATTCAGATCCATCTGTCGCATCTGCGCAAGGGCAACCGACAGGCCCATTTCATACAGATCGCGACCCGGACTTTCGACAATTTGGTGGAAGGCAATGATGCCAGCCTGTTTACCATGACCAATCAGGATCTGGTACTGGTCTGTCGCAATGTCGATGTGGATGTGGTTGATACGGTAATCGACAAGGTGCGCGGTCTGTTTAGCGAGGACCCGTTGACGGAAGTCGACGAGTCCGGATTTGAAGACAATTTTTCGACCTGGTACGACCTGTCCAACTCCGAAGATTTTGCCTCGTTTTTTTCCGTCATCGCCGACCTGTCCCTGGAGGCAGAGCGTCTGCAGGCCGAAAAGATCAGTCAGCGCGACAAGGACAAGGCCGCAGGTGAGCCGCTGGAAGCGGCAAATCTGTCTGAAATCAACATGAAGCTCATGCGCAGCCGGATCGCTGATCTGTTGCAGCATCAAACCTGCCTGCTGGTGCGCTCAGGTGGCGCCGGCGAAGTTGTGTTCCGCGAGCATTTTGTATCCATGGCACAGGTCCGCGAACGGATTGCACCGGACAAAAACCTGTTCGCAAGCCCCTGGTTATTCCAGTATCTGACGGAAACCCTTGATCGGCGTATTCTGTCGGTCTTGGCCGAATGGGATTTTTCCGAAATTGAGGATCCCATCAGCATAAATCTGAACGTCAGCACGATTTTGTCGAGGGATTTTCAGGCCTTTCACAAGGCGGTTGGCGACCATACCCACAAAGTTGTCATTGAAATGCATATTATCGATGTGTTTGCCGATACCAAGAATTTTGGCTATGCCCGGGATTCCCTGCAGGACCGGGGCTATCGGGTTCTGGTCGATGGCCTGGACCCGATGTCTCTGCAGTTTTTTGAAGTTTCCAAATTTGCTGCGGATTTCATAAAAATCGGCTGGAACCAAAGCTTGCAGGAAGAGGATGGCAAGTCCCGCCTGGAGGAAATGAGAAAGATCATCCTGTCGGCCGGGCGCGAAAGTGTGATACTGGGCCGGGTGGATACGGAAAAAGCGGTTAAATGGGGATTGGGAATTGGCGTCAGCCGGTTTCAGGGTTTCTTCATTGACCGGCTTGCAGAAGTTGCCGGTAGCGGCAAAAAGACTCTATAGGAAATGCAGAATGGCCGATAGTTCGGGAAATCAACGGAATCTGCCAAGTCAGGAGAACCTGCTCCTTGACTACATCCATCGTCTGGAAAGCCATAAGGAAGGCCGCCGGCTGGTTCATATCCATTTGTCCAGCCTGCGCCCGTTCAATCGCCGCGACCAGCATATCAGGATGGCGGCCAACAATTTTGATCCGCTGATTTCGGACCTGAACGGTCAACTGTTTATCCTGAAGAATTCCGATATCTTTTTTGTCTTCAAACAAAGTGTCCTGGGCGAAGTCGAGACACTTGTCCAGAAAGTGAAATTTCTGTTTGATGATGACCCGCTGATTGCGGACGCCGCCAAACATCACCAGCCGTTCGCAACCTGGTACGATGCCGATAAAGACTTCGAGACCATTCTCAATCTGATTCAGAATATCGCTCAGGCTGAGAAAAACCGCCAGTCTGTGGTGCGTGCGCGGATGGATGCCCGTGCCGCTCTGAAGGCCAAGCAGCAGCAGGGAGAGCCGTTGACACCCGATGTGCTGTCACGTCTTGAATCCGCCTTGGCGCGGGCTGATCTGTCGAATTTGGTGCGCCGGCAGTTTATCTGCAAAGTCGATTCGAAAATGGTGCCGGAGCAGATGTTCAGCGAGCTCTTTATCTCAATCAAGGATCTCAGAGAAACCATGTTGCCGGGCGTCAACGTGACCGCAAACCGCTGGCTGTTTCAGCATTTAACGGAAACGCTCGATAAACGGATGTTGTCGATGTTGACAAAAAACGATGGCGTTTCGATTTCCGGTGATATTAGTTTCAATGTCAATATAGCAACGCTCTTGTCGCCGGAATTTCAAACCTATGACGACAATGTCGCCGCATCACGCCGTGGCACAATGATTATCGAGTTGCAGAAAGAAGATATCTTCTCGAACCTGCCATCCTATCTTTTTGCCCGGGAAATGGTGCAGGACAAAGGCTACCGGGTGTGTCTTGACGGCATGACCCTGGATACTCTGGTGATGATAAATTTCGAGCGGATCGGTGCCGATTTATGCAAACTGGTATGGCATTCAGATCTGGTTGACGGGGGTGAGGCAACCCATCAGCAGTTGCGCGCTGTGATCGAGAAAATAAAGCCGGATAATCTTATTCTTTGTCGCTGCGATAATCGCGAAGCCATTGATTTCGGTCGGTCACTTGGCATTACCCAGTTTCAGGGGCGTTATGTTGAAAACCTGATTGCCGAGGATGGCCGGCGCCGAGAATTGCTCCGCCTGAAACGTCGGATCGAACGCAACTGACAGGGCGCGAATGAATGGCGGAAATGGATGGTCCGGCCGCACGTCGGTAATCGGCTTATCCGTCCGGGGGATCAGGTGACGGTATCGACTTTTTCGATGCTCATGCGCAGGCCCTTCAGCAACTGCCGACCGAGCTCGCCACCGTCACCACCGACTTTTTCACGAATAACGGCACGCATGGAATCGATGTGGCACTTAACCACCTCGACGGCTTTGTCATCTTCACGGCAGCCTTCCATGGTCACATCGTACAGCATCTTGCCAAAGGTTGAAATCAGCGGATAGCCGAAGGTCCCGCCCTGACCGCGAAGTTCCAGCGCCAGATCATGAATATCGGCAAAATGCCGCGACCGGCGACCGGGCTCCATGAGAGCTTCGGTACACAAGTCCGACAGCTTGGCCAGATAATCCAGAGCCCAGACGGTGAAATCGAGGGCCGCGCGTTCAAGTTCCTTTTCCGCCTCTTCGATCAGGTCCATGGGCACTTCGCCCTTGGTTTTGGCGCCCATGGCGCCCCTGGCCGCCTTATCACGCAGGTTGTTGGCCAGGCGCCAGTACCAGACGTCGGTCGGCGTGGTCGGCTTTACCTTTTTGTCGGCCGAATAAACAATAACCACATCGGAATCGGATTTTTCCCGGCGATCCTCGTTGCGGCCTTCGGATTTGCGGCGGCGGTCCGGCCCGAAATAATTCTGCGTTGTCACAAACTGTCGCGGATAATCAACCACTTCCAGAAACCGCTCGTACACGGAGGTAACGGAAAACGGTTTGGCGATAAATTCAGTAACACCCAAATCGCGGGCTGAATTGACGTAGTCCCGGTCGGCAGCGCCCGATATCATCAGAAACGGGACCATCCGATTCGGGCAGTCCTTGGACGCCCTGACCCAGCGCAGCAGTAAAAGCCCGTTAATGGGGGCCATGGCCAAATCAGAGAAGATAATATCGGGGCCCGTATTGCCGGCCGATTTCATTGTTTTCAGATAATCGATGGCATCTTCGCCGTTATCCGCCGTCGTTACGCGGCCAAATTGGAAATGCCGGAGCATATCTTCCAGAGCGTTACGTACATAAAGATTATCTTCAACCAGAAGAACGTTGCAACGTGAAAAGTCGTAGACTGCCAATGAACGTCACCTAAATCGGAATGCTAGAATTAAGTCTATAAAGGACGAACTGGACATGTGCAACAAACCCGCCCCGCCAGACTGTGAATGTTTGTAAACAAATGTCGGCGTGAGTGGGCTCCGTTCGGGCAAACGGCCATATCGCGTCTTGCAGAGCCGATTATTGAACGATATCTTCCCCCTTCATCTATCTGACGCGTATAACCCTGTTAACTGAACATTAACTGTAAAAGAAAAGGGAATTGAAAACATGAATGATGTGGCCGGTGTTGCGGGCGACCGCCTGCGCTCTTTCATCGAACGGATCGAGCGTCTGGAAGAGGAAAAAGCCGCCCTGGCGGAGGATATCAAGGAGGTTTTCTCGGAAGCCAAAGGCACCGGCTTTGATGTCAAAATCATGCGCCAGATCATCCGCCTAAGGAAAATGGAAGACGGTGACCGTTCGGAAATGGAAGAGGTTCTTGACGTTTACAAACGCGCCCTTGGCATGATGTAAATGTGTTTTATTCGGCATCGCTGATATCAAAAGCCCGTTCCGCGTAAGCAACCAGTTGCGCAAGGCTTTGCTTAATGGTCTGGCTGTCCGTATCAATGGCGAGTTCCGGATTTTCCGGGGCCTCATAGGGCGATGAAATACCGGTAAACGCGGCGATTTCTCCGGCCCGCGCCTTTTTATACAAACCTTTCGGATCACGGGCTTCACAGGCAGCCAGTCCGGGGTCCAGATGGATTTCATGAAATCCGTCCCCGACAATGTCCCGAACCCGGGTTCTGTCGGCCTTGAACGGCGAAATAAACGCCGTTAACACCAGCACGCCGGATTTGGCGAACAGGGCCGCGACTTCACCGGCGCGGCGGATGTTTTCGTGACGGTCGGCATCTGAGAACCCGAGATCTGCATTCAATCCGTAGCGCAGATTATCGCCGTCGAGAACAAACACCTCAAATCCCCTGGCGAACAGAGCCGCTTCAAGGGCCATGGCCAAAGTCGATTTGCCCGAACCGGAAAGTCCGGTAAACCACAGAACTCCGCCCTTATGGCCGTGTTTGCGCCAACGGTCCTCTGGTAAGACAGTATGCGAAACCGATGTGATATTGGTTTGTGTCATTGGCGCTCAGAGCTTTGATATGGAGGATAGAAAATCCGCATAAACAATCGAAAGGGCGGTATTGAGAGATTCAACCGCGGCCGCAACGCTTGCGCCGCCGGCGTCATTTTCCAGGCGGTAGCTGTCCAGAAACAGAAGCTTTCCGGTGCCCGGATTGCGTAGCCCCAATTCAATTTCAAGGATGGTACGATAGCCGGATTTCATAGCCACCTGCTCCAGGTGCTTGATTTTTCCGGTCAAGGCATAGTCGGCTTTTACGCGCATTTCCGGGGTTACGACCGAGTCCGAAATTTTCGCGGCGCGCAGAAAAGAAACCAGTTCATCGCGCAACATGACCGTCGGTGGCTGGGTCCAAAACTGGTAATGATAGGCCTTGACCTGATTGGGTTTCCCCGCCTCCGAATAAACAATCGGACGTTCCGATGTCAGGCCATCGGCGACAAAGCGGTCGACCTCGATGGTTCCGGGGAGGGCCGGGCTGGCCATGGGCTCGGCCGCATAGACCGCCTGCAGCCGGAAATATTGATCTTCCGGAACCGGTGGGGCGCTGCCGCAGGCCACGGTTAGCAGACATAAGGACAGAATTGTTGCGCTTTTGGGTAGAAACCGGATCATAGTCACCTCTTATCTAGTCAATCGAGTAGGGCGCGAACTCAGCGGGAATTGTCCGGCTGCGGCGAACTGCCCAGCAACAGCCCCGGATTGGCCCGGATCTGGCGCGAAAACTCATTCATGTTGCGCGCCGCCGATTCCATGTTCTGGTTAATCGAATCAATATGGCGCGACAGGGATTCAACCACATAACGGGATTCCCCGAGGATTGTTTCGATGTCGGCTTTCGGGTCGACTGCCAGGCGATCCACATCTTCCAGGACCTTGTCCATGGATTTCAGGACATCATCGAACTTGTGTGTTGACGCCTCCATCTGCGCCAGGATTTCCTCCACCAGCTTGCGGTTTTGCGGCGACGCGATTTTGCTGACTTCCCGGCTGGCACTGCTTAGTTCCTCGGTGAACGTCTCAATATTACTGGTAATTCGGGGAATGCGGCGCTGGATATCGGCAATCAGTGATTTGCTGTCACCGATCAGTTTCTGGACATCGCCGGCAAGCACCCTGCCGTCCTGTCCGATAAACCGCTTTATCTCCTGAAAAGTCCCGGTTACTTCCCTGATCAGGGGTTTGGCATCGGATTCGATGATCAGAGCCACCTGATCAGCCAGCGACGATACCGCTCCGAAAACACTGGATGCATCGCGTGAATTAACCCGCTCGCCCGGCTCCAGGGCGGTTCTGCTGACCCCGGCATGAACCTGCAGGGCCACTGAGGAAAGCAAACTGGGCGCGGCGATTTCAATCTGGCTGTCTTCGGGTATGCGCCAGCCCCGCTGGATCGAAAAATCGACTCGAAACTCCATGCGTCCGTTCTTCTGTTCGGGGGTTACTGTTTCAACCTGACCAATCGGAAATCCCTCATAAATCACCTGGGTGCCAAATTTCACACCGGTGACATTGTCATAAACGGTGTAGTAAGGGTCAACGGCACCGGTTCGACCGGTCAGAACAGCAATGCTGCCGACGGCGGCGACAATCATCGCTATCACGAACAGGCCGACCACCAAATAATTGATTTTGCTATACCTCATAGGGCTGCATCCTTGTTGACTTCCACGCCCGTCAGACGGTGCAAATATTCATCCATATCCATTGAGTCATCTTCCGGAACCCGGTTCAACAAATTGTAAACCCGCTCATTCGATGAGTTCCTGACCTCGTCAACGGTACCGACCATGAGAATATGCCCACGGTCCAGTATCGTTATCCGGTCGGCGATCTTGAAGGCACTTTCCAGCTCGTGGGTAACCACCACGATGCTCATCTGCATGGCATCACGCAGCAGCAGAATCAGATCATCCAGCGCCGATGCGACAACCGGGTCCAGCCCGGCCGATGGTTCGTCACAAAACAGAATCTTGGGGTCCATGACGATGGCCCGGGCAAAGGCTGCGCGTTTGATCATGCCGCCGGAAAGCTCGGAGGGCATCAAATCCTCGAATCCGCCCAATTCAACAACCTCCAGCTTCATGCGGGTCATGATGTCCATGGTCATCGGGTCCAAGTCCGTATGCTCATACAAGGGCAGCATGACATTTTCGCCGATGGTCATCGAGCTGAACAGGGCCCCGCCCTGAAAGGCAACGCCCATTTTCTTGCGCAGATCGAAAAACTGCCGTTGGTCGAGGGTGTCGATATCCTGACCGAGAATGCGCATGGTCCCCGATGTCTTGGTTTCCAGGGCCATCAGGTGGCGGAGCAGGGTGCTTTTTCCCGAGCCGCTGCCGCCCATGATGACCATGATTTCGCCTTCCCGCACGTCCAGGGTGACGCCTTTGAGGATCTCCCGGTCACCATAATGGGTGACCAGGTTTTCAACTTCAATAACAGTGACCGGGGGCGGATTTGTCTCTGGGCTCATTGCGCTGCTCATGTCAGCGGGTTGCCACAAAGGCAAACAGCATGTCGGTAATGACAATTGCGGAAATCGCCTGGACCACAGACCGTGTTGTCGCCTTGCCCACGCCGTCAGCGCCGCCGACCACGCCGGCCCCGTTGACGACGCCAATCACCGCAATCAGGATCGCAAACAGAACGCTTTTGCCCAGGCCATGCAAAATATCATCGACCGTCAGAATATCGACAATGTCGTGAAAAAAGGCCGCCATGGAAATTCCCAGGTCGGCGTTCACATACAGGCCGGCGGCAACCAGCCCGACAATATCGCCAAACACCGTCAATGCCGGGACCATGATGACCATGGCGATCAGCGAGGGTACCACCAGAAATCGTACCGGGTTGACGCCCATAACTTTCAGGGCATCAATTTCCTGATTAATCTTCATGGTGCCAATACGTGCCGCCAGGGCCGAACCGGAGCGGCCGGCGATAAGGATGCCGATGATCAGGGGTGCAAATTCGCGAACCACCGAAAAGGCGATGCCAATGGTAACGCGGCTTTCGGCGCCAAATATGCGAAGCGTATGAATTCCCTGAATGGCCAGCATCGCACCGATGGCGGCGACCAGCAGTCCGATAATCGGTATCGCATGAATGCCGATTTCCATCATCTGATGAAATACCGAACCCAGACGCACCGGTTGCTTGACCCGCGGTCCATAGAACAGCCAGTAAAAACATTCGCCAATCAGGACGCCGCCATGGCCAATCTCTTCGACCCCGGAAACGGTCGCCCGACCGACCCGATCAAAAAAGCGGACGAAGGGATTGGCTGGACTGGTTTCAGACATACCGCCGGTTAGCCTATCGCCGCCAGGCCGTCTTCAACGCTGTCACAGATCGTGAAGACCTTGTCCAGCCGGGCCAGCTTAAGGACCCGCAAGGCGCCCTCACTGACTGAGGCAAGGACCAGGTTGCGTCCGCCCTTGCGCGCACTCTGGAAGCTCTCCACCAGCGATGCGACACCCGATGAATCGATATAGCCGACCTTGCTTAAATCGACGACAATGGATTTACCCTGACGCACACAGTCGAGCAGCACTTTGCGCGCATCCGGTGATGTTTGCAGATCGACATCGCCTTCAAAGGCAACAACCACACCTGCGGCTTCTTCCCTAATTTCATGTTTCATTTTTTTCTCATGCAATCCGTTTAACCAACTTCAACAAATTCCCCTGGCCGTCGGGCGGCGGCAGAAAAGAAACTTCGTCCATGACTTCACGCATAAAATGTGTTCCCAATCCCCCGGGCCGAATATCATCTAAATCGCGTGGCTGCACGGTTTCTATATTAATCGTTTCGGCATAATCACGGATTAGTATTATCAGGTTTTCTGTGGTTCGGCTTACGGTTACTTTTATCTTACCATCGGGCTGATTGCTATAGGCATGACGAATTACGTTTTGCAGGGCCTCATCGACGGCGATCACCACATCCTGTGCGGTCTCATCGCTGCAGTCCGTAAACAGGGCTGCCTGCGCGATGGCGTTGCGGACCAGCTTCAGGCGGTCCGGTTGTGAGGGTACTTCCAGATTGAGGATTTCGACGCCCAGATCACCGGCCGCATCCTCGGCGAAGATGCCTGTTGCCGGACCAGAACCAGCCGGCAGCCGGGCGCGGTCTTCAAGACACAGCAGGGTCGTATCATCACGGATCGCCCGTTCGCCGCCGAGGATGACGCGCACCACATCGGCCAGCCGTGCCGCCGCCGTCTTCTCTTTGCCGGCCTTGAGGATGTTGATCAGTCCGGCCACTTCAAGTTCGCTGCCGTCGGCCTGGTAACCTTCGGTGACGCCGTCGGTGAATATATAAAAGCTGCCGCCGGCAAGCTGAAATTCGTTTTCCGGATAGCGGTCGCCGTCGGCCAGAAACGTTGTGATTCCCAGGGGCGGTGCCTCCGCTTCAAAAGCCGTGCAGTCCCCGGACTCGCTGAAGAACAGGGGTGGTTCGTGGCCGGCATTGGCGATCCGCACAATGCCTGAGCGCGGATCGTAAATGCCGCCCACCATCGTCACGAACATGCCGCGCGCCGCGGTTTCGCAGACTTCCTTGTTGATCAGGGCCATCAGGCGGCCGGGCTGGTGAATGGTTTTGCCCAGACAGCGGAACAGGCTCGCGGTTTTCGCCATGAGCAGCGCCGCGTTCATGCCCTTGCCGGAGACATCACCCAGATTGAAACAGACGCGTCCGTCGTCGAGCTCGAAAAAATCAAAAAAATCTCCCGATACCGTGCGCGCCGGTATATTTACCCCGTGCACCGGAAATTCATCGCCGCGCTCTTCGGGCAGCAAGGATCGCTGAATTTCCGCCGCCAGTTCCAGTTCCCGCGCCAGAACTTCCTGTTCGACCAGGGCGTCCGCCTGCCGGGCGTTGTGGATCGCCAGTCCAGCCGAGGCGCTCATGGTTTCGAGCAGCCGCAGGTCGTCTTCTGAAAACAGGCCGTCGGCACTGCGTTTGTTGATCAACTCGATCGCCCCGATCCGCTCGTCCTTAACCCGCAGTGGTGCACAGATGATCGAGCGTGTGGTGAAACCGGTCTTTTCATCGACCTTGTTGTAGAAATTCGGGTCGTTCTGCACATCGCGCACGATTTCCGCCGAGTGGTTCTGCACCGACCGGCCGACGATCCCCTGATCACTGGGCAGGGTAAGCCCCTTGATCTCCGTTGCCCCGACACTGGCCTCGCAAATCAGCTTGTCACCCGCCGCATTGAGCATAAACAGGGCGCCACCATCGGCCTGGATGTATTCGGTTATATGGGCGACCGCTTTTTCCAGGGAAGCCTGCATGTCGCGACTGGAGGCAAAGTCGCGACTCATCTCCGCCAACAGCTCGAGCTGATCAAAGGCGATTGATTTCTGCGTTGATTCCAGGGCGCTGGCTTGTGGAGATGCGTCAGGCATGGGCTTGTCCGTCACTTTGCTGCTGAGCGTACCAGAACATAGGAACCGGGGGCGTCTTCAATGGGTTTCAGTTTGCCGTCACCGGGGACACGTTTTGCCACCTGTTTGCCGCCATGGGGTTTGATCCATTGCTGCCAGTCGTTCCACCACGAGCCGTCGTGAACGGTGGCCGCGTCGAACCAGTCGTCAGCCGCCGGGCTGTTGGTGTCGTTTGTCCAATAGCAATATTTATTGGCGGCGGGCGGATTGACAATACCAGCAATATGGCCGGAAGCGGACAGCACAAACCGCACGGGCCCGGCAAAAATCCCGGTCGCCGCATAGGTCGACTTCCACGGCGCAATGTGATCGTCTTTGGTTGAAACCAGATAGGCGGGGGTTTTGATTTTGTGCAAATCCAGGGCCTGGCCGTCCAGTTCCATGGCGTCCGGTTCGACCAGTTTGTTCTCCAGGTACATGTTTCGCAAATAGGCTTTATGCATCATTGCCGGCATCCGCGTTGAATCGGAATTCCAGTACAGCAGATCAAAGGCCATGGGTTCGCGGCCCATCAGGTAATTATTGACCACAAATGACCAGATCAGATCATTGTCGCGCATCATGTTGAAGACCTGGCTCATTTGCGCACCGTCCAGATAACCCACCTTGTCGAGATGGGCGTCCAGTTTGGCCAGTTGCTGCTCATCAACAAAGACCCCCAGTTCGCCCGGTTCAGCAAAATCGACCATGGTTGTGAAAAAGGTTGCCGACTGCACCCTTTTGTCCTTTTTGACCGCCATATAGGCCAGAGTGGCGGCGGTCAGGGTGCCGCCAATACAATAGCCGATGACATTGACCTTTTGTTCGCCGGTCGCCTGGCCGATGGCGTCAATGGCGGCCAGCGGTCCTTCCAGCATGTAGTCATCAAACCGTTTGCCGGCCAGTTTTGCGTCCGGGTTTACCCAGGAAATCACAAACACCGTATGGCCTTGATCGGTTGCCCATTTGATGAAGGAGTTTTTCGGCTGCAAATCGAGAATATAGAACTTGTTGATCCACGGCGGCACAATCAGCAACGGCCGCTTGAACACGGTCTCGGTGGTTGGCGCATACTGCAGCAACTGCATGAGATCGTTCTGGAAAACGACCTTGCCCGGCGACGTGGCAATATTGACGCCGGGGGTAAAGGCTTTGGTATCGGTCATGGAAATCTTCAGTTCGCCGGCACCGGCCTCCAGATCCCGCAGATAATTCTCAAGCCCCTGGGTCAGGTTCTCGCCCTTGCTTTGCATGGTTGCCTTGACGACTTTTGGATTGGTCGCGGCAAAATTGGTCGGTGACAGGGCATCGAGAAACTGGCGTGTGTAAAAATCCACCTTTTCCGCGGTTTTCGGGTCCAGCCCATCGACATCACGGACAGTCGCCTGCATCCAGTTGGCGGTCAGCAGATAGCTCTGTTTGATGGTGTCGTAGAGGGCTTCTTCCGACCAGGCCGGGTCCTTGAACCGCTTGTCATCCTTGGCCGGCTCGACAACTGGCACCGCCGTCTCACCCTGCAGGCGTTTCGCGGTTTGCGTCCACAGATCCGCATAACCATGCATCAGGCGGCTTTGCGCTTCCATCAGTTTTGCCGGATCGGCCATCATTTTGGTCGTCATGTCGACGAAGGCCTGACCGATCACCGCAGGGTCGGAAACCTGAAAATTATCTGCCGATGCCTGGCGGTCGAGAAAGGCCTGGACAATCCGTCCGGATCTTTCCGCAAAGGCTGTCATTTGCTTCGATGCCTCCTCCATATCCGGAAGATCCACACCGCCATCTGATTTTTCAGCCATTATCCTGTCCTTTGCCGCGCTTGCAAATTCGTGCAGACCCCAAGATAAACAAGGATTGCGGGGAACGCCACCATCATGGCCATCCGGGTTGACAGAAACGTGACTTGGGCCCGGGCCTGATTTGTCATGTATACTGCAGGGCATCGGCAAAGGAGGGCGCCATGAACGATCAAAAGCTTCTGACAGCTGGCATTATCGGCACGCTTGTTGCCGCCATCTGCTGTTTTACCCCGGCGCTGGTTCTGCTCCTGGGGGCACTTGGCTTAAGCGTCTTTGTGCCGGGACTGGATCTGGTCTTTCTGCCGCTTTTGGCGTTAAGCCTGGTGGTTTTGGCCGTCGCCCTGATTAAGCGCCACAGGCGGTTGTCCGGACCGGCGAAAAGCCCATGACCCGGATCACGGTTATCGCCCGCTCGACCCTGACCTGCCCCCTGTGCGGACATGTTAAAACCGAAGTCATGCCGACAGATGCCTGTCAGTATTTTTATGACTGCACAGGCTGCGGCCAGGTTCTGAAACCGCTCAAGGGCGATTGCTGCGTTTATTGCAGTTATGGCGACGTCAAATGCCCGCCCATGCAGATCGGTGATGGTTGCTGCGGGTAATTCAGGCGGCCGGCGACAGGCTGATGGTTAATTGCGGAAAACTGATGTGAAAGGTCGTGCCAACGCCGATCTCCGTATCGAAACTGAGCTCGCCGCCCATTCTCTCGGTCAGGGCCTTGCTGATGGTAAGGCCAAGACCGGTGCCGCGATGCTGGCGCGATGAGGATGAATCGACCTGGGTGAACTGCTCGTATAATTTGTTTTGAAAGTCTTCGGGGATGCCCGGCCCCTGATCCCTTACATTGACCTGAACGCGGCCGCCATGGCAGGTCAGATCGATTCCCACGTCTCGTCCTGCATCTGAAAACTTGGCGGCATTGGACAGCAGGTTACCAAGGATCTGGCCAAACCGGTGTTCGTTAACCTGTGCGAACAAAGGATCATCAGGGGCCTTGAAGATAAATTTTACGGACTGGGTCCGGGCGTAGCCCTGCAGATCGTGAATGATGGTGGATGTCAGGGCACGAATGTCATGTGCCTGGGTCTCGATTACGAGGGTTCCCGACAGGACTTTTTCAAAGTCCAGCAACTCGTTGACCAGATGCAGCAGGGTGTTGTTGTTGCGCAACGCGATCTCGAGCAGTTCCTTGCCCTGATCGGGCAGGAAATCCGACATCAGCCCGTTGAGAAGGCCAAGACTGCCCAGGGAAGATGTCAGTGGTGTGCGCAGCTCGTGACTCATGGCGGCCAGAAACTCGGATTTGGCCCGGTTGCCGGCTTCCGCCTGATCGCGGGCATAGGCCATCTCATTCTGGGCATTCTTGATCTCGGTGATGTCCAGATTTATGCCGCCAAGGGCGATCATCTCATCACCGGGACCAAAAATCGGAAACTTACGGACTTCCAGGCGTCTGACACTGCCACCATTGGCGACCATGTCCATTTCAACCGCCGATGCGACACCGGTTTTCCAGACCTCTTCCTCCTGAGCAATGGCGATGGACAGGTCCGCGCCGGGCCGCAATTCGGCCATGGTTCTGCCCAGCACATCGGAATTCCTGACGCCAAACAGCTGTTCGAAATGGGTGTTGACGTAGGTGAACCGGCTTTTGCGGTCCTTGACCATGAACGACACCGGTGCGTATTGGGCGAAGGCGCTCAAATGGGCCTTTTGCTCGGCCAGCAATTTTGCCAGTTTCTGTTCGATCTGTTTGAACTGCGTGATATTTGTGCGGGTTCCCACATAGGTGCCACCGGGCGTGCGCCGCTCTTCGGTCCGGATCCAGGTGCCACCCTTCTGGCGATACTCATAGGGATCGCCGGGGTAGCGGTGCTTTTCCATGCGCTCCTTTATATAAGCCTCGACCCGCCCGACTGCCGCCTCGACAAGGCCCCGTTCGGCACCTTTCCTGACAATCTCCTCAAAGGCCACGCCCGGTCGGATGATGTCGTCTGCTGTCAATTCGGGAAAAGTGGCGTAGTATTGCTGGTTACAGAAAACCAGCCGGTCATTGCGGTCAAACATGGCAAAACCGGCGTCAATGGTCTCGATGGCCTCATGTACGTCAGCCACGGTGCGCTGGACGACGTCAACTTCACGGGCTTTTGCAGCCAGTTCCTGGCGGGCTCCAGCCAGTTGCCGTTCAAGCACGGCAATCCGCTCTTGTGCAGTATCAGGAACCCCGTGTGGTGGACCGGGGCCCACGGCGTCAGGAACTGCTTCCAGCTTTGTTTTCTCTGCCAATTGACCACCTGCCGAGCCCTGCACGGGCACACTGTTAAAAAGTAGCCGGCTGCCAATTCTTCGGATTACCTCTTTCATCATACAGGGTTTTTGCCAGAAAATCTCTTAAAACAGTAAGAAATCTGAAAATTCATACAACTGTATGTAGAGCAACGAGCCTCGCCCTGCGATACTTTCGCAGGGGTCCGGTGGCCGGCTGTGCCGTGCAAAGGCGGTCGATTATCTATGGATGCGGTGCGCGGTTCCATGATAGTTTTGCGCTCAACGCCTGCCATCCATGCCCGCCAGGCGAACAGGGAGACATACCATGGACGACGCCAAAACTTATACCGCCCAGGATCTGGAATATCTGCGCCACGGTGACCGGCCCTTGCTGCTGCGCCTGTTCACCCCCCGCGGCGGCGGCCCGTTTCCACTGGTTGTCGACCTGCATGGCGGGGCCTGGAACAAGGGCGACCGGAGCGGTTGCCAGGGCCGCGATGAAGTGCTGGTCAACGCTGGTCTGGCCGTCGCCGCCCTGGATTTCCGCCAGGCCGCTGATGGTTATCCGGCGTCCCTCGCAGACATTCATTACGCCATCCGCTGGCTCAAGGCCAACGCCCCCCGTCTGGATCTGGATCCGGCCCGGGTTGGCCTGTCCGGCCAGTCCAGCGGCGGCCATCTGGCGGCCCTGTTGGCGATGCGTCCGGATGATCCCCGCTACAGTGCGATTGCCCTTGATACCGATAACCTGGTCGATGCAACGGTCCGCTGCCTGGTCATGGAATGGCCGGTGATCAATCCATTGTCGCGTTATCACCACGCGCTGCGCTGTCTGCAAACCCCCGAGACCGGTCAGTGGGCCCAGGGAATTCCGGAATTTCACGATATCTACTGGGCCAGCGAAGCGGCCATGGCGGAAGGCAACCCGCTGCTGGCCCTGGCGCGCGGCGAACAGGTCACAACCCCGCCGGCCCTGTGGCTGCAGGGCACGCCCGATATCGTTCATGATTATCTGGACCCGGCATCCGGGCAGGACCTGAACGAGCCGGAACGCTTTCAGACGCTTTACAGAAAGGCCGGCGGTGAACTGGAAATCATCCGCGTGCCCTATGCGGACCGACTGGACTCGCCCGCCTCCGCGCCGCTGGCGGCGTTTTTTAATAAATATCTGGGATGACAGTAAAGCTGGACGCGATCAGAAAGCCGTAAATGACCATTTGCCTGTCGGCGCGTGAATTGTCGCAACCCTCCCAGCAAACCGCTTGCCAATACCCCCGCACCCCGTTATAAACCGCGCTTCCGAGCGGTCCGGCAGGGCATGCCCAGCCGCTCTTATGTTGACCAATGACGCTTTTCTTAAAGCGGCGAGATTATGATAGGAAAACGAAATGCCCAAGCTGAAGACCAAGTCCAGCGCCAAGAAACGGTTCCGGTTGACCGGCACAGGTAA
>JABMNT010000168.1 GCA_013203595.1 Rhodospirillales bacterium
AGCAGCGCGGGTCCCTCCTATGGACTACCGGGACAACCCGCAACACCAGGCTCTGCTTAACATCAAGTGGACTGGTTTTACTCCGCCCTAATGGACTAGATTTACTCCGCCGTTGACACGGGGCTCTGCATCCAACATTACGGAACGCAAGGAAATTGAGGCTGAGCGTGACGAAGCGCGAATGGAAAACGATAAAATTCGGCATCTTAAACTGGTCGAAGACAAAGAATACCTGCAGGAGCTTGTTGACAAGCGGACAAGCCGGCTGGAAGAGCAGATCACCGAGCGCCGCTACGCCGAACAGTCGCTCAAAGATGCCATGGAATACCTGCAGAAAAGCGAGAACCATCTGCGGCTTTTGCTTGAAGCAAGCCCGAACGGATCCGCAATTGTCTCCTGCCAATCGAAAGAACTGTTGTTTGTAAACCGGAAAATGGCCGATTTGATGGGTGCCGAGGCGGTCAATCAGATCCTTTCATCGGAGATTAAGCCAAAATGGATTGATCGGCCGGAAGTGTTGGAAATACTGGAAAAAATTGAAGGCGGTGCCGTCAACATCGCCCAACATGTCGAGCTTGCCCGGTTAGATGACTCACACTGGTGGAGTAACATTGATGCAGGGCTCGTTGAATACAACGGCGAGCCTGCATTTATTCTGTGGTTCTATGATATATCCGAGTGGAAAGAGGCTGAGCTGGGGTTGGCGGCGCGCTCCCGGCTGGGTGACCTTCTTCAGCGCACCGCAAGCGATGCAAATAAATCAGTAACCTTCGAAGAGGCTATTCAGACCTGCCTGAACACCATTTGCGCCTATACAAAATGGCCTATCGGGCACGTCTATATTCGCAACAGGGACGATGCCGATCAACTCTATCCAGGCAAAATATGGTGCCTGGCAGATCCGGACCGGTTTTCTGTGTTCCAGAATATAACCAACAAAACGGCGATGCGGCGTGGTACCGGACTGGTTTCACGCGTTTTTACGTCCCGAAAACCGCAATGGATTGAAGATGTAACCAAGGATAAGAAGTTCGCCCGTGTCATGGCGGCCACGCAGGATGTTGTCGTCCGCTCCGGCTTTGCCTTGCCGGTATTGTCGCAAGACGCCGTTGTTGCCGTCCTGGAGTTTTATACGGATGAAATTATTGCTGAAGACAAGGCATTAATGGATACCCTTGTGCAGGTTGGCACCCAGTTGGGGCGGGTTTTTGAGCGCCGGGAATCCGAGCTGGTGTTGCGGGCCGCATTCAATGAGATTGACGAAGCCAATCAGAGTCTCGAGCAAAAAGTGCGCGAACGCACCGCCAGTTTGATCGAGGCGAAGGAGAGTGCCGATTTCGCCAACAAGGCAAAATCCGAGTTTTTGGCAAATATGAGCCATGAACTGCGCACGCCGTTAAATGCCATTATCGGATTTTCGGAAATTATCAAGAATCAGATGTTCGGGACTTTAAGTCAGCAATATCAGACCTATGCAAGAGATATCAATGAGTCCGGCGCGCATTTGCTGGCGATCCTTTCGGATATGCTTGATCTGTCAAAAATTGAAATTGGCGAGCTCGATATTGCCGCCGTGGTGGTTGATCTCAAACAGCTCATTGGTGCCTGCAACATAATGGTGCTCGGACGTGCCAAGGATGCGGGTTTATCCCTGGTTGAGCATATCGCGGATGATATTCCCTATCTCTATGCGGACCCTTTGCGGGTCAAACAGATCTTGGTCAACCTGCTTACCAATGCCATCAAGTTCACACCACGCGGGGGAAAAATTACCATTGCGGCGGCGGTCGAAAGTGATGGAGGCATCGTTATTTCCATAATCGATAGCGGTGTCGGTATCGCAAAAACGGATATTCCCAAGGCATTGGAAAAGTTCAGCCAAATTCGCGACGGACATACGGTCGCCCATGAGGGAACCGGTCTGGGACTGGCTTTATCCAATGGCCTGGCGAAGCGTCATGGCGGGCAATTGATTATTGACAGTGTGTTGGGGCAAGGGACAACGGTTACCGTTAAATTTCCGGCCGTGCGCTCGCGCCATACGGTGTCCTGATTATTCCGCATTACCTATCCTTGCGGATTTCCCACAGGAAGCTGCAGGCCCATGCGGGCGAAAGCCCTGAACCATGATATTGATCAATGAGTGTTATGGTATTTTGTCGTAGCCTGCGGGTAAGATATGATCGCCGGACCGCCGAGAAGCGGGTCAGCGGGGGGCATGTATTTCACAAATCAGATGGTTCGTTTCATGAGGACCGTCTTGAAAAGGTTGCGGCGTGATAACCCAGCAGCAAATTGATGACAACCTTCTGTGGGACGGATTGAAGGTGTTCGGCTCCTTCGTCCTGTCCCATTGCCGGGAGGGGCAGCTTGCCGATTACAAGATGATGGATTTGATGCAAATTCCCCGCTTGGTCCCCGATATCTGGGTCTATGATCTGAGGAGTGATGTGAACAAGGAAAAGCTTTTACTTAATTTTGCAGGGGAAAACATTTGCCGTCTGCAGGGCCGGAATATCATCGGCGACAGCGATAAGGCGACGTTGCGTGCGGACCCGCTGTTCCATCCCCTGCTGGCGCACCTGGAAGCCTGTATTGCCGACAAGAAAACCGGGTATTCAAAGCGCTATAGCCGCTACACCATGGAGCCCTATGGAATCAGGTATCGCTATGCGGAGACCCTGTTCTTCCCCTGTTCGTCGGATGGTGAAAATGTGAACTGGGGAATTGGTTGTGTCCGCTACGAAATAAAGGAAGATGGACATGAAAATATTTATCTTCAGTTCTGACGGCGAAGCCATAAAAATCCCCCAGGTCGGTTTGAATGCGCGTAAGCTGGCCGCAGTTGCCCGTTGTCCCGCCCTGTCGGACGGAGAGAGCCGGCTTCCCGAAAAGGTATGGGCGCTGGTGCTTCGGACATAATCCATTAAAAGCGGCACTCAGTTCCCCGTCCGCCGACATCTCTGGTCTGCGGCGATCTTTCTCACCATGCGTACTGGAGACATCACCATTTCGAATTCATCGGTTTCCCCGCGGTCGTCCAACAACAGACTGGGAATTGCCTATATGACCGCTGGCATGTTTCTGTTTGCAGCTGTCGATACCCAGGCCAAGTTTCTGACCGATACCCTGCACCCGTTGCAAATCGTCTGGTCGCGCCAATTCGGTCTTCTGCTGGGGGTTCTGGTGGTGCTGGCGTTTCGCGGTGTCAGTATTCTGCGCACCCGTCATCCCGGCCTGCAGATCGCACGCGGGGCCATGGCGGCGGGCTCGGCATCCCTGTTTGTTTATGCCATCAGTTTTGTGCCGCTGGCGGACGGGATTGCGGTTACTTTTGTCGCTCCGTTCCTGGTCACGGTGATCGGCGCCCTGGTGCTGCGTGAAGCGGTGGGGATTCGCCGCTGGACGGCGGTCGGGCTCGGCTTCGTCGGGGTCCTGATCGTGACCCGGCCGGGATTGGGCGTTGTTCATCCCGCCGTCCTGCTGATCCTTTTGGCGGCCCTGCTGTTTGCCCTGCGCCAGATCCTGTCACGGATTGTCGCCGGAACCGATCCCATTGTCACCACGGTCGCCTATACGGCGCTGGCCGCCAGTGCCCTGCTGACAATACCTTTGCCCTTTATCTGGCAATCACCAACCACAACACTGGAACTGGTCCTGCTGGTCAGTATGGCCGTACTGGCGGCAGCGGCGGAAATACTGGTGATCAAGGCGCTGGATGTTGCCGATGCGGTGGTTGTTGCTCCGGTGCATTATTCGGTTCTGCTGTGGGCCACGCTCTACGGCTTTTTTGTTTTCGATCAGCTCCCCGATTTGTGGACCTGGGTCGGCGCCCTGATCATTGTTGCCACGGGGATCTACACGTTGCACCGCGAATGGCGTATCGGTGCCAGGAAATATGCGAAGACATAAGGCGGCGGGTGCAATTGACGGATCTGGGGCTGCCATCTCCCGATGGTGATTTGACGCGGACGGCGAAAATGTTGTTTATCTTGTGTGAATAGCAAAAATTGGCCATGATTTTCATCAAGGATGCACTTGCAGACATCCCTGTATAAAGTCAGACCGGGGGAGTGAAATGGGCGATACGCCATCCACATTGTTACGCAACTGGATTACCCGGCAGGCGCCGCCGCCCGCAGCCGACTGGTTCGACGGGCAAATCGACAAACTGCTGGGCGATCCCGCACAGAAGACTTTTGATATCGCCTTTGGCATGGCACCTCGAAAACTCGGCAAGGATGACCTGGTGCTGAGTGCCGAAGACCTGGCCGCCGCCGATGCGGCGCGGAGCGGCTGGAATCCGGCCCAGTGGAGTATTGACGTGGCCGCCCGGGTCTGTTTTCTGATTGCCCTGTCGAAGGATCCGTCGCAGCCCTTTGCGGCGCGGTTCAAAGACCTGCACCGGACCGCGGATCTGGGGGAATTGCTGGCCCTGTTTTCCGGCCTGTCCCTTTATGCGGCACCCGAAACGCTGGTTGATCTGGCTGCCGGCGGATTGCGGACCAACATCAAGGCCGAGTTCGAAGCGGTCGCCCACCGCAACCCGTTCCCGGCCGAACAGTTTGCCATCAATCCGTGGAACAATATGGTGCTCAAGGCGTTGTTTGTCGGTGTCCTGCTGGAGCCGATCCAGGGCCTGGATGAGCGGGCCAATCCGGAGCTGGCCAGGATACTCAGCGACTATGCCCACGAGAGGTGGGCCGCCGACCGGTTGGTTTCGCCGGAACTGTGGCGCTGTATCGGCCCCTTTGCCGGGGACGAATATCTGGACGATTTCCGCCGCGTCGTGGCTCATGGCAAACCGACGGAAAAGAAAGCCGTGGCTCTGGCCCTGACGACGGCGCCGCCATCGGCCGGCAAGGATGAGCTTTGTGCCGCGCTTTCCGCCTATGCGGAAATGATTGCCAGTGGCGCTTTAACCTGGCGGGCGATTGCCGACGAAATGCTCGACAATTCCCTGGCGATAACCCGAAAATTGAATTTTGAAGTGGAAATGACACGATGATGTTTATTGATTCCCATGCCCATATGTTGTCGCGGACAACGGATGACTATGAAGCGATGGCGGCGGCCGGAGTTGTGGCGGTGATTGAACCGGCTTTCTGGCTCGGACAACCGCGCACCCATGTCGCCTCCTACAGCGATTATCTGTCGTCGATCGTCGGCTTCGAGCGCTTTCGCGCCGGCCAGTTCGGAATCCGCCATTACTGCACCATCGGTCTGAACTCGAAGGAAGCCAATAACGAGGAACTGGCGGAAGCGGTGATGGAGATTCTGCCGCGGTTTGCCCTCAAGGAAGGGGTCGTGGCGATCGGTGAAATCGGTTACGACGACCAGACGGAGCTGGAGGACAAGTATTTCCGGCTGCAGATCGATCTGGCCATGGAACTGGATCTGCCGGTCATGATTCACACCCCGCACCGCGATAAAAAACGCGGTACCTCGCGCTCCATGGATGTCTGCGAGGAGCACGGCATCGCACCCTCGAAGGTGATTGTTGATCATAATAACGAGGAAACCGTGCGTGAATGCCTGGACCGGGGATTTTGGGCCGGCTTTTCAATCTATCCCAGCACCAAAATGGGTACCGAGCGGATGGTTGATATTCTCAAGCAATACGGTCCGGAACGGATTATCGTCGACTCTGCCTGTGACTGGGGCATTTCGGAACCCCTGGCGGTCGCCAAAACCGCCAAGCTGGCGGCGCAAAAGGGCGTTGATCAGGAAGCCATCCGTCTGGTCTGCTACCAGAACGCGCTCGATGCCTACGGGCAAAGCGGGCAGATGAAGGAGGAGGACTGGCTGAATCCGCCGGCGATTGATCAGCGCACGGTTTATGAGGGCAATTCCATTTTGCGCGGCCAGCGCGAACCGGTTGTTGAGACGCCTAAATCACGGCGCACCATGGATGATCTGATTATCGAGTAAGTCCGTGATGGGGAGCCGCGACCTGATCAGCTATGGTTAAATTATTCGCTATTGTCCTTGCTCTGGTGGTTTTTGTCTCGGTCCCGTTTTTCATGTTCGGTACCCAGATCGAGCAGATCTTTGCGGGCCAGGGTATTATCACCTGGATGCAGGGTTTCGGCGCCTACGCCTGGGCGGCGGCGATCGGACTGCTGGTCGCTGATCTGGCGATTCCGGTGCCGACAACGGCGGTCATGGCCGCTTTGGGCATGGTTTACGGGCCGGTTCTCGGCGGCTTTTATGGGGCTGTCGGTTCGGTCGTCTCCGGCCTTGTCGGCTATGGATTATGCCGCAAGCTGGGACGGCCTTTCGCCCTGTGGCTGAGTGGCGAAAAGGGGCTGGCCGAAGGGGAACGGATTTTTGAGAGCCTGGGTGGCTGGATTGTCGCCATGTCGCGCTGGCTCCCCGTGGTCTCCGAAGTGGTCGCCTGTATGGCCGGTTTGTCGCGCATGTCATTCCCGGTTTTTTTTGCGGCCCTGGTTTGCGGGTCGGTCCCTTTGGGGTTTTTATTTTCAACCATCGGCTACATGGGCGGAGACCAGCCGTTGCTGACCCTGCTGTTGTCGGCCCTGCTTCCCTTCGGGCTGTGGGCCATGGTCCGCCCGTTCATGGCGAAAATAAAGGGCCCCCGGTAAATAGTGCCCAATCAGCAATACAATTATTCCCTGAAATCATAAATGAACAGTTCTGTTTATTATATTTGTTTATTATCAAATGGTTATGACATTTATTAGAGTTAATTTATTAAATTAATATTCTACCTATAAGTTAAATTTGTGCTGATTCTCCAATAAACCTACGGATTTTTGCGTATATGGCGGAAGACTTAATAGACAAGTTCACGGGCTGATACTAAGCTGTATTTATGGACAACGCAGTTACCGCCGACTATGTGGGGGCGTTGTCCGTTGCCAGCACTGCAAAAGGTGATTTGGTAAAAAAACAGGAGCAGGGCAACTGCTCCCTACCATCAACAGGTTTGGTTTTTTACTACTCCGTGGAGGGGACTATCATGCGTATATCTACGTTACTATCTGGCATTGCCATGACCGCTGGTCTGATCGCTTTGGGCGCGACCGCATCGAATGCGGCGACAAAAGTGAAAATGGTGCCTTATGTCACCGGTGTGAACACACCGTTGGCAATGGTTCAACCGGCTGGCGATGACCGCAAGTTTGTCGTCGAACAGTTTGGTCACATTAAAATCATCGATGCGTCCGGCAAATTATCGCCGGAACCATTCCTTGATATTCGGAATAAAATCAGAACCCAGTTCCATGATTTTGACGAGCGCGGGGCTCTCGGCCTGGCGTTCCATCCGGATTTCAAGAATAACGGAAAATTCTATGTTTCCTATTCCACCGTTCTTGATTTCCAGGGTGATCTTGGGAAAATGCTGTGGTGGGACCATACCAACGTGGTTGAGGAATTTACCGTATCCTCGACCGATCCCAACAAGGCAAATCCCAATTCCGGTCGTATCATCACATCCATCGACTGGCCCCAGTTCAACCATAACGGTCACTGGATCGGCTTTGGTCCGGACGGGTATCTGTACATTTCAACCGGTGACGGCGGTTATGCCAACGACTGGGGTATCGGCCACAATGTAACCGAAGGCAATGGTCAGGATTTAACTTCCATGCACGGCAAAATCCTGCGTGTCGACGTGAACACAACCGATGGCGACAACAACTACGGCATTCCGGCCGACAATCCTTTCGCTGATGACGAGGACGCACTTCCGGAAATTTATGCCTATGGTCTGCGCAACCCGTGGCGTTGTTCCTTCGACCAGAAAGATGGTCGTCTGTTCTGCGGTGACGTTCAGCAAAACAGCTTTGAAGAAGTCAACATCATTGTCAAAGGCGGCAATTATGGCTGGCGTCGGATGGAAGCGACCCATTGCTTTGATTATCAGAAGCCGGACGATCACCCGGCGACCTGTAACACGGAAGGTTTGACCCTGCCGATCCTGGAATACCAGAACTGCACGGCCCAGCCGAACGGTTGTAAGGGGATTTCGGTAACCGGCGGTTATGTGCACCGTGGGTCCGATGCCAAACTTGCCGGCAAATACGTGTTTGGCGACTGGTCCAAGGGCTTCGGCGCCATGGACGGACAGCTCTTCGTTGCGACCGAGTCCGGTGGCAAATGGAGCATGGACGTGGCCAGCGTAACCGGTATGGACGGCAAGAAGCCGTATGTTCTGGCATTTGCCCAGGATAATGCCGGTGATGTCTATGCCTTGACCTCGATCACAACGGGTCCAAACGGTACCCTGGATACAATCTATAAGATCGTATCCGACTGATCGAAGCCGATAAATAACGCCGCCGGCCTTGGTGCCGGCGGCGCCTTTTTTTGAAAATAGATTTTTACCTTCAGACAATTTATTTTATTTATAACGATTAATTGAGGCCGCGCTGGCGCCATTGGATCTGTCAGCCCAGCTGTCCACCGGTTTGGATGAACATTCGGATGAACAAAGGAGTTTCGCGTTGATAAAAGGTTACCCAGGTATTGGATTGGTTGTTCTGCTGCTCGTTTCCGGTTTTGCCAGCCCTGGCGTATCGGCACAGGAAGCCACCAAATTTGTCCCGGTCGAATTTACCCCGGAATATCTGGCCAATCCGGAAAACGTTGCCTTGGGCAAGGAAATCTGGTTTGAGCAATGTACCCATTGTCACGGCTACAAGGCTTATCCCGGCAAAGCGCCCAAACTGAAACCCGCTCGCTATAAACCTGACTTCGTCTACAAACGGGTCACCAAGGGGTTCAGGAAAATGCCAGCCTGGGACGAAGTCTATGATGAGGCCGAGCGGATGGCGATTGTATCCTATGTCATGAACAAGGACTTCACCCCGTGACCGGCGCTGAATACCTGCTGGCGCTCAGGCTGGGTCGGCCAATTTCCGGCGCGCTGACCAGATGGTGAAGGCGGCAACAAGCATGACCAGACTCGCAATCATCATCCCCATGCCTTCACGGGCGGTTTCGGTTTCCCACCAGACATCCTTATGCCAGAAGCCCGGCGTGGAGGGCCAGTAATAACCCATCAGCACGAGGGTGCCGAGAACTGAAACAGCCAGGGCGGAAAAGGCGCGGTTGCCAAGGACATGGTTCAGACGGAAGCCCGCCAGCGCGGCCCAGAGGGCCGGAACCAGATAAATAAAGGCCCACATGAGGCCATCAGGATCGTTATACTGAACACCTATAAACAGGACCATCATGACGCAAAACAAAATATTTACATATTTCATTGATCTAACTCCCGGAAACTGTTGATCACTGGCAACGGACAGGTCACCCTTAGTTAGGGCGAAGGGCGGATATAAATCAAGGACCATCTTGAGGATTTTCTGGATGGTCATCATAAACAGGTTGGAGTCCATCATGGCGACGCAGGATGTGAAAACAAATACCCAGACGACCACACATTGGCAGCGCTTTGCCGTGCCTTTTGAGTTTCCGGTCTGTTTTACGGAAAATCTTTTTGCGCTGGATAATACGACCCTGGTCGACACCCTGTCGCGCATCGAGCCGGATAAAAGACATCGCGCCCTTATCTTTCTCGATGACGGCCTGGCCCAGGCAAGCCCCACCCTGATCGAAGATATTGTCGCCTACGCGACCCATCATGCGGACCGCATTGATCTGGTCACACGGCCGGTGCTGGTGCCGGGTGGCGAAAAGATCAAGTCGGATATTCATTTTGTCGAACAGATGCAGCAAACTCTCTATGACCACCGTATTGACCGTCATTCCTACGCCATTGCCATCGGTGGCGGCGCGGTTCTCGATGCGGTCGGCCTGGTCGCCGCGACAACCCACCGGGGGGTCCGTCATATCCGCATTCCGACGACGGTGCTGTCGCAAAACGATTCCGGTGTCGGTGTCAAAAACGGCGTCAATCTGTATGGCGCCAAAAACTACATAGGAACCTTTGCGCCGCCTTTCGCGGTACTCAACGATATCAGCTTTGTCATGGGGCTGGGTGAGCGCGACAAGATTGCCGGCATGGCGGAAGCGGTCAAGGTTGCCCTGATTCGCAACGGCGCGTTTTTTCAGTGGCTGGAGAAAAATGCAGATCAGCTGGCGACTTTCGGCAAGGAGGCCCTGGCCACCCTGATCCGGCGCTGCGCCGAATTGCACATGCACCAGATCGGGCATGGCGGTGATCCCTTCGAAATGGGCAGTGCCCGTCCGCTGGATTACGGCCACTGGTCGGCCCACAAACTGGAGGGACTGACCCGCTATCATGTACGCCATGGCGAAGCGGTTGCCATCGGCATTGCCCTGGATGCGCGTTATTCGGTGCTCAGCGGCCTGCTCGATGCTGGACAGGAAACCCGGATCTGTTTTTTGCTTGAGCATCTGGGATTCAAGTTGTGGCACCCGGCACTGGAAAAAACAACGGCCGAGGGCGAGCTGGAAGTGATCGTCGGTCTGCAGGAGTTCCGCGAACACCTGGGCGGCGAACTGACCATCACCTTATTGTCAGATATCGGTGTTGGTGTGGAAGTCCATGAAATGGATAGCAACCTGGTCATGCAATCGATCCAGTGGTTAAAAGCCAGGCAGGCTCCCTGATGCAACTGGGTGCGGATCAGTCTCTCGGTCACCTGACTTATTGTACGAATATTCATGCCGCCGAAGCCTGGCCCGATGTAATTGCCGGGCTGCGCCGCCATTTGCCGGAAATCAAAGCCGATATTTCGCCACACAGGCCGCTCGGTGTGGGCCTGCGTCTGGCGGCGAAAGCGGCGGAAGCGCTGACCGATCCGGCGACATTTGCTGAGCTGCAGGAGTTCCTCAGCCAGGGTGATTATTACGTATTTACCCTCAACGGCTTTCCTTACGGAAATTTTCACGGGCAACCGGTAAAGGAAGGCGCCTACAAGCCGGACTGGGCGGACCCGTTGCGCCTGAGCTACACCAACAGCCTGTCCGATCATCTGGCAAAATTACTGCCCGACGGCATGGAAGGATCGATCAGCACCGTGCCCGGCACCTTCAAACCGTGGCTTGTTGGTAAGGAAACCCTGGTTGATACCATTGCCGACAACATGATCCGTCATGTCAGCCATCTGGTGAAGGTGCAGGAGTCCAGCGGAAAGCTGATAAATCTGGCGCTCGAACCGGAACCGTTCTGCATGATCGAAACCATCGACGAGACCATCGGTTTCTTCGACCGATACCTGTACAGTGACAGCGCCGCCAAGCGACTGGCAACGCTGGCCGGGCTGAGCCCGGATGCGGCCGCGCAGGCCCTGCGCCGCCATCTGGGTGTCTGCTACGACGTCTGCCATGCGGCCGTGGAATTTGAAGACCCGCGGGCAAGTCTGGCCGCACTGAAAACCGCAGGCATCAAGATATCGAAACTGCAGCTCAGTTCAGCCATGCGGATCCCCCGCGTTGACGGCGATACAGCCCGCCTGCTGGGTCAGATGAATGAGCCGGTTTACATGCACCAGGTGGTCGAGAACAGGGACGGAAAGTTAATTCGCTATGCCGATATCCCGGACGCCCTGCAACAGATCGACGCGGCCCGGGGTTCCGAATGGCGAACCCATTTCCATGTGCCGATTTTTCTGGAAGAAATGCAGTCGGTGGCCACCACCCAGCAGTTTCTCAAGGACATTCTGGCGATCCATAAAGAACAGCCGGTGACCGAACAGCTCGAGGTGGAAACCTATACCTGGGATGTATTGCCGGAAAGTTACCGCAATGTGGGTGTCAGCGCCGCCATTGCCCGCGAACTGGCCTGGGTGCGGGACCAGTTACTGGCATGACATTTAACGTCGCCTTGCGGCTCGGCCGTGTATCCAACCTGCCAACGGTATGGACCAATATGCTGGCCGCCGTTGTCCTTGCCGGAGGGATTGTCACTGATCTTCGTCTGGTTCCGGTGGCGCTTGCGCTATCGCTGTTTTATATCGGCGGCATGTTTTTGAACGATGCCTTTGATGCCGAGATTGATGCTCGGGAACGCCCTGAACGCCCGATCCCAAGTGGTCAGGTCAGCAAAACGGCGGTTTTCACCTGGGGTTTCGCGATGCTGGCGGCCGGCATTGGCCTGCTGCTGGTTGCCGGTATGGTCCTGGCTGGCGGTACCGGCATCTGGCCCGCCCTCGGTGGCCTTGGTCTGGCGCTGGCGATCATCGCCTATAACCGCCATCACAAGGGCAACCCGTCGAGTCCGCTGATTATGGGGTTGTGCCGGGTCTTTGTATATCTGACCGCCGGTCTGTGTTTTGTCGTTACCCTGCCGCCCGCCCTGTTTATCGGCGCCGGCCTGTTGCTGGCCTATCTGATCGGCCTGACCTACGTGGCCAAGCAGGAAAACCTGGGTCGCGTGGAAAATATGTGGCCGTTGCTGTTTTTAGGGGCACCGATAGTCTTCGGTGCCCTGCAGGCGATCGAACAGCCCGCGGTCTGGCCGTTCTGGGCTGTGTTTACCGTCTGGATCCTGGTCGCCCTGTATTTTGTCAAACGCCGGGGCCCTGGCGATATCCCGCGCGCCGTAGTCAGCCTGATCGCCGGTATCTGTCTTTTGGATGCGGTGCTGATCGCCAATGCCGGCGAGCCTATGCTGGCCGGGCTGGCGGTGGTTGGTTTTGTTCTGACATTGTTTTTTCAGAAATTCATCGCCGGCACTTAACAGCTTTTCCAGCGGTTTTTAAATTGCCGGAAAGGCGTTCACCCTATGGCCGTAAAGCCAGATGCTCACGCCTCGCCGTCAAACACGTGATCGAGCACCAGTTGTTTGAAATTGGTGGCGTCAATGGTGCCGGTCGGTAAAAGATCACTGCGCGAACTGATGACCAGTGGGCCATCGTCGGGATCATCGGTCAGCCGGCCGTGCGAGCCGCGCACGATCTGGCTGTCTTTCAGGGAAATCACATCGAGCAGATTGCGAAAGCCCATTTTCCGTTTGGCCAGTTTCCAGGCCATGGTCAGCATGGGAAATTGAAGCGCCGGGTCGACAAACAGCTCGACCGGATCGTAACCCGGCTTGCGGTGGATATCGACGGTGCGGGCATAGTCCGGTGCTTTTTCATCGTCCAGCCAGTAGTAATAGCTGAACCAGCGATCAGCCTTTGATATGGCGACCAGCTCGCCCGACCGCGAATGGTCCAGTCCGGCGTTGCGTTTACCCTCGGCATCCAGCACGGTTTCGACCCCGTCCAGGCTTTCAATGAGCTTTTTAACGTCTTCAAGGCGGTCCGGTTGGTTTACATAGATATGGGCCAGCTGATGGTCGGCCATGGCGAAGGCCGCCGAGGCACCGGCATCGAACACATCGCGCCCCAGTTCCTCGCGGACCGCAATAAGGCCGGCCTGGCGCAGGGCGCGGTTGATATGGATGGCGTCGCTGACCGGCGTAATCCCGTATTCAGAGACCACAATGACCTGCCGCCCGTCGCGATCAGCGGCCTCGATCATCTCGCCGCACAGGTCATCGATCTGTTTCAGGTCCTGCTGGATGCGGGGATCCTCAAGGTCGGGGCCCAGGCGTTGCAGGTTGTAATCGAGATGCGGCAGATAGCTCAGGGTCAGCGTCGGATTGCGGCTTTGCATGATGTGCAGGGTGGCTTTGGCAATCCATGCGCTCGATGTAATATCCGCCAGCGGCCCCCAGAACTTGAACAGCGGGAACTTGCCGAGCTTGGCGTCCAGCTCGTCGCGCAGGCTGCCCGGAAAGGTGTAGTGGTCAGGGATCTTGCGCCCGTCGGCCGGGTACATGGGGCGCGGTGTGGCGCTCCAGTCGGCCGTCGAGTACATATTGTACCACCAGAACATCTTGGCACAGGTGAAATCCGGGTTTTTGCGTTTGCCGGCATCCCAGATTTTTTCACCCTGCACCAGCTGGTTGGGCTGGCGCCAGAGCAGGACTTCGGCCAGGTCGCGAAAATACCAGCCATTGGCGACAATGCCGTGTTCAGACGGCAGCGTGCCGGTCACCAGGGTCGATTGTGCGGAGCAGGTCACGGCCGGAACCACCGTCTTCAAGGGGCGCAATGCGCCGCGTTCAGCCAATCGTTTCAGATGCGGTGTGTGGCTGCCGACCAGCGATGGTGACAAGCCGACAACGAGAATGACAAGCGTCGGTTTCATGGCTTTTATTTGTAGAGATTCTGCGCCGCTTGGCAAGGAATGATCGGTGGAACGGATAGATATTGCAGCTAATGCCGTCAGATGACCTGGGCCGGATAGCGGATGTGATGGACGCCTTCGTCGAGCTTTGCCACCTCATGGTGCCAGATAACGCCCGGCCAGCGGTATTCGATTTCGCCACGTGCCGGCCAGTAGACCGACGTGTAAATGGTGCCGAAGCCGCGGTCAAAGGCGGTCGAATACAGCGGCGGTTTTTCAAAGGCCCGGATGAACCGATCTGCAGGCTCGTCGTGCAGGGCCAGTCTTTGCAGCAGAAAGCGTTCGCGTTCGACCGTCGCTGTCGCCCGGGCATGGCGGTGCCATTCCACATGGGTCTGATGATTGGTCGCCACCCGGGCGTCGGTGATGATGGTTTTCCGGTCGGGCGACAGATAGGCGGTGAAGTACTTTCCGGCCTTATCGATAACGGTCACGTTATAGGCCATATGACAGGGAACCCGTTTGAGGACCCGTGCCGCTTCCCTGGCCGAGCCACAGACCTCAAGGATGTAGCGGATAATCAGCGGCACACCAAAGCCGTGTCCGGCAATGGTCCTGCCGCCGAAGGTGAGAGACACCGCGAGGCCGGAATCGTTCATGCCGTCAACCAGCCCGAACAGGCCGTCGGTCATGCCGGTGACCCATCGTTTGTTCCAGCGGGTTGACAGAATGACGCCGTCGCAAAGCGCCGGCGAATAATCATAGTTGCGCACCAGCAGCGGCTCGTCGCCGGACCAGATGGCCTGTGAACAGCCGGACATATAGGCCGGCGGACAATAGAAACTGAGAAACCGGGCGGCGGTATCGCCGCCACCGGCCAGCTCGACAAGCTTTTCATAGGTCGGAACCAGTTCCGGCATATATTTTTTCAGTGCCCGGTAACCGGCCAGATAGGTTTGTCGTGCCTCGATTCCTTCGGAAAGAAACCAGCGCTTATAGGCGGGCCAATGGCGGTCAAACAGTGACCGCCATTGTTCGCCTGCTTTTTCTTCCGTTATCGCTTCAAACGATAGCGATGCGCCTGCCGGGTCCGGGTTCAACAATCATCCCTCACAGGATCTTGAACCCTGGCGACTCCGGTCCGACCGGCAAGGCGCTCGGCAATGCCTTTGCCTTGTACTGGCCTTTGATGCCGTTGATCCATGCCTTGGCCCGTTTGTTGAGACGGAATTTCTTGTCCATGGCGTGGCCGCGGGTAATCAGGATACCGAGATCGGCCCCTTCATAGCGAAAGTCACCGGGTCCCTGGATACGCAGGAAAAAGGCCTCGTTTTCGCTGTCAACGGCGCGCCGGTGATAATCGAACCGGTCGTTTTCGATCTGTCCGTCGGGAAGCAGACGCCAAATGCCCGATTCCGGGGCCTGGGTGATGATATCCACATTGTCGTCGGTGTGCTTGATCACCATCTGGCACCACTGGTCGATATTGTCCGGGTCGGCCCAGCGGCTGTTCAGTTCTTCCACATCCAGATCGAAATCAACGCCTGAGAACTCGAGCAGATGGAACAGGAACAGCGGTGCGTCGGCATGGGCAAAGGCCGCATGGTTGGTCATCGAGCTGGCCCCGGTGACCCGAGGGTTGCATTCGCCCAGATAGATTTCACCGGACTTCTGGTCGATCAGGAAATCCAGCTCGAAGTAACCCCGGTAGCCTTCCTTGACCAGCTGGTTGCCGAAATCGAAGGTATACTTGCGCGCCGCATCGCGGATTTTCTGATCAAAGGCACCGGCAAATATTTCATTGCCGCACCAGCCGCCCCGATAGGGGGTCAGATCGGAAAACCCGACCAGTTCGGTCATCAGCGGACCGACGATGGTTCCCTTCTTGGTGGCGCAGGCCTCAATCGCCGAGCCCCGGCAATTGATCCGTTTCATGACCTTGATTTCACCCTGGCCGACGATTTCATCGGCGTGGCGTTTGAAATCCCGCTCGTTCTTGATGAAAAACGTGGTGTGACCACTGTCGCCGAAGGCGGACTGCAGAACCAGGTCGTTGCCAATGGGTTTCGAGAGCTGCTGAAGATGGGCATAATCCTTGATCTCGGACAGCACGTTGGGAACGCTGGGGACGCCGGCCTTGTTGCCGATCCGCACGGTTTCGATTTTATGATCGATATGCTCGCGCAGTTTGGCCTTCGGGAACCAGACTTCGATGCCCAGTTCCTTGCATATTTTCTCGATCCGTTCGTCGAACATCAGAAACACAGCCTTCGGCCGCTTGCCCTTCGATTTCATGAAATCGATAACTTCCTTATGCTCGAGCAGATAAGCGACGATATCTTCAATCGATTCAAACTCGGGGTGGGCCTGTTCCGAGGGAACAAAGGTGTTGGGATGGCGGCCATCATAGCAGTCGATGTAGTTGATGTAGTGGAAGTTGCGGCACCATTCATCAATACCCAGAAGATTGAAGTTGGTCGCACTTATGAAAAAGATCGGATCTTCGTTGCGGTGAAAATAGCGCCGCACTTCGGAGATGTTTTTCAAGTGGACTTTCGGCGCCCGTTTGGCCGGGCGCTTCTTCGCAGCTGCCTTTTTCGCCGGAGCCGGTTTTTTTGCCGCCACTTTTTTCGCCGCCACTTTTTTCAAAGCGGCCGGTTTTTTCGCAGTTGCTTTTTTCGCAGCTGTCTTTTTCGCCGGGGTCTTCTTTTTCGCCGGTGCGTTGTCTTTTGCTGGTTGGGTATTCATGCGTCTCCCTTTCAGATTTTTCGCCACGGGTTTCCAGGGCGATAGATTGGTGGATTGCGTTTTATTCCCGCATTTTTATTTGATCTTGTTATTCAAGGCGTCCTCGGTGAACACCCGCAGCCCCAGATCGGGTCGGTAGCCGTGGATTTCCTTTACGTCCAGATTGCGCAGGAACTCGATGATCTGCGCGCTGATAACCTGTCCGGGCACCAAGATGGGGAACCCGGGCGGATAGGGAATAATGAACGTCGATGAGACAACCTGACGTCCGGTTGCCATTGCCTGATCCAGGGTCCCGTCATTCATGCCCAGATATTCACAGTTATCTTCGTTGTAGGACATGAAGAAGGCATCGCGCATATGGCCTTCGGGGGTGGACCCCGCCGCGTCCGGGCGGAAGGCATCATGGAACTTGGAGAAATCCGGCAGGGACGGTAATTCATGGGTCAGAGAATGAATTTTCTGCTGGTGAACGGCCCGTTCCGGTGCGTTCATGTCTTCGAAACGGTCATCCAGTTCACCGGCAATCTTGACCAGAACCTCGATCAGATAAGCGATCGAGCTGCGTGTGGTGCCGATGTTGGTCATGAACAGGACCGTGTTGCGCGAGGTTTTGTTGACCTGGATGCCATACTTGTCCATCAGGATATCGTTCTTGAAGGTGTCTCCATCAAGACCGGTACCGCCGACAAACAGGGTGACCCGGGTGGCATCAAGGCAGAACTCGTCATCGGCCCAGGCGTCCCAGATATCATTCCAGCCGCGGTCCAGGTCGTAATAGCTCTCGATCCCCGATTGCCGGTGTCCGCTGGGAATCATATCGCCCACGGTCAGCACCTTGAAATGCTTCGACAGTAACGGATGGGTGCGGATCCGCTGGCGCAGCAGCATGGCCAGTTCAACCTGCTTTTGCACCAGTTCGAACCCTTCCAGTTCGACCTGCCGGCGACCCACATCCAGCGACGCCAGAATCTGGTAATTGGGCGAGGTTGAGGTATGGGTCATATAGGCTTCGTGAAACGGCTCGGCGACCTTGGCGTTGAAGTCCTGATCGTAGACATGGATCATCGAGCCCTGGCGCAGCGAGGTCAGAGTCTTGTGGGTCGATTGGGTTGTATAGACCCGGATCCGCACCTTGTCCGGGTCGGGATAGAGGTGCTTGTCGAGCTGTGCCTCATGGTCATCGGGATCAATTTTTGCCAGCGCCTTTTGTTTTTTGGTATAGAGCGCCCGGTAGGCGGCCGATTTGTATTTTTTGCGCAGGGCCTCGGCCGCGTGCATGCCGGTGCGCGTGCGGTAGGTCGGCCCGGACCGGGCAAAGGCAAACCAGGCTTCGTCCCAGAGAAAGACCAGGTCGGGCTTGATCGCCAGACATTCTTCCATGAACCGCTCAACGTTATAAACGATGCCGTCAAAGGTGCAGTTGGTGAGCAGCAGCATTTTAACCCGCTCCAGCTTGCCGGCGGCACGCAGCTCGAGCAGGATTTTCTTGATCGAGCGGAGCGGCACGGCACCATACATGGAGTATTCGTGCAGCGGATAGGAATCGAGATAGATGACGTCGGCGCCAGCCAGCACCATGCCGTAGTGATGGGACTTATGGCAGTCACGGTCAACCAGTACGATATCGCCGGGCTGGACCAGCGCCTGCACAACGATCTTGTTGCAGGTCGAGGTGCCATTGGTGGCGAAAAAGGTCCGCCGGGAACCAAAGGCCCGTGCCGCCAGTTCCTGGGCGCGCTTGATCGGGCCGTGTGGTTCGAGCAGGGAATCAAGGCCGCCGGATGTGGCAGAGGTTTCCGCCAGAAAAATATTCATGCCATAAAACTCGCCCATGTCCTGGATCCAGTGGGACTTGGTGATCGACTTGCCACGGGAAATGGGCATGGCGTGAAAAACGCCGGTCGGCTGTTTCGAGTAATGTTTCAGGGCCGTGAAAAACGGCGTTTCGTAGCGTGATTCGACACCGCGCAGCACATTCATATGCAGCTCGAGGTAATCTTCCCGGTTATAGAAAATCCGCCGGCAGGACTTGCCGGCACGCCCGGCAATATCTTCGACCGACTGATCTGTGACCAGATAGATGTCCAGTTCCGGACGCACTTCGGTGATCACATTGGCCAGGGTCAGCCCATAGTCCTGTGGCTCCAGATCGTCGAGATTTCCGCACTGGGCCTGGTCCAGATAGCGCTTGAGAACCGGCATGTCGTGTTGGGAATGCAACTGAAAGCCAAACCGGATGACGACGGCCTGAATGGTCTGATTGAACAGAACCGCGATCAGGGCATCCTCAAAGCTGGGCACGAATACCGGCTCGTAGGTAAAGGAATCCTCTTCGCGCTTGAGCGCGGCCAGGTTGTCACGCTGCTGACGCTGCTGCGAAAGCGGCATATCATCAACAATAAGGACTTCGAAATAAGGCCGCCGGCGGGTTCTTTCATCGGGGCTGTCGTCGTCTTCGCCATGGGGATCTTCATCGTCAGTCTGGCCCGATGCCAGGTTCAGGTGCTTTCGCCGGTAACTTTCGCTCATCAGAGCGCCGACGATCCGCTTGACCAACTGGAACAGATGCTCGAAGTCCTGATCGCGCAACAGTTGCTCGATCAGCCGGAACTGCTGGCGACCGGGAAAGGCAAAATAGGCTTCCATGGGGGCAATCTGATCCATCAGACGGCGCGCCTCTTCTGCCGAGTTTGGAGCCGCCCGGTTCTCGGCCAGGCGCTGGCAGATATTTTTCAGCTGGTTCCAGGTGTCGGCCCGAAACAGCGATGCATTGTAAAATTGACTCAAGGAGCGCTTTTCGGTAACGGCTTGGTCATCGGACATGAATTATTTCCCCCCGGCTTCGGCTGTTGGTTTTGCAATATCAATGATTTCACCGGCCGGTGATGTGTGATCAAGCGGCAGTACGGCTTCCGGCGGTGCCATATGAACGCCATCGCGGCTGCCTTGCTGCGGCATTTCCAGGGCACCCAGACTGTTCAGATAGCCGGTATCGAAGGTTTCGTTATAGACGGGGAAGGCGCAATTGCGGTCGCGAAAGCTTTTCAGTGTCTGCCCCAGACTGCGGTGGCCGGTGACGCGCTGACGGCGCACCATGTCAAAGTCCACTTCAATGGGAATGATCTCTTCCTGACCGGCCGCCTGGTAGACCAGATTGCCAACCGGATCGACAACACAGGAGCGGCCGGTGCCGCCGGACCCCAGGCCGTTGATGTCAAAAATATAGCACTGGAACATGGCCGCCGTGGCCTGGGCAATGGAGATTTCGATATCGCGGTCTGTGGTTCCGGTCAAAACCGGATGCAGCAGAACCTCGGCCCCCATGGCTGTTATCTGGCGCATGGTTTCCGGGAACCAGATATCATAGCAAATGGACAGGCCAAACCGGCCAACACCGGGGACATCAAACACCAGACATTCGGAACCACCGGTTACACCGTGCTCGTAAGGCGCGAAGGGAAACATTTTCCGGTATCTGGCGATAACTTCGCCGGCCGGGTTGATAACCACGGCCTCGTTGAAAAGCGCACCGTGCTCGTGAACAAACATCGAGCCGGGGATCAGCCAGATATTATGCTGGCGGGCTTTTTCACAAAGCAGATGAAGCATTTCCTCATAACTCGCCGGATGGTTTTCCGGGACCGGCCCATAGGGGGCCAATTCGCTGAACAGCACCATTTGCACCCAGGGAAAGCGGATCATGGCCAAATCGATCTTGTGGGCCATTGCGGTCACGTTTTCATGGTCAACCGCGACGTTCATCTGGACGCCGGCTATGGAAAATGGGGTCATAAATGGGGATTCCTAAGGTTAGAATGCATTCAGTCTATTGCCTATCTCCGCCAAAAGTAAACTGATTCGATCAAGTGATCTTGGTGTAACTATCCCGCTGCGGCTGAGGCGGCGGAGATTTCGGACAGCGAACGCTCCAGGATATCGAGGCCTTCGTTGATGATTTCGTCGCTGGCTGTCAGCGGCACCAGAATGCGGATGGTATTGGCATAGACGCCGCAGGACAGCAGCAACAAGCCGTTTTCCAGTGACCGCGCACACAGGGCTTTGGCCGCTGCCGCATCGGGCTTGGTGCCATGGGCGCTGACCAGCTCGAAGGCAACCATGGCACCAAGGCCCCGGATCTCTCCAATGGGGTGGGAATTGGAGCTGCCGGACATGGCCTGAATGCGAGCGGTTATGGATTTGCCCAGCTTTTCGCTGCGCTCCACCAGCTTGTCCTTTTCAATGACGTCAAGAACGCCCAGTGCGGCCGCACAGCTGATCGGGTTGCCGCCATAGGTGCCGCCCAGTCCACCGGGTTCTGCCGCATCCATGATTTCCGCCTTGCCAATAACCCCGGCCAGCGGGAATCCGCCGGCCAGGCTTTTGGCGATGGTGATCATATCGGGCTCGATGCCGGCATGTTCAATGGCAAATAATTTTCCGGTGCGGGCAAAGCCGGTCTGAATCTCGTCGGCGATCAGGACAATGCCATGTTCGTCGCAAATCGCCCGCAGCCGCTGCATCATTTCCGGTGGCGCCACGTAAAAACCGCCTTCGCCCTGAACCGGCTCGATGATCATGGCGGCGATCCGTTCCGGTCCCACATCGGACTTGAAAAGCAGGTCCAGGGCCTTGAAGGTATCGTCAACGGTGACCCCGTGAACCGGCATCGGGAAGGGCAGGTGATAGATCTCGGCGGGAAACGGGCCGAAGCCTTTCTTGTAGGGAACCACTTTTCCGGTCAGGCCCATGGTCAGGTGAGTCCGCCCGTGAAAGCCGCCGGCAAAGGCGATGACGCCGGCGCGGCCGGTATGGGCGCGGGCAATTTTAATGGCATTTTCCACCGCTTCGGCACCGGTCGTCACGAATAAGGTTTTCTTTGCCGATGGCCCCGGCGCCAGCGCGTTCAGACGTTCGGCCAGTTCCACATAGGATTCATAGGGAACCACCTGATAGGCGGTATGGGTAAACCGCGCCAGTTGCGCGTTGACCCGTTCCATGACCACGGGGTTGCGATGTCCGGTATTCAAAACGGCGATGCCGCCGGCAAAATCGATATAGCGCTTGCCTTCGACGTCCCATAGTTCGGCATTGTCGGCATGGTCGGCGAAAATCCCCGTTGCTGTGGCCACGCCGCGCGGTGTGGCGGCCTGCAGACGGGCTTTCAGGGTTTGATTATCGGTCATCGTCGTTCTCCGGATGGTGACCGGGCGGACATAAAAGACGTCCGCCCGTCACTTGCGATAGATGTCAGGCGGCGTTGCTGTTGAGGGCTTCGCTGGCTTCCAGGTAGAGGTCCTGTTCGGGGCTGGGCTGGGTACGGTCGGCCAGCGGCTCATGCACAGAAAAGCTCGGAACGACAGCGGCTTCTGTCTCTGCTTGCGGAATGACAGCAGTGGCCGGCTTGCTTTGCGTTTTGGCAATGCGGTGGGATACCGACCAGACATGACCAAAGGGATCGATAAACTTGCCGTAACGTTCGCCCCAGGGGGTGTCGGCAAAGGCGATGAGAATACCGGCACCCTGTGCCAGGGCCCGCTGCCAGATATCACCGGCGGCTGCATCATAGACATGGATGCCGACAGCCGTACCACCAATCCCGGTTGGTGACAGAATCCCAAAGGCCGGCATCTCGTCCATGATTCGGATCAGGGAGTTGCCGATTTTGACCTCAGCCTGCAGCACGGTAATTCCGTCGTCAGCGGTGACCCGCGACACGACGATCGCGTCAAACACGTCTTTGTAGTAGGCCAGCGCCTGGTCGGCGCCGCGCACCACCAGCTCAGGGGTGATCGTCCGGTAGCCTTTGGGGATCGGGGCAATTTTCTTGGGCATGCGATAGTCTCCTCGGTTGGATGCGCGCAACGTGTCGGTCATGTCCATCTGGATTCGAAATCACGCGCGTTTAAAAAAATTGGCAATTGCCACGCACATCATGTAGCATAATGTACATCATACACAAAGATGTACTGCAAAACAATTAGAAAGTCAACATCATGGATCAAGATGTAGCCCTTGGCGTAACCATGACCATCACCCAGGCAGATATTCCCTTTCTGCGCGCGGCGGGGCGGTTGGGTGAATACGCTGTGGTCTATCGGACCTACCGCCAGCAAATGGGCGGCGGTTTTGGCGATCAGGAGAAGAACCCCTTTGCCTGGGGCGTTCTGGTCTATGTCGATGCGGAAGTTGCACGAATCTACAGCGCCCGGGGGCTGGCCCGCGAATGGACGGATCTGACCCGCCTGGAAAAGTGGATTCGCGCCCAGGGATTCTGGTACTGGTGGATGCGCAATGACCTGGAGCCGCTGATGGACGCAATCGCCGACGATGAGGCCGATGATGCCGATCCGCTGACGTCTACGGTTGAACCTGAGCAACCGGCGACAGCAGACCCGGCGACCGACGATGTCGGCAAGGCCGAAAACCCGGCCTCACAAATGGCCCGGGTCGCCGGTGGCGATTCCGACGTGGTGCCGCTGCCAACCCGGTTGTTCCGGCTGGTACCGAAATCTGGCAGCTGATACGTCGAGCGGTTCCGAGGCTTATTGGATCGTCGAAAGCGCCCCGGTTCATTGATCATACAGCTGTAAAAAATTTTAATTTACTGGCTTCAATAGCCCCGATCAGCGAACCACATTCCCAGAAACATCGGATTCGTATCGGAGTGGGGGAACTGTCTATTAAATCGACTTATAGAATGCCTGTCTATATATTGGTCAAAAGACGAATTAGGAGACAGCGAAACAATCGCGTTATCCCCGGTCTACGAACCCATAATATAATAGACATTTGGCCGTTTTGGATTCGTGGTATTATTGAAAACAAATACGCGTGCTATATGTTACTGAGCCAAAATCATAGCTAAGAAGCGAGAATTTTAATAAGCTATTGGGTCTCAAACATAATAATATCCTTTGAAAACGGGAGTTATCGTTGACTGCTCTTACGCCTGAAGAAATGAAACTTGTCGACGAAAACGTCTCACTTTCAGAAAAATGCGCCATTCGTGTGAGGCGGATATTTAAATTTAGCTGGGTTACGATGGTGATGATGATAGGCGTTCTGGTCGGCGGTTTTATTGGTGTTGCTGTTTCAGTTGGATGGGTTACCGGAATCACCTTTTTGACCTTTATAAGCCAAAATTAGTCCAGTCAATGAGGTGATAATTCCGGCTATTTAGGGTAACTTCCGGTTAATTGAGAAATTATAAGTTATTGATTTCCCGCAATTAAGATCCCGGCGAATCAGGGGCCTCGCCAACCGCAATGCCACGTTCCGAAATAATCCCTAATTTTCCGGTTTTGCGCCAGGAGACACCAGCACCCTTGCCTTAGCCGCTGTTGCGCAAGCCTGCGGCAATACCGTTGATGGTCAGCTGAATGCCGCGCAGGACTTTCGGGTTCTCAGAATTTTGCCGGTATAATTTAAGCATCTCGACCTGAATATGGTTGAGCGGATCCAGATAGGGGAAGCGGTTCTGAATGGATCGCTCGAGCAGCGGGTTGGCCTGCAAAAGGCGGATGTTGCCGGAGATTTCAAGCAGGTTGGCGATCGCTCTTTCATGCTCCGAGCGAATCCGGCCAAAGATCTGTTTGCGCAGCTGTTTGTCCTCGACCAGCGCCGCATAACGCGACGCGATGGCGATCGAACTTTTTGCCAGCACCATGTCCATGTTGGAAAGCTGGGTGCGGAAGAACGGCCAGTCCCGGTGCATCTTCTGCAGATGCGCCATGCCGGTATCCGGATTTTCCGCCAGCCAGGCATCGACGGCAGAGCCAAAGCCATACCAGCCGGGCAGCATCAACCGGCACTGGGCCCAGCTGAACACCCAGGGGATTGCGCGCAGGTCCTGGATTTTCCCGGACGCTTTGCGTGACGCCGGACGCGAGCCGATGTTGAGACCGGAAATTTCACTGATCACGGTTGAGGCCCTGAAATAGTCCTCGAAGCCGTCGGTCTCGTAGACCAGACCGCGGTAGGCGGCAAAGGCCAGGGCCGACAGCTGGTCCATGGTTTGCAGATACTGGGCATCGGGTTTTTTCTGTTCCGGCTGCAGCAGCGTGGCTTCCAGGGTTGCCGCCGTCATGGCTTCCAGATTGCGCCGGCCCAGGTCCGGGTTGGAATATTTGCTGGATATGATCTCGCCCTGTTCCGTCACCCGGATCTGGCCCTGTACGGCGCCGACCGGCTGCGCCAGAATGGCTTCGTAACTGGGGCCGCCGCCACGGCCGACGGTGCCACCGCGGCCATGAAACAGGCGCAGCTTGATCCGGTGCTTTGCAAACAGTTCAATCAGACCGATCTCCGCCTTGTACAGCTCCCAGCCGGATGTGACAAAGCCGCCATCCTTGTTGCTGTCGGAATAGCCGAGCATCACTTCCTGGACGCCGCCCAGGCTGTTGACAAGTGCCCTGTAGGCCGGGATCGACAACAGTTCATCCATGATCCGCACACAGTTGCGCAGGTCTTCAATGGTCTCGAACAGGGGCACAATATTGATCGTGCTTTTGCCACCCGGTTCAACAATGCCGACCTGCTTGAACAGGACAGCCAGTTCCAGGATATCGGAGACATCGGTGGTATTGGAGATGATCGAGGTCGGAATGGCCTGCGGCCCGTAGATCCTGTGCGCCAGGGCGGCGGCATTGAATACCGCCAGTTCACCGGTGGTCGTTTCTGAATAGGTCCAGTAGGGCCGGACCAGCGGGCGGCCCGCCTGCAGTTCGCGGGTCAGGGTGACAACCCGTTCCGGCTCGTCCATGGCGGCGTAGTCGAGCTCCGGTTCCACGGCTTCGAAAAGCTCGCTTACGGTTTGCAGATGCACGGCCGAGTTTTGTCGCAAATCAAGGGCTGCCAGATGAAAGCCGAAGCAGTCGACGGCGCGACGCAAATGCCGCAGACGGCCTTCGGTCAGGGCCGCCGATTTGTTCTGCATCAGAGAATCGTGAATAACGTCCAGATCCGCCAAAAAATCCGCCGGGGTTGCATAGGGAGCGGCATCGCTAACCGGACCGCTGGCCAGGGCCCCGGCTCCGGTACCTTGCGCGGTCGCGGCCAGGCGTGCGTACATGCCGAGCAGCGCCAGCCGGTAGGGCTCGAGCTTGCGGTGTGGCGAATTGTCCGGGCTCTGATCGGCCAGGGTCAGCAAGGCATCGGATACCTGGACGATGCGGTTGGATAGCGACAGGTCACCTCCCAATTCATGCAATTCCTGCAAATAGAAGGAAAACGCCTTGGCTGACTGCATGTGCAGGGTCTGTTGCAGGACCTCGGCGGAAACGAAGGGATTGCCATCGCGGTCGCCGCCGATCCAGCTGCCGATCCGGAGAAAGGAATTAAGGGCGATGTCGGCGGCATCCGGGTCGATCTCGTTCAGACGGTCTTCCAGGGCCGCATAGAACCGGGGCAGCTGGCGCAGAAAGGTGTAATCATAATAGGAAAGCCCGTTCAGGACTTCGTCACGAACGATCAGTTTTGACTGGCGCAGTAAATTGGTCTGCCAGACGGTCAGCACCGAGCGCCGCAACTGATCATCGAACTGCTTTTTCTCTTCCGGTGTCCAGCTGCCGCGCTCGCGTTTGTCGAGCAGGCGGGCGATCTCCATTTCATGGCGCATGGTGCTTTTGCGGCGGACCTCGGTTGGATGGGCGGTCAGCACCGGGCTGACCAGGGCGTCTTTGAAGAAAGCCCGCAGGGTTTCAGCCGGAACGCCGGCTTTCTGCAAATGCCCGAGGGCGTTGGCAATGGTGCCGGCGCGGGGTGCATCACCGGCCATGTCATGGGCGCGGGTGCGGCGGGTATGATGCTGATCTTCGGCAATATTGGCGAGATGGGAAAAGTAACTGAACGCCCTGACCACCTGCACCGCCTGTTCCGGGCTGAGCGCGGCCAGGCTTTCTTCCAGTTCCTGGCGGGAAAGCTCGTCGTCATCGCGGTAGAAGCGGATCGAGGTGCGGCGGATGTTTTCCACGATATTGAAGGTGTCAGCCCCTTCCTGCTCGCGCACCGTGTCGCCAAGCAGGCGGCCGAGCAGGCGAATGTCGTCGCGCAGGGGCAGGTCCTTGTCGTCGGTTTCTCCGGTGGGTATGATCTTCTGTGTTTGTTGATCCGTGGTCATTTAATCGTCATGTCCCAGCTCGTGCCAATGGAGTCGGGATCATACGCAAAGCCTGCAGCGAAGGAAACCGTTTCACACATTGCCGCTTGCGGCCGGCGAAACCATTGTGCGGTTTGGTGGCGCTTTCACTGATCTTTTCGCCAATTAACGCATTCCTTGCTTGGACGCGGGCCGGGCAATGTGGTACATAAACGCCGGTTTCTGGTGGCGGCATTGCCGGTCAGCGGAAGCACGCCGGAGATGTGAAACCTGAGTTCGTGTTCGCTTTCTCTCTTAAAAATGACCAGGGCCCGACTGGGTGCCCAGATCCTTAACGTAAACCGGCTCGCCTTGCGTGCGCCGTTTTTTTGACGCTTTCCCTGATGGAGTTTGACCTCAATGCCAGATATTATTTACACCAAAGTCGATGAAGCCCCGGAATTGGCCAGTGGCTCGTTTCTTCCGATCATCAAGGCCTTTACCGGTGTCGCGGGTGTGACAATCGGAACCCGTGATCTCTCCCTGGCCGGTCGGATTCTGGCAAATTTTTCCGACAGGTTGCCGGCCGATCAGAAACAGTCTGATGATCTCGCCTGGCTCGGTGAACTGGTTCAAAAGCCGGAAGCCAACGTGATCAAGCTGCCCAACATCAGCGCCTCGATCCCGCAGCTGAAGGGTGCGATCGCTGAGCTGCAGGCACAGGGTTATAAAATCCCCGACTACCCGGAAGACCCGAAGACAGATGAGGAACGGAAAATCCAGGCGACTTTTGACAAGGTCAAGGGCAGCGCCGTCAACCCGGTCCTGCGTGAAGGCAATTCGGACCGCCGCGCACCCAAGGCGATCAAGGAATTTGCCAAGAAGAACCCCCATCGCATGGGCAAATGGAGCGCGGATTCGAAAACCCATGTTTCGACAATGCAGACCGGTGACTTCTTCTCCAATGAAAAATCCTGCGTAATCACCACCGCCCAGGCCGGTGATGCGACCATCGAGTTTGTTGCCGAAGGCGGCGACGTGACCCAGCTCAAGGGCGCGACCCCGCTCGGTGCCGGTGATATCGTCGATGCCTCAATGATGAGCGCAAAAGCCCTTCGCGCATTCTATGAAGCGGAGGTCAAGGACGCCAAGCAAAAGGACATCCTGTTTTCCCTGCATCTGAAGGCAACCATGATGAAGGTTTCCGACCCGGTGATCTTCGGTCACGCGGTTGCCGTCTATCTGAAAGATGTTTTTGCCAAGCATGCCAAGGTTTTCGCTGAAATCGGCGTCGATCCGGACAATGGCATCGGTGATCTGGTTGCCAAGGTCGGCACCCTGCCAGCCGATCAGAAGGCCACCATTGAAGCCGATCTGAAGGCCTGTATGGCAGCACAGCCTGATTTGTTCATGGTCAATTCCGACCGCGGCCTGAGCAACCTGCACGTGCCCAGCGATGTGATCATCGATGCCTCGCTGCCGGTCATCATCCGCTCCGGCGGTAAAGCCTGGGGACCGGATGGCAAAGAAGCTGATACCAAATGCGTTATCCCTGATTCCGCCTACGCCGGCGTCTATGCAGAAGCCATCCGGTTTTGCAGGGAAAACGGAGCCCTCGACCCGGCAACCATGGGCAGCGTTTCCAACGTCGGCCTGATGGCCAGAAAAGCCGAAGAATACGGCTCGCACCCGCAGACCTTTATTGCCACCGCCAACGGCACCATCCGCGCGGTCGATGCCCAGGGCAAGGTGATCCATGAACATGCCGTCGAGAAAGGCGATATCTGGCGCATGTGCATGACCCGCGATCTGCCCATACAGAACTGGGTTGAGCTGGCTGTCAAACGGGCCCGGGCAACCGGTGTGCCGGCGGTGTTCTGGCTGAACAAGGCGCGGCCCCATGACGCCCATATCATTGCCAAGGTGGAACGCTACCTGCAGGACCACGATACCCAGGGTCTCGACATTTCCATCAAATCACCAGCCGAGGCGACCTGGTTTTCCATGGAACGTATGAGCCGCGGCCTGGATACGGTTTCCGTTACCGGCAACGTGCTGCGCGATTACCTGACGGATCTGTTTCCGATCCTCGAAGTGGGGACCAGCGCCAAGATGCTGTCGATTGTTCCGCTGCTGAACGGCGGCGGACTGTTCGAAACCGGTGCCGGCGGCTCGGCCCCCAAACACGTTCAGCAGCTGGTCGAGGAAGGTCATTTGCGCTGGGATTCCCTGGGTGAGTTTTGCGCCCTCGGGGCCTCGCTCGAGCATCTCAGTGAAACCAAGGGTGACCGGAAAATCGCTGTGATAGCCGCCGCTCTTGATCAGGCGACAGAGCAGTTGCTGGATCACAACCAGTCGCCCAGCCGCAAGGTTGGTGAACTGGATAACCGGGGCAGTCATTTCTTCATTGCCAAATACTGGGCGGAAGCCCTGGCGGCCCAGGATGAGGATGCGGACCTGAAAGCCCATTTCACACCGGTCGCGGCGGCTCTCAATGCCAATGAGGCGAAAATTCTGGGCGAACTGCTGGCCGCCCAAGGAGCGCCGGTTGACCTCGGCGGTTACTACCATCAGGACCCGGAAAAGGTCCTGGCGGTGATGCGACCCAGTCCGACCCTGAACGCGATTATCGGCTAACACATGCTGTTGATGGATCAGGCCGGGTTAACCGGCCTGATCCACCCAGCGACGGGTGGTCAGTTTTCCGACGGATTCTCAAGATAGCTGTGCAGGCGATGGGCCTGGTCGGCATTCAATGCATTATGGGGCACCTTTCCGGAAACCAGGGCACGCACCTGTTCAACCGTTTCCAGAGCCTGAAATTCGATGGCCGGCGGGGTCTGGCCGCCGACATGGGGGGTTGCGATGACATTGCTCAGGGCGGCCAGACGCGGGCTAGGCTTCTGATCTTCGGCGCGCCCCACATCCAGTGCCGCTCCGGCAAGGGGCCCGTGGGTCAGGGCTTCGAACAGGGCGGCTTCGTCAACCAGATTGCCGCGTGAAACATTGATGAAAAAGCTGCCCGATTTCATGGCCTGAAAAGCCGCCCGGTCCATCAGGTTTTCAGTTTCCGCCGTGGCCACGGCCAGACAGGCGAGAAAATCGCTGGTCGCCAGAATCTCCTGCCAGCTCACCTGCTCGATGTTTTTGTCTGTGATGGTCTGGTAGGGATCCAGTACACAAACCCGCATATCCATGGCACAGGCAATGGCCGCCAGTTGCCTGCCGATGCTGCCATAGCCGATAATCCCTAAGGTACTGCCGGCGAGCTGGCGGCCCATATGGGCCGGCGGCGGCGTCATCGCATGATAGGCCGCTGTGTAAAAACTGACCGAACGGGCCAGGTCGATCATCATGCCGATGATCAGTTCGGTTACCGAGGGAACGAACCCTGGGCTGGCGTTGGTCACCAACACGCCGTTGTGAGAGGCCGCCTCGACATCGATATTGCGATGGTCAACGGCACCCCGGTGAACGGCGATCAGGCCCGGGCAGTTTTCAAAAAAGGCAGCCTCGACGGGGGTATTGCGATCCGCCACCACCAGATCGCTGCCGGCGGCCGCGGCAATGAACGCCGCTGTATCCAGCACGCCTCCGGTTTCATTGCGCCGGACGCGGACGATTTTGCCCAGCGCATCCAGCGCCCGGGTGCCATAATAATTTTTCAAAGCATCGGGGGCGTGGGTCAAAAACACATTCAGCATGGCAGATCTCCTGTGGGTCCGTGAAACGGTAGTTGAGGTGCTGGAAATTACAACGTTAAAATCAGGATTTGGTTCTGATTATCCTTTGACCTGACGCGCCCGCCCGTATAGTCGTAAAACACAGGGGACTGAATTTTTGGAGGTTTGAATGCCCGAAGCACTGACATTTGACTACATCGTCGTCGGGTCCGGCTCATCCGGTGCCGTGGTTGCCAATCGATTGTCGGAGAATCCGAAGAACCGGGTGCTGCTGCTCGAAGCCGGTGGCCGGGATCGCAATCCGTGGATCCACGTCCCCATCGGTTATTACAAGACCATGTTCAATCCCAATACCTCGTGGAACTATGAAACCGAACCGGAAGACGCCGTCGGCGGCCGTTCCATCCCCTGGCCACGGGGCAAGACGCTCGGCGGCTCGAGCTCGATCAACGGGCTTTTGTACGTGCGTGGTCAGCATGCGGATTATGACCATTGGCGCCAGCTCGGCAATGCCGGCTGGAGCTGGGAAAATGTCCTGCCCTATTTCCAGAAGGCCGAGGACCAGGAACGCGGTGGCGATGACTTTCACGGCAAGGGCGGCCCCTTAAGCGTCTCCGACATTCGCCTGCGCCATGAGTTGTGCGAAGCCTTCATTGCCGCCGGCCAGGAAGCCGGGATCCGCCGTAATGATGATTTCAACGGCCCCGACCAGGAAGGGGTTGGCTATTACCAGATGATCGAACGCAACGGCCTGCGCTGTTCAACCGCAGTCGCCTATTTGCGCGATGCGGAAAAACGGCAGAACTTCCAGCTTGAGACAAAAGCCCTGGTGACCCGGGTTCTGATTGAAAACAAAAAGGCCGTCGGTATCGAATATTCCCAGAACGGCACCCTGCACCAGGCCCGCTGTTCGGGCGAGGTGATCCTGTCGGCCGGCGCCATTGGTTCGCCGCAGATCCTGCAATTGTCAGGAATTGCCGATGGTCAAATGCTGAAATCGAAAGGGATTGACGTGCAGCACAACCTGGCGGGTGTTGGCCGCAATCTGCAGGATCATCTGCAGGTGCGGATGATCTACAAATGCAACAGGCCGGTAACCATCAACGACACGGTCCGCAATCCGTTCAAGAAAATGATGATGGGTCTGGAGTTTCTGTTCAACCGCTCCGGTATTCTCACCATCGGCGCCGGCCAGGCCGGTGGTTTCGTCAGGGTCATGCCGGACGCGGCAACGCCGGACATGCAGTTCCATTTCATGACCATGAGTGCCGACAAGCCGGGCCAGGGCCTGCATAAATTTTCCGCCTTCACCTCGACGGTCTGTCAGCTCCGTCCGGAAAGCCGCGGTTATCTTGAAATCAAATCCGCCGACCCGGCTGAAAAACCGGCATTGCATCCCAACTATCTGTCGGAAGACTTAGATTGCCGGTTTTTTGTCGAAGCCCTGAAGTTCGGGCGCAAGGTGGCCGAACAACCATCGCTGAAAGCCTATATTTCAGAGGAAATGGAGCCGGGGATCGCTGTCCAGTCCGATGCCGAACTGCTGGCCCATACCCGCAAAAAGGCAACCACGGTTTTCCATCCGGTCGGTACCTGCAAAATGGGCACGGACGGGGATGCGGGCGCGGTGGTTGACGAACGGCTGCGGGTGCGCGGGATTGACGGGCTCAGGGTCGCCGACGCATCAATCATGCCGACCCTGGTGTCCGGCAATACCAATGCGCCGTGCATCATGATCGGGGAAAAGGTTTCCGATTATTTGAAGGAGGATGCCCGGGGTTAAGCGACCGGGGGGTTAATTCTGTTTGGCACTGAGGATACAATAGAGATTGGCGCCCCACAGGGGCGGCGGGGTCAGCAGTGCCCAGGACAAAAATTTGTGAACCAGGGCATCTGTCAGCATGCGTCTTCGTGAGCCGCGCCGCTGGTCATAGATTCTGTCAACCTGCAACTCACAGGCGGTTGCCAGTTGTCTCAGGCTTTCCGGACTGAAGGCGGTTTTATGGGTCAGGTCGCCGTGCTGATAACTCATTCCCCACGGCGACGCCCCGTTCGGCACTTTGATGATGATTTTTCCGGTATCGGACAAGATGGATTTTAAAGACGAAATCAGCCGGAACCCCTCTTCCGCCGAAAAATGCTCAAGCACATCGAGCAGCACGATGCGGTCCCATGGCGCCGCTGTGTCGTCGGCCAGAAACTGCCATAGATCCTGGCAGGTGAACCGGTCCCGCAGCTCCGGCGCGAGAACCGCCTGCAGGGCTTCGTCATGGTCAAGCCCGTGGAAGTCCTGCACACCTTTGTGGGCCAGATAGGCGAGGAACTGCCCGGTTCCCGCGCCCAGCTCGAGACAGCGCATATCCGTACGGAAAGCCGCCGGCACCCAGATCTCCGCATCAAGGCGTCTGATGTCCTTGCTGCCGAGGGTCACCGGCTGGTAGTTCTTGTAAGCGCTGTAACTGGCGTAAAAATCGGCCAAACTTTTTTCCTGCATGTGGTTTGAGATGCAACCCGGCCCCCCGTTCAGGCGGCTGACCTGGCATCCTGCTTGATCATATCAGCGGCTTTTTCGGCAATCATAATGGTTGGTGCGTTGGTATTGCCCGAGGTCAGGCGCGGCATGATCGAGGCATCGGCGACGCGCAAGCCCTGGATCCCGTGCACCCGCAGGCGGGCATCAACCACGGCACCCATCGCCGGGTCGGTGCCCATGGTGCAGGTGCTGACCGGATGGTACATGGTGGCACCGGTTCTGAGTGCATGATCCAGCAGGGCTTCATCCGATGCCGTCTGCAGTCCGGGCGTTGTCTCGGCGTCCACATATTTGGCCGCTGCCGGTGCCGCCATCAGCTCACGCGCAATCCGCATGCCGGCCACATGGATTTCCTGATCGAGGGGATTGTCGAGAAAATTGGCGACGATTTTCGGTGCGGCCAGCGGATCGGCGGATCCGATATGGATGGAGCCCCGGCTTTCCGGGCGCAACTGACAGGGCGCGATGGTGAGGCCGGGGAACTTGTCGAAGGTGCGTTTTTTCGGATCCTTGAAACTGGCATGGGCGATATGAAACTGCACGTCGGGGACTTCCAGGCCTTCGCGGGATTTAACGAACCCGCCCAGAATACCCGCCGACATGGTCAGCGCGCCTTTGCGGAACAGGGCAAACTTGAGGGCTTCCTGGACCAGGCCAAGGCCCCTGGTTTTTTCGTTGAGGGTGACTTTCCGGTTGATCTTCCACTGCAGGCGCGACACGTAATGGTCCTGATAATTCTCGCCGACGCCGGACAGGGCATGGGCCGGTGTAATGCCGAAGGTTTTTAACAGCTCAGGCTGACCGATCCCCGACAGTTCGAGCAACTGCGGCGACTGGACAGCACCGGCGGCCAGTATAACTTCGCCCCGGACCCGGGCTTCTTTGGGCTGTCCTTTGTGCAGATAGCGGACCCCGACGGCGCGCTTGCCGTCGAGAATGACCGCAGTGGTTTGCGCGTATATTTCGACTTTCAGGTTGGCCCGGTTGCGGGCCGGGTCGAGAAAGGCTCGTTTGGTGCTATGGCGAATGCCGCGCACCTGGGTCAGCTGGAAATAACCGAATCCTTCCTGGGATTTGCCGTTGTAATCGGGGTTGTCCGGATAGCCGCATTCCGTTCCGGCTTTAATGATGGCGTCCAGCAGTTCGTAGCGTTCGGTCAGATCGGCGACATTGAGAAGGCCGCCGGTGCCGCGATATTCATCGCCGCCGGTTTCGCGGTTTTCCGATTTTTTGAAGTATCCCAGCAGATCATCATAGGACCAGCCGGTGCAGCCCAATTGCGCCCAGCCGTCATAATCCCTTGCATTGCCGCGCACATAGAGCATGCCGTTGATGGAACTTGAGCCGCCCAGCACCTTACCGCGCGGGACCGGGATCGGACGGTTGTGGGTATGGGCCTGCGGCTCGGTGTCAAACATCCAGTTGAGGTTGGGATTGACCATGGTTTTCACATAGCCGACAGGGATATGGATCCACGGATTTGTATCCTTGCCGCCGGCTTCCAGCAGCAGAACGTTAACTTTCGGGTCTTCGCTCAGGCGGTTGGCGAGGACACAGCCCGCCGATCCGGCACCGACGATGATATAGTCAAAATGATCCATTTAGTCTTCCTGATTCAGCCAAACCTCAACCCGGCAAGGTTATCGGTTTCCATCAGCCATGCCCATAAAATTCTTGAGCGTCAGGCCATTAACAGGAGGTGCTGGCTGGCAGCGGTCAGGGGCGGGGCGATGGGCCGTCGCCATTGCTGAAACGATCAGCCAGCCAGCAGACACGGGCTAGCTGTCGCCATCAACGGGGCAGCGTGGTGGAACCCATGAGATGCTGGTCAATGCTGCGCGCGCATTGCCGGCCTTCACGGATCGCCCAGACCACCAGGGACTGGCCACGGCGCATATCACCGGCAACAAAAACCTTGTCCACGGATGTCTTGTAGGTGTCTTCCGAGGCCAGCACGTTGCCGCGGCCGTCCAGTTCGACGCCCAGGGATTCCAGCAGGCCTTCGGCGACCGGATGGACAAAGCCCATGGCCAGCAGCACCAGATCGGCCTTCAGCTCGAATTCGGTGCCGGCTACCGGGACCATCTGCATGCGGCCATCATCGCCGGACTTCCATTCGACTTCGGCGCCGTTCAGAGCCGTCACCGTGCCTGCATTGCCGCTCAGGGAATTGGTGGTCACGGCAAATTCGCGCTCGCAGCCTTCCAGGTGGGAGCTTGATGTGCGCATTTTCAGGGGCCAGTCGGGCCAGGTCAGGGCCTTGTTCTCTTTTTCCGGCGGTTGCGGCATGACTTCCAGCTGGGTAATTGAAGCCGCGCCCTGGCGCCGCGATGTGCCGACACAGTCAGATCCGGTATCACCACCGCCGATAACCACAACGTGTTTGCCGGCTGCGGAAATGGCAACTTTGGACGCCACTTTAACCCCTGCGTTGCGGTCGTTCTGCTGGGACAGAAATTCCATGGCAAAGTGCACGCCGTTCAGTTCACGACCTGGCACCGGCAAATCGCGGGGCTTTTCAGAGCCGCCGGTCAGGGCGATGGCATCAAATTCGCTCATCAGATGTTCGACTTTGACATTGCCGCCGACATGGCTGTTTGGCCGGAACTCAACGCCTTCCGCCTGCATCTGTGCCATGCGCTTGTCGATATGGGTTTTTTCCATTTTGAAATCGGGAATGCCGATACGCAGCAAACCGCCGATGCGGGCGTTCTTTTCGAAGACCACAACCCGATGGCCGGCCCGTGCCAGTTGCTGGGCGCAAGCCAGGCCCGCCGGGCCGGAACCGACAACAGCAACCCGCTTGCCGGTCAGATGGGCGGGGATTTCCGGACGAATCCAGCCTTCCTGCCAGCCGCGGTCAATAATCGCACATTCGATGGTTTTGATGGTGACCGGCTCATCGGTGATATTCAGCGTACAGGCGGCCTCGCAGGGGGCCGGGCAGACGCGGCCGGTAAATTCGGGAAAATTGTTTGTGCTGTGCAGGACCCGCAGAGCTTCCTGCCAGTTCTGCTGGTAGACAAGATCATTCCATTCGGGGATGATGTTGTTGACCGGACAGCCATTGTGACAATAGGGAATGCCACAATCCATACAGCGCGCGCCCTGCTGGGAAACCTCATCATTGCTCAGTGGGACAAAAAATTCCTTGTAGTCCTTGATCCTTACGCTGGCGTCCGTATAGCTGCGCTCGGCGCGTGCGATTTCCATGAACCCGGTTGGCTTACCCATTTTTTATTCTCCTGCCACGGCGCTGATTAATTCCGGGGTATCGACCTCGGCCGCCGCCTGCATATCGAGCAGGGCACGGCGATAATCAATCGGCATGATTTTTTTAAACTTCGGCAATTGGGTTCCCCAGTCATCCAGGATTATTTTTGCCTGGACACTGCCCGTGTGGCGCAGGTGATCCTCGATCACACCGCGCAGGCGCTGGGCGTCGTAACGCAGCATATTGCTGGCCAGGGCAACGCTATCTTTGGTAAACGGCTCGTCAACGTCGATTTTCTCGATCTCAACCATGCTGGTGTTGCACAGCTTTTCGAAGCTGCCGCCGTCGTCGAACACATAGGCGATCCCGCCGGACATGCCGGCCGCAAAGTTGCGACCGGTATCGCCCAGAACCGTGACAATGCCGCCGGTCATATATTCACAGCCGTGGTCGCCACAGCCTTCGACAACCGCAGTCGCTCCCGAGTTGCGAACTGCAAACCGCTCACCGGCAACGCCCCGGAAGTAACTTTCGCCGGCAATGGCACCATACAAGACGGTGTTGCCGACAATAATGTTGTCCTCGGCAACCAGCGGGCTGTCAGCCGCCGGATAGATGATGATCCGTCCCCCGGACAGACCTTTGCCGACATAGTCATTGGCATCGCCTGCCAGCTCCAGGGTGACACCCTTTGCCAGCCAGCCGCCGAAGCTCTGACCGGCATTGCCTGTGAATTTGATATGGATGGCGCCATCGGCAAGCCCGGCATGGCCATGCACGCGGGCAATCTCACCCGATAACATGGCACCGACCGTGCGGTTGGTATTCTGGATGGTGGCGTTGATGGCAACGTTTTCACCGTCATCGATCGCCGGGCGGGCCTGGCGGATCAGCTCATGGTCAAGCGCCTTGTCGAGGCCGTGGTCCTGAGTTTCGCAGTTGTAACGGGCCACGTCATCGGCGACCACCGGTATATGCAGCAGCGGTGTCAAATCAATGTTATGGGCTTTCCAGTGATCGATCGCCTTGTTCATGTTCAGGACATCGGCGCGGCCGACCATCTCGTTCATGGTGCGAAAGCCCAGTTCGGCCATGATCTCGCGCACTTCCTCGGCGATGAAGGTGAAGAAATTGACGATATGTTCCGGTTCGCCTTGGAAGCGCTTGCGCAGTTCCGCATCTTGCGTGGCGACACCGACGGGACACGTGTTGAGATGGCATTTGCGCATCATGATGCAGCCCTGGGAAATCAGCGCCGCCGTGGAAAAGCCGAATTCATCGGCGCCCAACAGCGCCCCGATGACGACGTCGCGCCCGGAGCGCAGGCCGCCATCCACCTGTACGGCGATGCGGCCGCGTAATTTGTTCAGCGTCAACGTCTGGTGCGTTTCGGCCAGTCCGATTTCCCAGAACGAGCCGGCGTTCATAATAGACGTCAACGGGCTGGCCCCGGTGCCGCCGTCGTTGCCCGAGATGGTGACGTGGTCGGCATGGGCTTTAGACACCCCGGCAGCGACGGTGCCGACGCCGACTTCCGAGACCAGCTTGACGGAAATGCGGGCCTTGGGATTG
>JABMNT010000169.1 GCA_013203595.1 Rhodospirillales bacterium
ACTCGTAGGTAAAGATCCACGGTATACATCCTTCCACCTTCCATCCTCAAAAAGACCGAAGGTTACAGGTGGCAAAGTTTTACTTCGCCTGCGTCGGAAAATCCGCCGCTTCCGTGGACTAATTTGTCACCGCCGCACACATTGGTTCGGTCGTTCGCGAAATTTGGAACGAAGGATTTGAGAACTCTGAGGTTCTTGACTTGCTTATTGATATGATTTGGCATGGCCCGTTGCTTGACTGCGCTGATTTAGCGGCGAGCGCTGCAATCGATCCAAATTTGGACGAATCAACACGAGCAGGCGCAGTTCGCGCGCTCATCGCGTGCCAAAATCATGAGGCTATTCAGCGGTTTGTTGATGAAGTTCTCATCAACACTGCCACTTGGAAAAATCGGCCGTTTTGTTATTTATTTGAAGATATAGTGCCGCAATATTTATCTGTTGACCGCTTCGCCACATTATTGAAGTGCATAATGTCTGAAGGAGGTCTGAGAAGTGATCTAAATAGCGTGCTAAATCAGCTCGTCGACAAGATTGCTCCGCTTTCTAGTTATGCAACTGACCTGCGAAATGCATTTTGTCAATTAATTGAAGAAGGAATTCACGAAGAAATAGAAGAATATCATATGACGAGTAGCTTTGGTCTGTTTACAGAACCCTTGGCAAAGTTGTGTGCCCGGCAGATTGAAGAGGGCGCTTCGTTAAGCGACACCCTTGTGCGTGCCTGTGTGGTCGCATCTCGATTTATGAGTGTCGATTACAATCGCAGTCAGGAAATCGAGAATCTATCCAAAATTTTGCAGAGGCGATTGGAGTTCAGAGAAGCAGTGTACTGGGAAGATGCGGTGATGCTGGATACTTTATTCCCTAATAGTGACTGGCAATATCGTGCTTGGAGGAGTTCTGGAGATCAAGCGCTTATTGGCCCTCTAGTATCCAGTGACGCAATTTGGCTTGAAAGTGCACTATCATCCAAGCGCACCGAAACGCGGCGTCTCGCACTATATCAATTGTTGGGTATTTGGCGAAATACTGGTCGCCCTCGCGATCTGTTCGCTCGTATGCGCTTCGCCACTGAAGGCTTTTCTGAGTTAACCAAAATTATTGATGACGCTTGCGAACCCAATGAGGAACCAGCTTCGATTCGAAGAAGTAAGGCGCGCATTGAACGTCGCCGGCAAGAAGCTATTGCCAAAGAAGAAGAACGGATAGCTGGTTGGAAAATCTGGCGGGATACCTTGCGCATCAACCCGATAAAAAGCTTTAGCGGAAATGAAGAGGAATCCAACGTCGTAAATCTTATAGAATGGGTATCTATGCATGCAAAGCGCCAAGTATCTGATGGACCATGGAGTTCGGATGCGGTTGCTCTGGTGCTAGGTGAAGATGTGTTAATTCATGCCCTTCCCGCACTCAAAAAATATTGGCGCAAGAATCGCCCTCTTCTATGGAGTGAACGAAAGCCAGAAACGCGGCAAACCTTTGTTTGGGCGTGGATGTATGGCCTATGCGCTCTTAAGGCGGAAGCGGCGGAAGCGAGGTGGATAGATCAACTGAGTGACGACGAAGTTCGTCTTGCAACGAAATTCGCAATGATTCAATTTAATGGATGGCCTGAATTTTTGGATCAATTGATCGCATCACGACCAATGCCTGTACTGGATATCCTATCAAGAGAGTTAGAAGCACAGTTTAACGCCTGGGACGAAGTTGATGGCGATCTTCCGTTATTGCAGTCAATCAGATATGGAGGTGAGGCGGTGCAGTGCCTTTTGGCCCCCAATCTTTTGGGTTTGCTTGAGCGCTGGCCTCAAGACCTAGCAAATGCTGATACCGGCCGTCCGCTGCATGGTCTTTCGCAACTGATCGATATTTTGACCAATACAAACAACGTCGACGATGCTACTCGTGTGCGAGATATCGCCCGCGAGCAATTTGATGCTGAGCCAAGTGGATATTATGCGACGCTATGGCTGCAAGCCGTTTTCAAATTGGATTTTAAAACCGGCGTTGGTCTTCTGACTGAAACTTTTCAAAACCCTGAGAATTCTTCAGATAAGCAAACTGTTCTTGGTCTACTTGCTGGGATTTTCGGCGATCGTGGAAGCACGCCTTTGCCAAACCTTCGGACGCCATACAGGGCAGAAATTCTCGGAAAGCTGTTGCGCTTTTCCCATCAATTCGTCAAACGAGAAGATGACCGAGTTCATAATGGTGTTTTCGAGCCTGATACTCGGGATCACGCTGAGTCGGCCCGAAGTGCAATCTTTAGTGCCTTGATGGAAACGCCAGGAGCAGATGCCAGACGCGTAATTATTGAATTGACGGGTGACCCTCAATTTTCATCGGTTGCGGATCGTTGGCGTATGTTATCGCTTGAGCAACTGGCTATTCAAGCCGAATTCGAGCCGTACGACATCAATTCAATCATGGATTTTGAGAAGTGCCATGAGATCGCACCTCGAAATAGCGACGAGCTTTTATTTGTAACAATTGGCCGCCTTGATGACCTTGCACACGATCTACATCATCACAAGTTCTCGCTACTTAAGGAGTGGCGAAACATTGTCAACGAACCCGATGCGCAAAGGTTACTAGCAGCACGACTGAACGATAAACGGGGAAACACTTATACAGCCGTCACGCGAGAAGAGGAAGTCACTGAACTAAACAGGACCGACATTACTCTTTCGACACTCGGAGTGGATGCAAAGCAAACTACAATAGAAATCAAGATTGCCAACAGGCACCGTTCGATAAATAGTCTGGCAAGAGATTTAGAAAAACAGCTCGTTGATAAGTATCTTCGTCACGAGAGTTGCCGAGCAGGGTGCTTTTTAGTTATTAACCGTGGTGACAGGCCGAATTGGCAACACCCGAAAACAAATAAAAACGTCTCTTTCTCAGACCTTATCGAATATCTTGAGAGCAAGGCTCGAGAAATCGAAGAGCGCCAAGCCCATGGTGTTCAAATAGCAGTTTTTGGCCTTGACCTCACAAATGCCGGTGCGGCGCGTCATTCGTACTAACCGTTAAATAGTCGTAATTGATGTATTGGGCCCCCATAATTAAGAATACTTTTATCTAGCAGTCCTTGTTTTCAGTCCAGATGCGCATTGAAATTTTCTTTCTGTCCTTAAGCGGGTGTCCGCTGAACCATCTCTCAGCGGTTTAACGATAATCAATTACGCTCAGATTTATGGTTTCGAATATTGTGCGGCTGCAAAAGAACAAAAAAATAATCATCCAGCAACAGTGGCTCCTTCTGGCCCTTTTCGCCCATCTATTTACCCACATAATAAGGACCGGACCTGCGCTGTCTGCAGACATCAAGGGCTTGAGTTACGGCCATAACCCGTAGGCGCACGAACAAACGTAACCACTGGACGAATTATTTGCCTGTGGAAGTTCCTTCACCCACAACAGGGAACAGAATTTCCGGAATCCCAAAAATGCCGGCTTTTAAATAAGGGCAGGCACTTGCGTCCTGTTCCCCTGGGGCCTGCCCTCAGGCCGTCCTGTGCAACAGCACCATCGCCATGATCGTCACCCCGATCCCGGCGACCACAGACAGGGACGGCAGTTGATTGCCAAAGGCCGCGAAAACCACAACAAAGCCCGGTGTCAGATATGTATAGGCCATGACCTTGGCCGGCGGCAGCCGGACACTGGCAAATTTGGCCAGAAAGAAGGTGCCGGCGGTATTGAACAGGGCCAGATAGAGCAGGCCTAAATAAACACGACCGTCCATGACCAGCCAGTTTTCCGCGACCAGTTTGGGCAGCCCGAACGGGGCCAGTAAAAGCGCGCCAAACACCAGCACCCAGAACGTCATCACCAGCACGTTCTCGCCGCGATGGAGCTTCTTGATCAATGGCGCATAGGCGGAAAAGGACAGGGTCCCCAGTGCGAACAGAAACTCGCCGCGGCCCACATCGAAGGCGATCAGTTTATCCAGCGAGCCGTCAAACAATACCCAGATCGCCCCCATACTGCCGAGAACCAGGGCCACAATCTGCGCCGGCGACATGCCGATACGCATCAGCACGAACCCGATCAGACCGCTGGTCAGGGGCAGCAAGGTAAAAATAGCGCCGGTTTTCACCGGCGTCGTCAGTTTCAGGGCTTCGAACATGAGCACGAAAAACAGCACCATGGTCAGGCTGATAACCGCATAGCGCAGGGCGTCCTTGCATCCCGGCAGGATGATCTTTTCCCGCCGCGACAGAAACAGCCAGAAGAATAACGATGCCAGTGAAAACCGCAGGAAGGTGAGCAGCACCGGATCAATCTGGTCGGTGATGGCCTTGCCAATGGGAAACGAGGTTGAGACCAGGAAGGCATAAAGCAGCATCGCCCCGTGCGCCCGGGTCTGCATCGCCAGGCCGTGCTGGTTATCCACCTTGCTGTTTATCCACGTCGGTTCCGTCCACCGCAAATCCGCGGAATGCCTTCGGCCCCCTGCAACCCGTTAGCCGACCCCCGTCGCCTGCGGGTTGTTGGGATGGGTTGTCCAGTTGCCATAGTCGGGATTAATCGGTTGTCCGCTGCGCGGATCAACGCCTTCTGTCATCTGCACCATGGTAATACAGTTTTCAACCGGGCAGGTCACTGCGCACAGGTTGCAGCCGACACAGTCCTCGTCTTTGACCTGGAACCGGCGGACGCCGTTTACGGTCTGGGTGATTGCCTGATGCGAGGTGTCTTCACAGGCGATATGGCAGCGCCCGCAACTGATGCACAGCTCCTGATCAATATGCGCTTTCACCACATAATTGAGATTGAGATGCTGCCATTCGGAAATATTGGGCACGGCGGCACCGACAAACTGATCAATCCGCTCGTAGCCTTTGCTGTCCATCCAGTTGTTCAAACCATCAATCAGTTCTTCGACAATGCGAAAGCCGTAGATCATGGCCGCCGTACAGACCTGCACATTGGCCGCACCCAAAGCCATGAACTCGGCCGCGTCCTTCCATTCGGTGATGCCGCCAATGCCGGAGATCGGCCGGCCACGAGTTTCTGCGTCACGGGCAATTTCGGCAACCATGTTGAGCGCAATCGGTTTGACGGCCGGGCCGCAGTAGCCGCCATGCGAGCCCTTGCCATCGGTGGTCGGCTCCGGCGCCATGGCGTCCAGATCGACGCTGGTGATGGAGTTCAAGGTATTGATCAGCGATACCGCATCGGCACCGCCGGCATAGGCCGCGCGGGCCGGCAGGCGGATGTCGGTGATGTTGGGTGTCAGCTTGACGATCACCGGCATCCGGGTGTGTTTTTTGCACCATTTGGTGACCATCTCGATATATTCAGGCACCTGGCCGACGGCCGAGCCCATGCCGCGCTCGGACATCCCGTGCGGGCAGCCGAAATTGAGCTCAACCCCATCAGCGCCGGTGGCTTCGACCTGGGCCAGAATGCCCTTCCAGGAGGCTTCATCGCAGGGCACCATCAGCGAGACAACAACCGCCCGGTCCGGCCAGGCCTGCTTGACCGCCTTGATTTCATCGAGGTTGGTCTGCAGCGGCCGGTCGGAAATCAGCTCAATGTTATTGAACCCGGCGACGGTGCGGTCCTTGCTGTGAATGCCGCCATAACGCGGGCCATTGATATTGACCACATGCGGGTCCAGGCCCAGGGTCTTCCAGACCACACCGCCCCATCCCGCCTTGAAGGCGCGGGTGACGTTGACTTCCCGGTCGGTCGGTGGCGCTGACGCCAGCCAGAACGGGTTGGGAGAACGAATACCCAGAAACTCAGCGCGTAAATCAGCCATCGGTCAGGCTCCCTCGGTCAAATAGGCATGAATGGCGCGGGCGGCGATTTTACCGTCCTCAACGGCGGCCACGGTCAAATCTTCGCCGCCGGCAATACAGTCGCCGCCGGCCCAGACGTCCGCCAGGCTGGTCTGGCGCCGGGCATCGACCGAAATCCGCCCACCCTGCAGTTTAAGCTCAGAGACCGCCGCGGTCTCGACCGTCTGGCCAATCGCCTTGAAAACAACGTCGGCTTCAATCTGGAAATGATCGTCGGAAAGAACAAGCTTGCCGGTCTTGTCCAGATGGCTGCGGGCAAATTCCACGGACGCCACCTTGCCGCCTTCGCTATGGATGGTTACCGGCGCCGCCCAGAGTTTGATTTTCACACCATGGGTCTGCGCCAGTTCCTGCTCATAGCCACTGGCATTCATCTGCTCCTGGCCACGGCGATAGGCGATGGTCACATCGTCGGCCCCCAGCAGCTTGCTTTGTACGGCAATATCAACCGCCGTCATGCCACCGCCAATGACAACAACGCGGCGCCCGACCGGCAACCGGCTCGGGTCTTTGGCCTGACGCAACTGGGCAATGTAGGCAACGGCGTCGAGCACCCCTGCGCTGTCTTCGGCAGCCATGCCGAGCGCATTGACGCCGCCCATGCCGATGGCGAGGAACACCGCGTCGTGGGCCTGGCGCAAATCGTCCAGCGATATATTCTCACCGAGCCGCTGTTCGCATTTGATCTCGATGCCGCCCAGACCGACAATAAAATCAACCTCGCGCTGGGCAAAATCATCGACGGTTTTGTAGGCGGCAATGCCGAACTCGTTGAGCCCGCCCGGTTTCGGACGGGCCTCATAAACCGTCACCTGATGGCCCTGGCGGGCCAGGCTATGGGCGCAGGACAGGCCGGCCGGGCCACCCCCAACAACGGCGATGGATTTGCCGGTCTCCTCAGCCCGCGCGAACACCGTTTCGCCGCTCGCAAAAAGATGATCCGTGGCAAAGCGCTGCAGGCGGCCGATCTTGACCGGCTGGCCTTCGCTGGTATTGCGCACACAGACCTGCTCGCAGAGCGTCTCCGTCGGGCAGACCCGGGCACACATGCCGCCCATGATGTTCTGCTCAAGTATGGTGGTCGCCGCCCCTTTGGTATTTTGGGTCGCGATCTGGCGAATGAACAACGGCACATCGATGCTGGTTGGACAGGCGTCCATGCACGGTGCGTCATAACAATAAAGGCAGCGGTCGGCCTCGGCCCTGGCCTGGTGTTCTGTGTACAGGGGATGCAAGTCGCCAAGATTTTCAGCCGCCTGTTCCGGCGTAACCCGACCCGACGCGATATCGCCAACTGCAGAAGTCGTTCCCATCCTGTGATCTCCCGTTATCAATGGCCTTTATTTTATTTATCATTTGGACAAAATTTTTTTGAAAAGTCAAGTATTTCGGTGTGTCGACCCGGCGCCACCGGATTTCCTGAATGACCGGTTTCAGCGTCCGGCCAGGATTCAACGCCCGCGATCCCGAACGTCTGTTTGTTCTATGGGGGCTGAATAATCGGGGGTCGCCTGACATCGCGGTGAAGGGGTTAAACGGTTTTTATTCAATCAAAAACCGAATTAGGAGACAGGGAGGAAACCACTTTATCCGCAGCCTATAAACTGATCGCTTAATAGACAAATTGTCCAATTTAATCGCGCCAAAAGTGTTGCTGGCCAGATTGGAGACGTAGATGGCCGTTAATCTTGTATTCGCCAATAATCTGACATCAGTTCGCCGGCCCAGTCCGGTTCGCGAACCTCGCCGCGTGGTGCGAAACCGCTCAAATAAGGTTTGATATCGATGACCGGCGAGCCGTCAATTGCATCCAAGCCCCGCACGTGAACACTGGTTCCATCTACGCCAAGAATATGACAAGTCGTTATGCCGAGCATGTTCGGGCGGGAATGGACGCGCTGCGCAAATATGCCCGTGAGTGGCCAGTTCATATTATTTCGAGGATGCCGGGTCGTGGTCACAATTGTCTCAGGATCATTTTTGTGAAAATAGTAGATCACCTCAGCATGGGAAAAGCTGTCCAGTCCTAAAATTGCCTCACACGAAAGCCAATCCGTATCGAGCTCAATTCGCGCCGTTACGCGATCCCAGTCGTCGTTTGTGGGTTCGGTTCTGCCGCCTCGGACAAAACCAATTGGCCTTAAATCGATTTTCATGATTATAAAAACTCCGGCTATGCAGACACGGGGGGTGGCCCTGATCGTCCTTCTGGCAGGTTTTCAGGGTATCGTATACAGGTTTATACAGGGCGCTACGATGTCCGAGTTTAACACCAAGTGTACTTTATCCGTGCACTTCAAATATGTCTGCTATTAGAAAACCAAGCAGACAATATACCCGTTCACGTCGTGCGGTTCATATAAAGCAGGGTTCCGGTGATCCAGACTACATCGCGGTGCATCAGAATTTTTTAACACTTTTGAGTTTGTTCAATACAGATTCCACTCATTCCGGCATACCGACAGGCGCTTACCCTTGGTTTTTCAGGGTGAAGTCGACGCTGTGGCGGGTGCCGTCGAGATTTAAGTGGGCTTGCGTGCGCGGCGTCTCGGCGATGACCTGGCCACGGCGGATCACGAACAGGCGGTTGGGACGCAGGCGGATCGCATCGAACGGGCTTTGCGCCTGCAGGATCACCAGATCGGCGCGGGCTCCCACGTGAAGCCCGTAGTCTTGCAGATTGAGGATTTTCGCCGCGTCCACGGTCACCGCATCAAACATCTTGCGGATCTCCGCCATCGATGTCATCTGCGCCGCATGCACGGCCATATGGGCAACCTCGAGCATGTCGTAACTGCCGAAGCTGTACCAGGGGTCCATCACGCAGTCATGGCCGAGTGCTAACGGAATCCCCATTTCGATGATTTCCCTGATCCGGGTCAGGCCGCGCCGTTTCGGATACGTGTCGTGGCGGCCCTGCAGGGTGATGTTGATCAGCGGATTGGCGATGGCGGCAACCCCTGAATCGCGCATCAGCGGCAGCAGTTTACTGACATAATAATTGTCCATGGAATGCATGGAGGTCAGGTGCGAGCCGGCGACCCGGCCGTGCAGCCTCAAGCGGTGGCATTCCGCGCTCAGGGTCTCGATATGGCGGGACAGCGGATCATCGGTCTCATCGCAATGCATATCGACCATCAGGCCGCGCGCGGCGGCGATCTCCATCAGGGCGCGCACGCTTTTGGCGCCGTCCGCCATGGTCCGCTCGAAATGCGGTATCCCGCCGACCACATCGACCCCCTTATCAAGGGCTCGCTTCAGTTGCTGGTCAACATCCGCTGTGCGCAGATATCCGTCCTGGGGAAAGGCCACCAGTTGCAAATCGATATAGGGCGCGATCTCTTCGCGGACTTCAAGCAGGGCATCGACGGCCAGCAGGCGGGGATCACAGATATCAACGTGCGAGCGGATCGCCAGGGTGCCGCGGGCAATCGCCCACTTGCAGCACTCAAGGGCCCGCTCCTTGATCGCGGCGACGGTCAGATCGGGTTTCAGTTCGCTCCAGATCTGGATGCCCTCCAGCAGGGTACCGCTTGCGTTGATCCTGGGCTGGCCGAAAGACAGGGTTGCATCCATATGGAAATGGCTGTCGACAAAGGGCGGGGTCACCAGACAGGCCCCGGCGTCAATCTCGCGCCCGGCCTCGGCCTGCAGGTTTGCCGCCAGCGCGACAATGCGGCCATCCACACAGCCGATATCGACCGCGTCGCCATCGGCGGTCCGTGCATTCCTGATCAGCAAATCGAACATACAATCTCTCCTCTTCAGGTCCGCTCGCCGCGCCGGAACGGCACCAACAGGGCCTTCGGGTACAGGGCGCGGCGCGACATCACGATCATCGCCACAATGGACAACACATAAGGCGCCATCAGGAAGAACTGATAGGGAATGTTGATGCCCGGAAGTTGCTGGACGCGCACCTGCCAGGCATCGATACCGGCGAACAGCAGGGCGCCGAGCAGGGCTTTGCCCGGGTTCCACGAGGCAAAAATAACCAGCGCCACACAGATCCAGCCCCGCCCGTTGACCATGCCGAAGTAAAAGGCGTCAAACGCCGACATGGTCAGAAAGGCGCCGCCAACGCTCATCAGGCCGCTGCCGACAACCACCGCACCGGTGCGCACCGCCAGCACATCAATGCCCTGGGCTTCCGCAGCAATGGGGTTTTCGCCGGTCATACGGACCGCCAGCCCGACCGGGGTGCTGTACAGAACATACCAGACGACAAGGACGACAACAAAAGCCCCGTAGGTCATCGGCGTCTGGGTAAACAACGGCGTGCCCACATAGGGCAGATCGGACAGGCCCGGGATGGGGTAACTTTGAAACGGATCGATCTTCGGCGGCGTCGTTGCAGTGGGCAGCAGCATGCGGAAGACAAAATAGGAAAGCGAGGAAGCCAGCATGGTGATGCCGATGCCGGCCACATGCTGGGACAGCCCCAGATAGACCGCGAACAGGCTGTGCAGCAAGCCGAACAGCATGCCGATGAAGGCGGCAAACAGAATACCGGAGACCAGATCACCACCCATATAGACCCACATCCAGCCGGACATGGCACCCATGGTCATGATCCCCTCGATACCCAGATTGAGGACCCCGGCGCGCTCGCAGACCAGTTCGCCAAGGGTGCCGAAGATCAGCGGCGTGGCGATGCGCAGGGTGGCGGCCCAGAAACCCGCGGTAAACAGTATTTCAATAAAATCCATGTCCCGGCCTTTACCTGAACCGCAGTCTGAAGCGGGTGAACATGCCGCTGACAAGCACCGCCAGGACCGACGTGGCAACGATCACATCGGAAATGTAGGTCGGCACATTGAGCGCCCGGCTCATGGAATCGGCCCCCACAAAAATCGCTGACAGGAAGACCGCCGAGGCGACGACGGCCAGCGGATGCAGGGCCGCCAGCATGGCAACGGCGATGCCGGCGTAGCCAAATCCCGGCGACAGATCGAGGGTCAGATAGCCCTTGGTGCCGGCCACTTCGCTGACCCCGGCGATACCGGCCAGGCCGCCGCTCAACAGCGCTGTGAGAATAATCGTCTTATTGACCCCGATACCGGCAAAACCGGCGGCCGCTGCGTTGTATCCGACCGCCCTGATCTCGTAGCCCCAGACCGTGAACCGCATCAGCGCCCAGACCAGAACCGCCGCAACAACGGCAATGACCAGCCCCAGATGGACCCGGCTTTTGCTCAGAATGGCCGGCAACACCCCTTCATCGATGATCGGCGCCGCCTGTGGCCAGCCCATGGACATGGGATCCTTGAGCGGCCCTTCCAGCAGATAATTGACAAACAACAGGACAATGAAATTGAGCAACAAGGTGGTCACCACCTCATCGACCTTGAGCCGGTTTTTCAGGATTGCCGGTATCAGCAGCAGCAACCCGCCAGCCAGCGCCCCGGCACCGATCAGAAACGGCACCATCAGATAGGGAGGCAGCGTGATGGCACCGGCACCGAGCCAGGTAGCCGCCAGGGCGCCTGCGTAAAACTGGCCCTCGCCGCCAATGTTCCACAGCTTGGCGCGAAAGGCGATGGCCGCCGCCAGCCCGGTCAGGATCATCGGCGTCGCCCGGGTCAGGGTTTCGGTAATGGCAAAGCGCGAGCCTAAGGCACCCTTGAACAAAAGCCCGTAAGCCTCGAGCGCCGAGGCTCCGGTCCACATGATCAGTAGCGCACAGAGCAACAACGCCGCCAGGACCGCCGTAAGGGGGGCCGACAGAGACAACCAGACCGGCGCCGTCTCGCGGGGTTCCAGCCTGATCATGCGGCCTCCGACTGGCCGCTCATCATCAGACCGATGTCGCGCGCGGTAATATCCTCAGGGTTCACCGGCTGGCTCAGGCGTCCGTGATAAATCACCACAATGCGGTCCGACAGCGCCATCAGTTCTTCCAGATCTTCGGAAATCAACAGCACACCGCAGCCCCGCGCCCGGGCATCGAGAATTTTTTCATGGACATAGGCGACAGCCCCCACGTCCAGGCCCCGCGACGGTTGATCGGCCAGCAGCAGCGACGGCTCCGCATCAAGCACCCGGGCCAGAATCAGCTTCTGCACATTGCCACCGGACAACAGCCGTGTCTCCGCATGGGGGCCCTGACAGCGCACATCAAAGGCGTCGATCTGGCGCGCCGCGTGATCTTCAATAACCTTTGCATTCATAAATCCAAATTTCGAGAACGGCAGCCGCCGCCGCTTTTCGGATATCAGGTTTTCCTGAACCGTCATTTCACCGATCACCCCGACCCGGTTTCGATCCTCCGGGATCCGCCCGACGCCGCTTTTTACCATCACGTCGGGATTGTAGTGGGCAAGTTTATTGCCGAATAATGTCATGGATCCGGAACCGGGGCGGCAGAGGCCGCTGATCAGGTCAGCCAGGGTCTGCTGGCCGTTGCCCGACACCCCGGCGATACCGACAATCTCGTGCTGATGAATAGCGAGATCCACATCAACCAATGGCTGGCCGCCGTCGGCGGCCCCGGCGCTGACGTTCTGCAACTGGAAAACCACATCGCCCGGCGCCAGCACATCGCCCTTTGGGGCATGCACCGTATGCCCGACCATGGCTTCCGCCAAGCTTGCCCGGTCGGCACCCCGGATCGGTTGCTCGGCGACCACCTTGCCCCGGCGAATGACCATGACCCGGTCACTGACACTGACGATTTCATTCAGCTTATGGGAAATGAAAATGATCGACATCCCGCGGTCGACCAGACTGCGCAGGGTCTCGAACAGGCTTTCTGATTCCTGTGGGGTGAGCACTGCCGTCGGCTCGTCGAGAATGAGAATGCGGGCATCCCGATACAGGGCTTTCAGGATCTCCACACGCTGGCGTTCGCCGACCGTCAACGTGCTGACCTGGGCCATGGGATCGACCGTCAGGCCAAAGTCCCGGGACAGTTGCTTTATCCGCCCGGTGGCAAAGGCGGTGTCCTGGCGCCATGCCCACAGGGATTCCGTTCCCAGCATGATGTTTTCAAGAACACTCAGATTATCGGCCAGACTGAAGTGCTGGTGAACCATACCGATCCCGGCGGCAAGGGCGGCGTCGGGCTGTCCCGGTGGCAGCGGCTTGCCGAACACCTCCACGTGCCCCTCATCGGCCGTATAATGACCGAATAGAATGTTCATCAGGGTCGTCTTGCCAGCCCCGTTCTCGCCGAGCAGGGCGAGGATTTCGCCTTCTTCCAGGCTCAGGGATATGGCGTCATTGGCGGTCAGACTGCCGAAGCGCTTGCTGATATTCACCAGTTTCAGAATTGCTGTCACAGCGCCGGCCCCTGGTCAGTAAGGGAAGCTGTCCCCGGCATCCGCGGCCGGGAACAGCTCCTGATATCCGTTCCAGCTATTTAGAACGTTGATTTCGGCTGATCATCATTGATGGTGACGGTGAATTTGCCGGCCATGATGGCGGCACTGGTTTCACTCACTCTGGTTTTGATATCGGCGGCAATTTTTCCGTCGAACTCGTAGTACGGCGCGAGGGTCGCACCGCCCTTTGCCATCATCGTCCATTCTTTATAGTCTTCGGCCTTGAACTGGCCCTTCTTGACCTGGTCGATGGCATAGCTGATGGCCGATTCCATGTGCCAGAGCGCGGATGTGACGACCACGTCCTTGCCGTTTTCTTCCTTGTTCATGTCGTTGACATTCCCGAAGGCCAGAATGCCCTTTTCGCGGGCCGCATCAACCACACCGGCGCGTTCCGCATAAAGCACGTCGACACCGGCTTCAACCTGGGCAAAGGCGGCTTCCTTGGCTTTTGGCGGATCGTACCAGGAGCCGATGAAATTGACCTTGAACTGAACGTCGGGATTGACGGACCTGGCACCGGCGATAAAGGCATGAAACAGACGGTTCACTTCACCAATCGGGTAGCCGCCAACCATGCCGATCTTATTGGTTTTGGTCATCGAGCCGGCAATCATCCCCATCAGATAACAGGGCTCGTGGATGTAATTGTCGAATACTGAAAAATTGCTGCCGTGGGGCTTGAACGGATCGCCCATCAGGAACGACACCTGCGGATAATCATCGGCCACCTTGCGCGCTTCCTTGCTAATGCCGAAGGCCTCGCCAACGACCAGGGAAACACCGCTTTCCGCATATTCGCGCAAGACCCGCACATAATCCGTATTGGCCACTTTTTCCGAGAACACGTATTCAATTTCGCCAGCGGTTTGCGCGGCAACCAGTGCCTGATGCAGCCGGGCATCCCATTTTTGCTGAATTGGCTGCGTATAAATACCAGCGACTTTAATCTTTGCCGCCAGCACCTCGCCATTGACGCCCATAACAAGAAGGGCAACTGTGATTGCTTTGAGTATCCAGGTTTTCATTTGAGATCGCCTCCCCTAATCCGATAATTATTTTGACATGGTCCAGAGCTTGCAAATTCAACCAGCATCGGTTTATGCCTGCGATATCCGCAAGCCCGTGGCCGGGTTATATAATTGACCATCTGGTCAAAATACATTCAACGAGTCAACAGAATTTGCGTCGGTTATTTGCGATCACAATACCTCCGGCACTGGCGACAGACCCGGCTGCCCCGGCCTGTTTTCCCAAATAAATACCCGCGTGTGCACCTGCCCGGACCGGGTTATTCCGCAGCTGTGGAGACCTCTGTCTCCGACAATTCCAGTTCAAGTGCTTTCTCGACCGCTGACCTGGGCTTTGAAAAGCCGGCCAGAAGATTATACAGAACAGGTGTCAGGAAAAGCGTCAGGGCAAGCGCCGAGCCGAGCCCGCCGACAATGACCCAGCCGATGGCAACCCGGCTTTCCGCACCGGCACCCGATGCAATCACCAGCGGCACCGCGCCCAGAATGGTCGAAATCACGGTCATGACAATGGGCCGGAAGCGGAGCACTGAAGCTTCGATAACCGCGTCATGGACCGACAGCCCTTCGTCGCGCAGCTGATTGGCAAACTCGACAATAAGAATGCCGTTCTTCGCCATCAGACCGATCAGCAGAATGATGCCGATCTGGCTGTAAACGTTCAGTGAAAGACCGGCAATGGTCAGCGAATAAACCGCACCGGCAACGGCAAGCGGCACCGACAGCATGATGACGAAGGGGTGGATAAAGCTTTCAAACTGCGCCGCAAGAACCAGAAACACGATCAGCAGCGCGATCGCGAAGGTGATCAGAATATCGCCGGATGTATCCTTGAACGTCGCCGTCAGGCCGGAATAGCCCAGCTTTGTGCCCACCGGCAAAAGGTTTGCCGCGCCCTCCTCCATATAGGTGATCGCATCACCCAGGGCATAATCGGGGCCGAGCCCGGCCGATACGGTAATTGACGGCAACCGGTCGTAACGGCGCAGTTCCGACGCCGCGGCATTTTCCGATGCCTTGACCAGGGCACTCAGGGGCACCAGCACTTTTTCACCATTAACAGATTTACCGGACCGGATAAAAATGTTTTCAAGATCGCTGGGTGTCTGGCGGTCTTCCGGGCGGGCCTGGACTATGACCGGATATTCCCGTCCCCGGTCAATATAGCTTGTCAGTTCGCGCGAGGCGAACATCACCTGCAAGGTTGAAGCGATATCCTGGGTGCTGATCCCCAGATCATCGGCGCGCCGGCGATCAAGCAGCAGATCAATCTGAGGCTGGTTTTCCTCAAAATCAATATCCGGATTAATCAGATCCTTGTTTGCCTCGGCATGTTCCAGCAATGCCTTCGCGGCTTCCTTGACCTGTTCAAAATCAGCCCCGCCGACGACGATCCGCAGGGGTGTGGAACTGCCACGCAAACCCAGCCCCGCCGGACTGGATACGGCGGCACGGGCGCCCGGCAAGCTGCGGACGGCTGGCTGCACCTTGCGGACGATCTCCTCCTGGGCTTCCCGTTCCCCCCAGGGGGCCAGGCGCAAAACGACAAACGCCCGATAGGGGCGATTGCCCCAACCGACCAGCGAATAAAGAGTTTGAATATTGCCGTTTTCCAGATGCGGTTTGAGTGCGTTTTCGACGATCTTGGCTTGTGCATCCGTGTACGAAATACTTGAGCCCTGCGGCGCCGTCAACGGAACGAAGGCGACGCCCCGGTCTTCGCGGGGAGACAGTTCGCGGGGCAGGCTTTCATAAAAACCGAAGGCACCGATAACAAAAGCCAGCGACACCCCGATGATGACCAGCGGCGCACCGATTGCCGCCTTCAGCAAATAGCGGTAGAGCCGACCAATCCGCGACTGCGCCATCGCCGAATCACTGTCCCTGATCACCCCTGTCGGGTCCGGGGTTTTCGAAGACGGCTTCAATAAACGCGAGGCAATCATCGGACACAGGCTGAGAGCGACAAATGTGGAAATGACCACAGCCGACGCCATAACCAGCCCGAACTCGCTGAACAGACGGCCAACCTGTCCGCCCAGAAACGATATGGGAATAAACACGGCAATCAGGGTGATCGAGGTTGCCAGCACGGCAAAGGTCACCTGCTTGGTGCCGCGCACGGCAGCCACCAGCGGCGATTCTCCCCCATCCATACGGCGCTTGATGTTTTCGAGAACGACGATGGCATCATCGACCACCAAGCCGATCGCCAGCAGCAACGCCAGCAGGGTCAGCACATTGATCGAAAAGCCGAAGCCGGCGATCAGCGCCATACAACCGATCAGGGCAACCGGAATCGTTACCGCCGGAACCAGTGTGGCACGAACAGAACGCAGAAACAGAAGAATGACAAAAACAACCAGGCTCAGGGAAATCCCGAGTGCCACGAGGACTTCGTGAATGGAGGCCGAGATAAACAGGGCGTCATCAGAGCCGACAATGATCTTCATCCCTTCCGGCAGGGTGGGAGCCAGGACATCGATTTCGGCGCGCACCGCCTTCGAGATGGCCATTGTATTGGACTGACTCTGGCGAACCACCTGCAGGCCGACGGCCGGGCTGCCATCGGCGCGAATGATCGTGTCTTCGTCCTCAACCCCGCGTTCCACCCGGGCCACGTCACCAAGCCGGATGGGATAACCATCCACCGTGCTCAGAACAATATCGCTGAACCCCTGCACCGTCGACAACCGGCCGTCCAGGCGTATTTCAAGCAGCCGCTGGCTTGATGTAATCTCGCCGGCCGGCAATTCGACGTTATTGCGTCGAATTGCCGCATCGATGTCACCGACGGTGAGTTTGCGTGCCGCCAGTGCCCGGCGGTCAATCCAGATCCGGATCGCGTAACGTCTCTCACCGCGAATATCGACGCTGGCAACGCCATCCAGGGTCGACAGGCGGTCAATAATGAAGCGCTCGACGTAATCGGTGATTTGCTCGGGCGTATGCCGGTCCGACAGAACCGCCAGCCGCATTACCGGATCCGCATCACTGTCGTTTTTAACAACAATCGGCTCGGTTGTTCCCTCTGGCAGGTTGTCCCGCACCCGGCCGACCGCGTCGCGCACATCATTGGCCGCTTCGTCGATATTTCGGCCGGTATCAAATTCAATGACGGTGCGACTGCGCCCCCGCCGGCTTTGCGAGGCCAGCGACTTGACGCCCGACACACCGGCCACCGAGCTTTCGATGATTTCGGTAATGTCAGTATCAATGATTTGCGGCGAGGCGCCGGTATAGGTGGTGGTGACCGTAACCACGGCGGAATCCACATCCGGCAGTTCGCGCACCGGAATGGATAACAGCGATGCGGCCCCAGCCGTGACAATGAGCAGACTGATAACAATGGCCAAAACCGGTCGGCGGATCGAAATATCAGATAACGTCATTTGGGATTAATCCTCAAGAATGGTTAAACGCGACGAATTCACGAAGGTTTGGCGCCGCCCCGCTTCTTTGCAGGTTCGGACGGATCTTTCGAACCCGCCGGGCCCGATTGATCCTTTGTCTTTACCATTGAGCCGTCGCGCACTTTTTGAATGCCACGTACCACCACCGGTTCGCCGTCAGCGACGCCCTCGGTAATTTCAACATAGCCAAAGGAACGACGCCCCGTGGAAATATAGCGACGGCTGATGCGCTGCGCCTTGTCGCTTTTTTCGACCACAAACAGATAAGGGCGGCTGCCATCGGCAACAACGGCTTCTTCGGGTACCGCCAGGGCCTTTTCAGCATCGAGAACAACGGCCAGATGCACGAACATGCCGGCAGCCAGAGCCCGGTCGTCATTGGCGATAATGGCCCGCGCCTTGAACGAACGCGATACCGGATCAATACGGCTGTCGACGGAATCAATGGCGCCGTCAAAGGCCCGGTCCGGAAACGGTGCCGCGTGGGCAATCACATGCTTGCCAAGACCAACTGTTCCAAACAGACTCTCCGGCAGTGAAAACTCAACCTTGATGGACGTCAGATCGTCAAGCACCGTCACCACATCGTTGACATCGACGCGCGCACCCGGCTCAACGCTTGAAAAACCGACAACACCAGAAAACGGTGCCGTGACCACACGGTCCCTTAAGCGCTTGGCGGCACGGGCCTGATCGGCCTTGGCGATGGCTACTTTTGCAGTCAGGTTGTCAAAGGACGCTTCCGACGTGGCATGTTGTTTTTTCAGGGTTTCCGAACGCCGCAGCATATGGCTGGCTTCCGTCAGCCGGGCCTCAGCCTCGACCAGATCTGCCTGCTGTATGACTTCGTCCAGACGCAGTAACTCGGCCCCCGCCTTCACCAGATCACCCGACGCAAAACTCACCTTGGTTACCCGGCCCGCCGCCAGCGGAGTGATATCCACACTGCGCAGTGCCAGGGTCGAGCCGACGGCTTCGACAATCACCTTGAGGTCGCGAAAGCCTGCCAACTCCGTTTCAACACTGACAGCACGCTCACCACCGCGCGGCGCCGACGCTTTCGCGTCGACCACTTTGGTCAACCCATAGGCCTCCCAACCATAATATCCACCGCCTGCGACAGCGCCGAGCAAAACCAGCGTGCCAACCTGTTTTAACAACCTCATGGCAAAAAACTTCCAATATGTATGTAAGGTTTCCGGGACCCGGGCACCCATCACTTTTCGGGTTCCTGAGGCCGTACATTTCAAGAATCATATTACTGCAAAGCCATTTAAATACATAGCACATTTTAAGGGTATTTAGGCACGAATTTCCGGGCGTAAAGGGCAGCAGGGCACTTTATTATCCAGGCCCGGAACCGGTTAGTTCTGCTCCCATTCATCCTTGAAAATATCGATGGCATCGGCGGCCGCTTCCGGATCATCAACCCTGGCAATGTTAAATATGCCGTCGCCCTGGTTGACATTGGGCAGATTATTGCGGCCGATCACAATACCATCCGTTGGCGATTCAATGGGAAACTCGCTGTCCCCAAAGGGGCTGGCGATCATGCCCAGCAGATCTCCTTTGGAGACCCGAATTCCCAGTTTGACCTGAGCCCGGAAGATTCCCCCTTCCGGTGCCCGCACCCAGATACTGCTGCGCGAAATTGTTGGTGCGGCGGGGGCCTCGTCGCGTCGCCGCGTGGGAATCATCTTCAGATCACTCATCACACGAATAATCCCCTTGACCCCGGCCCGGATTGCAACATCGTCAAAGCGCAGCGCTTCGCCCGCCTCATAGACGATGACCGGGACACCGGCCTCGATCGCGGCGCGGCGCAAGGAGCCGTCGCGCAGGGCCGCATTCAGGACAACCGGGGCACCAAAATTCATCGCCATTCGGCGCGCTTCCTTATCGGACAGATCACACCTGATCTGGGGAAAATTGGAACGGTGAACGGCCGCTGTATGCAGATCAATACCATGGGTCGCCTTGGTCACGACCTCTGTCATATAGAGGTGCGCCAGACGGGACGCCAGAGAACCCGTGGGCGAGCCGGGGAAACTTCTGTTCAGATCCCGACGGTCGGGCAGATAGCGGGTGTTTGTCAGGAACCCATAGACGTTTACGATGGGCACCGCGATCAGAGTGCCAGCCAACCGCGGGACCAGTGAATGGCGCAAAACCCGGCGGATGATCTCGACACCGTTAACCTCATCGCCGTGAACGGCACCATTGATAAGCAGCGTCGGCCCTGGTCGCCGGCCATGAATGATCTGGCAGGTGAGGGTGATCGGGGTGTGATCCGACAACAGACTTAAGGGCAGATCCACTGTCTGGCGTTGCCCGGCCTCGATCCGATGGCCACCCAGTACAAATGCGTCCCGGCTATTTTTACTCACAATTTAAAACCTTTCATACTGGAAAACCGGCTGGCGGCTTTCATCTTGACCATCGGGTCGCCTGATCCTTGGCCTGAGCCATTTAAGCTGTTGGCCACATATAGCCGCTTCATCGCTGCGTTGACATGCCGAACCACCAACCGCTAGCGGGACCGCGGGTCGAGCACGTGGATCTGACCACTTGTAATCGGCACATTGACGAATTTCGTCCGTCGCAGGCGCCGGCTTGTGTTCAACATGCGGCCGATCACAAACAGGCCTGCGGCTGCCTGGCAGGCGGCACTGAACTGGAACAGGGCGCCGGGGCCAAAGGCGCCCATGAGCAGACCTCCCGCAACCGGCCCCAGGACCGACGCCGTTGACCAGATGACAAGCATGGTCGCGCAGACACCGACTAGGTTATCGCCTTCAAAATGATCAATGGCATGGGACAGGGAAATCGAATAAATCGACAAGGCCGTGCCTCCCCAGATGAACACCAGCATCAGCATAAGATTGCCGGAACTGAGCAGCGGCAGGGATAACAGGACGGAAACCGAAGCCGCAACGAGCAGTCCGCCGGCAATCACCGCCCGCCGGCCAACCCGGTCGGAAAGCAGCCCCAGGGGCCATTGCAGGGTCAGGCCACCGAAATGAGCGATGGCAAGAAGTGCGACCGCCTGCGACACGGGCAGGCTTATATTCAGGCCATAGACCGGCAGAAAGTTAAGCACCGCCCCATTGGCCAGACCAACAGCAAAAGCAGCGGCAATCGAACTCGGCACCGCCCGGAACAAGGCCCGGAATGACAGGGTTTTTCCGGGCACCAGTTCCGGTGCCGGCATGGTAGCCATGGCCACCGGGACCAGGGACAGGGAAAACAGCGCGGCCGCCAGCAGGATTCCCTGGTCGCTGATAAATACCGATGCGGCAAGCAGCGCCGGGGCTGTCACATGGGCCAGTTTGGTAACCGTTGCATACAGGCCCATCACCTGACCACGCATGGCCGCCGGGGTCCCGCTTCCGACCCAGCTGTCGGCGCAGGTAGAAATGATGGCTATTGCGCAGCCCATCACCGCACGGAGGACAATCCAGCCTGCCGTATTTGACGTCAGATGCATGGTGATCGCGAGTGTCGCCAATAAAGCCGCAGCAACCGCGAAGGCCCGAATATGCCCGACCCGGTTAATCAGTTTCTGGCCCCAGAAGCAGCCAAAAACGAAGCCAATCCCGTAGGCGGTGGGGATCAGGCCCACATAACCCAGATTCTCGCCGCTTGCGCTCGCCCGCAGAACCAGGATCGGCGCGATCATATTGTTCCCCAGTTGCAGAACAACGGTGCTGAGGACAATCGCAGCGATCGACAGAATCACGAGAAACATCAGACGGGGATCGCCCCGGCAACTGCCAAACCTGCCACGGTTGCCCGGGTTTTGCCGCCGGTTGCTTTCACTGCGGGCTGGGTTCTCTGGTCCTGACGGATCCGTCGCTGGGCGGCCTCGATGATCATGCGCAGAATATCCGGGTAGCTGCGGTCCTCGAAACTGGCCATCAGATTAAACTTGCCATCCCAGCACCAGCCGGGATTTGGGTTGGCTTCCAGCAATTTTATCTGGCCATGGGCATTGGCCCGGAAATCAAAGCGCGCATAATCACGGCACCCCAGGCGTTCGAACAGCACAGTTGACCAATGGATCAGGTTGCGCCGGGTTTCCTCGTCAATGGACGCTTCGCGGTATTCAATATTTGTCCAGTAAGCGGACTCGGGAAGCCATTTCGATTCGTAGCCAAGGATTTTGGGCAACGCCGGGTCCAGATTGCTGTAATCAACTTCCAGCACAGGCAGGGCGACCAGATCAATACCCGGGTTGCCGACCAGCCCGACGCTATATTCGGCGCCGGACAGAAACTCCTGCACCAGGACCGCCCGGTCCGGCAGTATCTGCCGCAAATGATCCATATAGGCGATGGCTTCCGTCGGATTGCGAACTAACGATTGCTGCGTGATACCGATGCTGCTGTCGCCCGTATTCGGCTTGATCAGGGCCGGAAATATCGAGGGAATGGTCGCCGACTGATCATCAACCCCGAAATAGCTTTCCAGCGGCACCGTCACGTCACAGGAAGCCGCGATGGCCCGCACCAGTGTCTTGTTGTAACACAACCCCAGCGCCGAAGGCCCGGCACCGCTATAGGGGATATCCAGCATCTCCAGCAAGGCGGGCACATGCAGTTCCAGCAGCGCCTCGTTGCGCAACCCTTCATCACACAGATTGAGAACGAAATCGGCGCCGGAATCGCGCAATTCGGCGGCGATTTTTCCGTGATCATCAAAATAATTAAAGTGATAGCCGGGCAGGGTTTCCAGGGCCTGCTTCAGCCGGTCGATGGTGTCAAAGTCCTCGGCGTTGAAGACCCCGTTTTTCTTGACCGAATCCGGGAGCCGCGGATCGCCGAGAAGTACCGTTATATTCTGGACAGGAACCTTGGCCCGGCCGGCCGGCAATTCACGCTTGGGCGCCCGTGCGGTCAGAAAATTACGCTGGGCCATCATGCCCAGATCATCGCCGCGGGTCGAGGTCGCCTGAATATCCGTATGGAACTTGATATCATCGAACCCGGCCTGCTCAAGCAACCGGGTTATCCGTTCTTTTGAATACAGGCGTTCGGCATAAAACTGATCGGCCATAACGCCTTTTTCCGCATGCACCACGACTTCCCGTGAAATCAGGCGGTCATTATCCGCAGACAGCGACCTTTCCCGGCAGACAAACTGATTGCCGTCGATCCATTCCCAGGAACGGGGTTCGAAATGCAGCTTCATCCAGTCACCATCGGTCAGATCGATGGCCACCTGGCCCCGGGATCTGAGGGTGCGTTTCACCGCATTGAGAACGGATAAATCCTCGACTTCCTGATCAAAGTAGCCGAAGGAGTTTCCCATAAGCAGGACACAATCGAATTCTTCCTTGGAAAGGGTGAATTTTCGCGCGTCGCCTTCGCGGAAACGGACATCCGATTTCAGCACCTTGGCCCGTTTCCGGGCAAGCCGGATCAGGTAGCGCGAACGGTCCAGACCGACAACCTGATGGTAGCCGCGCCGATACAACTCCAGGCAATGACGGCCCTGTCCACAGCACAGATCAAGTATTCTGTCCCCTGGCTTTAATCCGGTAGATTCCAGCAGCAGATCAACCTCGCGGGTCGTGTTCAGGTCATTTTCGACCACGTCACCGTCCGTCTTGAGATAAACCTCATTAAAAAGCTCGCGCCACCAGTCCTGCGGCAAATGGCGTTCAAGATCAGAAACCGGGCCAAAGGTGCGGTTCTGACGGTTAGGAGGTTCTGAAATTTTCATAATTCAATTGGCTTCCCTGGATCATAAACTGTGAAACAAATAGTAGCGGTCCTGTCAAAGACGGTGCCGATTGCATAGGACCAGAAACCGCTGGCGGCGGCAAACGGTTGCCCTTGCGCATCCGTTTGCCTGCGAATTAATCGTGCGGTCCCCTGCCGTTTGTCCCCATGCGGGAACCATTGAGCTTAAATGTGATATTAGGCAAGGGATTTACAGTAACTGAAGGAAAAAGAGGAGTATAAAATCCGTGTGCAAAACCGTCCACATAACGATAGCTCCTGCCAAACGCAAATGTATCGTCAGACGGCAAGCCGCACGGGTCCGGTGACAGCGCCGGATTGCGTCCCTGTTTCGTTCTGCACCTTAGGATTGGGCCCCCCCCCGATCCCGGTTTTACACCCGGTAATCGTCGGTCCCGTTTTTTCGCGATCGGGGTGGCTGGTGGCGGTATTCCGCGTCCGCATCCCGATCCATTTGGGATCTCAAGGCCTGTTGTTTGGATTTTGGCTTCGTTCGTGAAAGCCATTTGGAAAAGCCACGCTTAGAACCACTGGTTTTTTCATCTTTCATCATTTTAAATTCCCATACACGGGACCGCGACGGTTATGCGTCGAATAATTGCCATATACGTTGATTTTTTTGAACTTCAAAACGAATTTTTTCAATATTTAATATCGATAAATTTGATAGGATATATGGTCAGGAAAAGGACCCCTGTCCGGCTTCCGATTCCATGCTCGCCACATACCGTAATCCCTGCATGGCGGTTTTGAACCGCTCGCTATCCTCGCCATCCAGATGAACGGTGAATATGGGACGCGGGAACGCCGGCGCGCTCCGGATCAAATGCAATTGCCGGTCTTCCAGGAGCGGCCGTATGAGGCGCAGGGGCAGGTATGCCGCGCCGCCGTTGGCAAGGATCAGCTGCAGCGCCAGCGGTCCGTAACCGACCGAGAGAATTGGTGGACCACAGGCCGGAAACGCTTCCATATGGTGGGTTTTGAACGCAGGGCCCCAATCCACATAGACATAGCCGGCGCCCAATGGCTCGATGGCTGCCGGGTCCGTTGAGACCAGCACCAGACTTTCTTCCATCAGGTTTTCGATCACCAGGCCGGTACGGTGCTGCGGCGTGTAGGTAACCACCAGATCCAGCATCCCGTTACTCAACTGGCGCATCAGGTAATCCGGCGCCCCGATATCGGCACTGACCGCCAGATCAGGGACCGAGGTGCGAATCCACGGAATCCAGTTGACCAGCAACCGCTCCCACAGGACAAATTCGGAACCAATGGTAAAAACCCGGCTGAAGTGCTCCGGCAGTCCCACATCATGACGGGCCTGCTCCCAGGTCTGCACCATTTTTTCGGCATAAGGCTTAAACTGGATACCGGCGATGGTCATTGTTGCCCCGGCCTTTGTCCGGATGAACAGTTGCTGACGCAACAAATCCTCGAGCAGCTTGACCCGTGAACTGACCGTCGATTGCGTGACATTCAACTGGTCCGCGGCTTTGACAAAATTTCCGGTTTCGCAAATCGCCAGAAAAGTACGGGCAAGACCAATATCCATTGATAACTCCAGGGCGAGACAAAAAATCAGCCCAAATTATAATATCGAAAATATCGATCTCAAACATAAAAAAAATTCATTATTATCCTGGATAAAAAAGATCAATACTTCACCGGTCCCAAAACCGGGACGGTTTCCATTATGGAGGAATTGATGCAGAAGTTTTTGGCAGCCGGCGTCGCAACGCTGGCTCTGTTTGCCGTGGCCGGAAGTGCGGCAGCCGTCGATGTGGTCAATCGCGATGACCAGATGCACGAAATAATTATCGATGATCAGGCCGGAACAACGCAAGGGATCGTTGAAATTTTACCGGGCGAAACCCTTGAAAATATTAGCGATACCTGTGAACTGACAATCGGCGAATCTGACGCCGTCGCCGTCGCCGGCGATCAGGTGGCAATGATCGTAAACGGCGCCCTGCAAATCGAGCAGAAATAAGCGGATTTCCTGATCTGATCGGGCTTCCGGTTTGATATGGCCGATCGCAGCCTTTGACACGTTGCGATCGGCTTTTCACCCCGGATTCCGGGCATGAAAAAATCCCGTTTTGACTAAATCTTTTATTGCCATTTTTTATCAATGGGCGCATTTAGGCGCCATCGTAGACGCACACGCACGTACCCCTGGCCTTTTCTGGTTCATGTAACGACGGAAGCGTCCTTTTTGGTCACGTCGGCGAAGGCCGTTTCTAAAAGGGGTGTTACTTATGTTAGCAACCAAATTGGGCCTGAGTGCCCGTGCCCGACGATATTTCGTCAGAACAACACAGATTTCTCTGGTACCGGAACCTGCGGAAAGTATTCGACTGCCGGAACAACAGGGCGATATGCCGCCGCGGGTTGCTGATTATATCGCCGCCCATCAACTGCCCTCACCCTGCCTGGTCGTCGATGTCGATATTGTCGAACACAGCTACGTATCCATGACCCGGGCGATGCCCATGGCCACCATCTATTACGCCGTGAAAGCCAACCCGGCAGAATCAATCATCAGCCGGCTGGCCGAACTGGGGTCTAACTTCGATACCGCCAGCCCCGGTGAAATTGACCTGTGCCTGCGCCTTGGTGTTTCGCCATCACGCATTTCCTATGGCAACACCATCAAGAAACAGGCCGATATCGCCTATGCCTATAGCCGCGGGATTCGCATGTTTGCCTTCGACAGCGATGCGGAACTTGAAAAAATCGCTGTCAGTGCACCGGGCGCGAAAGTCTATTGCCGCATTCTGGTCGACAGCGAAGGCGCGGAATGGCCGCTGTCGCGCAAGTTTGGCTGTGATCCGGAGATGGCGATCCGGCTGCTCGTCAGGGCCAGGGATATGGGGCTGGATGCCTATGGTGTGTCCTTTCATGTGGGTTCCCAACAGACCAATCTGAGCCAGTGGGACGGGGCCATCGGCCAGGTCGCCGCCCTGTTTGAGACAATCGCCGCCCGCGGCATCCATCTGCGCATGATCAACCTGGGCGGCGGATTTCCATCCCGTTACCGGGCCCGGGTGCATCCGCTTATCGATTACGCACAAACCGTCATGCAGGCGATGGTCCGCCACTTTGGCACGGCCCTGCCCGAAATGATCCTTGAGCCCGGTCGCTCGCTGGTCGGCGACGCCGGGGTGATCCAGGCGGAAGTCGTCCTTGTTTCGCGCAAAAGCGAAAATGACGATAAACGCTGGGTCTATCTGGATATCGGCAAGTTTTCCGGTCTCGCCGAAACCATGGACGAATCCATCAAATACCGCTTCCTGACACCGCATGACGGGACCCCGAGCGGACCCGTTGTCGTGGCCGGGCCGACCTGCGATTCCGCTGACATTCTGTACGAGAAAACCACCTACGAGCTGCCGCTCGCCCTCAAGGCCGGCGACAAGGTCCTGATTCTGTCAACCGGGGCCTATACAACGACCTATTCGGCGATCGGCTTCAACGGCTTCGATCCGTTGAACGCAGTCTGTATTTAGGCCCTTTGACCGGTCGCGGCCCGGCAACCGGGGCAGGTAACCTGCACCGTACCGGGTTCGCGGGTGACATGGAAACCCGATAATAGTGAGATCAGCGCTATTGACTCTGACCGTGCATCAGCACATGTACTTGGCACTCTCATCGATAGAGTGCTAAACGCGCAAATTATTCAAGAATTATCAATCGCTTATTGGAGGATGGACTATGAAATTCAAACCGCTGCATGACCGTGTGCTGGTCAAACGCATGGATCAGGAAATGAAAACCAAGGGCGGTATCATCATTCCCGATACGGCTCAGGAAAAGCCCATGGAAGGCAAGATCGTTGCCGTCGGCTCCGGCACCCGGGCCGAAGACGGAACCCTGACACCACTGGATGTGAAAGCCGGCGATAAGATTCTGTTCGGTAAATGGTCCGGAACGGAAATCAAGATTGATGGCCAGGACCTGCTCATAATGAAAGAAGCCGACATTCTCGGCATCATCGAAAAATAAGGAAACACGTTAATGTCTGCAAAAGAAGTAAAATTCGCCGCTGACGCAAGATCACGTATGCTTGCCGGTGTCGATATTCTGGCCAACGCGGTAAAAGTCACATTGGGCCCGAAAGGCCGCAATGTTGTGCTTGCCAAATCCTACGGTGCGCCGCGCATCACCAAAGACGGTGTCACGGTAGCCAAAGAAATCGAGCTGACTGA
>JABMNT010000170.1 GCA_013203595.1 Rhodospirillales bacterium
CCATGCCGATGCCGCAGTTGAAGGTCCGGTTCATTTCGGCAGCCGACATGCCGCCGACGCTGGCCATCCATGTAAACACGTCGGGAACCGGCCACCGGTTTGCATCAAGCACAACACCCAGTCCGGCCGGCAGGACGCGCGGGATGTTTTCCGTCAGGCCACCACCGGTGATATGGGCCAGTGCATGGACGCCGCCTTCGCCGATTGCCGCCAGGCAACTTTTTACATAGAGCCGGGTCGGCGTCAGCAGGGCCTCGCCCAGCGATAGGGATGGCGAAAACGGAGCGGGCGCGGCATAGCTCAGGCCTGAAGCCTCGACAACTTTGCGGACCAGGGAAAAGCCGTTGGAATGAATGCCACTGGCGGCAAGACCGATGACCACATCACCGGCGCCAACCTTGTCACCGGTCAGGATTTGATCGCGTTCGACAGCGCCGACGCAGAACCCAGCCAGATCGTAATCGCCGTCTGCATACATGCCCGGCATTTCGGCGGTTTCGCCGCCGATCAAGGCACAACCGGCCAGTTTACATCCGGCTGCAATGCCTTCGATGATGGCTTTACCGGCGCCCACGTTCAGTTTGCCGGTCGCGAAATAATCAAGAAACAGCAGTGGCTCAGCACCCTGGACGATCAGATCGTTGGCACACATGGCAACCAGATCGATGCCGATGGTGTTGTGGATATTCGCCGCTGTTGCAACCATCAGCTTGGTGCCGACGCCATCGGTGCCGGAAACAAGGATCGGATCGGTATAGCCGGCCGCCTTTAAATCGAACAGGGCACCAAAACCGCCAAGACCGGAAGTGACGCCGGGGCGAGTGGTTGCCGCCGCCAGTGGTTTTATGTTTTCCACCAAATCGTTGCCGGCATCAATATCGACACCTGAATTTTTGTAGCTAAGTGGTGATTTGTTATTATAATTTTCGTTGCTAATGGGTTTTTCCTCCGGCGACCTGTGCTAACGTAGCGGCCCGATGCCCAGCAAAATAAAGAGTTAGAAACAGTTTGCAATGATCGATATTCGAACTTCACCGAATTACTCCCCATATATTGCGCTTTTTGTTGTTTTATTTTTGACAACCTGGGCTCACGGGTCCGTTGACGCCGCTGAAGATGTCTTTGAAGTCAGCAATGTTGTTGTTGACGTGACGGACGAGTCGGCAACTCTGGCCCGTAAAAAAGCCCTTCAGGAAGGCTCCCATATAGCTTTTCAGCGTCTTTTGCGGCGCCTGACCCTGGCCCGTGACCGGGAACGCCTGCCGCGCCTGGATCAGCAGGAAATTTCGGGTTTCGTCCGGGATTTTGGCGTCAGTGATGAAAAGACCGCCTCGAAACGCTATCTGGCAAAGCTCAGTTACCGGTTTCGGCGCGACGAAGTGCGCAATCTGCTTAAAAGTTTCAATCTGCAGTTTGCAGAAACCAGAAGCAAGCCGGTTCTGATTTTGCCGGTTTATCAGTCCGCAGGTGCCATTGCCCTGTGGGATGACCCCAATCCCTGGCGCGACGCCTGGTCCCGGTCCGCCGAGGTTGAGGGCCTGGTTCCTCAGTTGAAGCCGGCCGGCGATCTGGCAGACGTCGGCTCGATTGGTCCGGAACAGGCGATCCAGGGGGACCGGGAACGCCTGCAGGCGATTGCTGATCGCTACGGGACCGGTGATGTCATCGTTGCCTATGGGCAACTTCGCCTGGATGCCGCGGTTGCCCGTCAGCGGCTTGAGGTCTTTGTCACCCGCTATGGCAGAGATCCGGAGCCCCTGACCCAAAACCTGCAGTTCCGCCAGAGCGAAACGGAATCCGTTGACCAGCTCCTGAACCGCGCGGTCACCGGCGTTGCCGACCATATCGAAAATCAGTGGAAAGAGGAGAATCTGCTGAAACTGAACCGTCCGAACATCGCTGCCGTCGCCGTTCCCATAACCGGGCTGAAGGACTGGCTGATGGTGAACGAACGCCTTAAAGGCGTGGCTTTGGTTCGCCAGGCGGAACTGGTTCTGCTGTCGCTGGATGAAGCCCGTGTTAATCTGCATTATGCGGGCGAACCGGAGCAGCTGCAGGTGGCCCTGAGACAGGCCGACCTGACGATGGTGAGGGAAGATGGGGAATGGGTCATATATCTGGCTAATCTTGAGCAAACGGCAAAGCCCGAGCGATAATCGGTGAATTTACCCAACCTCATCACATTCGCGCGAATCTGCAGCGTTCCCGTCATCGTTTGGCTGATTGTCAACAATCAGCTGCTGACGGCTTTCTGGGTGACAATGGCGGCCGGTATCAGTGATGCGGTGGATGGCATTGTTGCAAAACGCTTTGATCTGGTGACCGAATTAGGTGCCTTTCTGGACCCCATTGCCGACAAAGCGCTGCTTATGTGTTTGTTTATCGCTCTCGGGCACCAGGGCTATCTTGAGGTCTGGCTGGTTATCCTGGTGGTGTTCCGTGATCTCTTGATTCTCGGTGGTGCGCTCTTGTTTCATACTTTGACTCACTCCTTGACTATTCAACCGCTTAAAATAAGTAAAGTGAATACCTTTGCCCAGATGGTCCTGGCGGTTGGCGTTTTGGGAATGGAAGGCTACGCAATCGATGCCGGAAACGGGGTCGCGTTTCTGACGGTGATCGTTGCCTTCACGACGATATGTTCCGGCGCCGGCTATGTCTACTTGTGGGCGAAGAAAGCGGCTGAATTTGAAGGCGATGATTCCAGGGATAGTCAGGAAATTGATGAATGAGCAACGATAGAAAAGCCGCCGTATGGATTGTTGGCGTTATCGCCTTCGGTTTTTTCCTGCATCTGCTCAGCTCTATTCTGCTGCCCTTTGTGGTGGGTATGGCAATCGCCTATTTTCTCGATCCCATTGCCGATCGGCTGGAAAGCAAAGGTCTGTCGCGGACGGCTGCGACCTGTCTGATCCTGTTTGCTTTTTTTCTGGCAAGCGTGGCCCTGTTGCTGTTGCTGATTCCGCTGCTGCAAAATCAAATCATCGAGTTCACCCGGTTGGTGCCGAGCATCATCGACGCGGTGCAGACTCAGGCCCAGCCTTTTCTGGAGCATTGGCGCGACGAATTGCCACCTGTGGCGATGGAGAAAATCCGCGAGGCGGCCAGCACCTATGCGGGAAAGATAGGAACCTGGGTCACCCAGGTCCTTGCTGGGATCTGGAGCGGTGGAATTACCGTGTTTAATTTGCTGTCGCTTATTATCATCACCCCGGTCGTTGCTTTTTATCTGCTGCGTGACTGGGACCTGATTACGGCCAAAGTCGATAGCTGGTTGCCGCGTAGCGCGGCACCAACCATCCGCGAGCAGGCAGTCGCCATCGATGCGACGATTGCCGGGTTTGTGCGTGGGCAATCAACCGTCTGTCTGGTGCTGGCAATGTTATACGGCATTAGCCTGACCGTCATTGGATTGAAATCAGGGTTGTTGGTTGGTGTGGGGGCCGGTTTCATTTCCTTTATCCCCTATCTGGGCGCCACCACGGGAATTGTTGTCGGGGTAGGTATTGCCCTGTTCCAGTTTCCGGAATGGACTAGCGTTGGCCTCGTTGCCGCGGTCTTTTTGTTTGGCCAAACCCTTGAAAGTTATGTCCTCACGCCAAGGCTTGTTGGTGACCGTGTCGGGCTGCACCCGGTCTGGATCATATTCGCCTTATTGGCCGGCGGTGCCCTGATGGGGTTTACGGGAATTCTTATTGCCGTACCTACCGCTGCCGTTATCGGCGTTCTGGTACGCTTTGGGCTGACCCGTTATATGGCTAGCGATCTCTATTCGGGAAGCGACAAGGCCAAGCCCCAGTGAACGAAGAACGGCAGTTAACATTGCAGTTTGAACATCGCCCGGCCCTGTCCGGCGAGGACTTTCTGGTTTCCGACTGCAACCGGGCGGCTGTCGACTGGATTGATGCGTGGCCCGAATGGCCGGCGCCGGCGCTGGTCATCATCGGGCCGCCAGGCTCCGGGAAAAGTCATCTGGCGGCCGTATTTGCGACAAAATCGGGGGCCCGGGAAATCCTGCCCGACAGCTTTGAAAGTGCCGCCCCGTCGGTTGACTATGAAATTGTTATTGAGGATATTGACGCATCCCTCAACGCCGGGCACGAAGAACCCTTGCTGCATTTGTATAATTCGGCAAAGGAATCCGGACATCGGATATTGTTCACGGCGGCGACACCGCCGGTTCGCTGGAAGGTCGGGTTGCCCGACCTGCGGTCCCGCCTGAACGCGGCATTAACCGTTGAAATTGGCCCGCCGGAAGACACCCTGATTGCGGCCTTGTTGGTGAAGATGTTCGCTGACCGCCAGGTACAGGTGTCGACTGATGCCATTACCTACACGGTTAGCCGGATGGAACGGTCGTTTTTTGCGGCCCGTCAAATTGTTGATAAAGCCGACCAGATGGCAATGGCGGAAAAAAAGCGGATTACAGTGCCCCTGATGAAGCAGGTTCTGAAAACTTTGGGAGATATATAATGGATTTGGCGATTGCGGGTAAAAAAGCCATTGTTTGTGCGGCATCGAAGGGACTGGGTAAAGCCTGTGCGGTGTCTTTGGCTCGCGAGGGCGTGGATGTGACGATCTGTGCGCGGACACCGGAAACCGTCGAAGCGACGGCGGCGGAAATTCGTGCGCTCGGCGGTGGCAAGGTGACGGCGATCGCCTGTGATATTACCTCTGAGGAGGGGCGCCAGATGGTTCTGCAACACTGCCCCGAACCGGACATTCTGATAAATAATGCCGGCGGTCCGCCATCCGGTGATTTCAGGGACTGGGACCGGGATACCTGGATCAGGGCCCTTGATGCCAATATGCTGACGCCGATTTTTCTGATCAAGGCAACAGTTGACGGAATGATGGCGCGTAAATTTGGCCGTATCATCAATATAACATCATCTGCCGTTAAGGCGCCCATTGAGGTTCTCGGTTTGTCGAACGGCGCGCGTGCCGGTCTGACCGGCTTTGTTGCCGGTATCGCACGCAAAACCGTTGCCAGTAATGTGACAATTAACGGAATATTGCCGGGTCCCTTCGATACCGACCGGTTGCGTGGGAGCTTTCGGGCCGCAGCCCAGAAAACCGGTCGTCCGGCCGAAGACCTGGCGGCGGAACGGGCGGCTGCAAATCCGGCCGGACGGTTTGGCCAGGCCTCGGAATTTGGCGAATTATGTGCTTATCTCTGTTCCGCTCAGGCTGGCTATATTACCGGCCAGAATATACTGATTGATGGCGGTCACTTTCCGGGAACGCTGTAGAGGCGTGCAAAATCGGGCTGGCCGACGGGCAGGACAGTCATGACATTGCCCAGGTCTTTGGTTAGAATTCGGTCATGGATAAAATCAAGCATCAACAAAAACCGAAGGACTCCACCAACGGCCCTGATCTCAAGCCAGGCAGTGCGGTACCTCTGATTCAGGCGGGTGCCGCGCCTGAGATGATCAGTGCGACGTCGCCCACACGCTTTATCAACCGCGAGCTGTCGTGGCTGGCCTTCAACCGTCGGGTCATGGAAGAAGCCTTTAACCTGTCCCACCCGCTGCTTGAGCG
>JABMNT010000171.1 GCA_013203595.1 Rhodospirillales bacterium
AAACCGATATTGCCTTCCTGGATCAGGTCCAGGAACTGCAGGCCGCGGTTGGTGTATTTTTTGGCGATCGAGATCACCAGGCGCAGATTGGCCTCGATCATCTCTTTCTTGGCCTTGGTCGCTTCGCGCTCGCCCTTTTGCACGGTGGAGACGATGCGCCGATATTCGGGGATCGGCAGGCCGGCTTCCTCGGCAATCTCGGCAATGCTCTGGCGGGTTGAAATAATATCTTCGCGGTGCTTGGTCAGGAAGCGTTCCCAGGCCTTGCCCGGCAGCGCCTCGATCCGTTCGATCCAGGTCGGGTCCAGTTCCTGGCCCTGATAGTGCTGCAGAAAGTCTTCGCGCTTGACCCGGCAATTGGTGGCCATGCGCAGCATCTTGCCTTCAAAGCCGATCAGAACCCGGTTCAAATCATAGGCCTGCGACACCAGCTGCTCGATCCGGGCATTGTTCAGATGCACGTCCTGCATCAGCTCGACCAGTTCCTGGCGCAGTTTGTTGTAGCGTTTTTCCTGCGACGGCTTGATTTCATCACCGGCCTGCAGGGTTTCGATGCGGACCACCTGGACCTTGTGCATTTTCTTGTAGGTCTTGGCGATTTTCTCGAAGTTCTCGATGACTTCCGGCGTCAGTTTGGCTTCAAGCGCCGACAGGGACAGGTTGTTCTCGGCATCGTCATCTTCATTTTCATCAACTTCACCCTCGGGCTCGCCCGACGGCGGGCCGGTGCGGATGCCAACGGGCACCGCGTCGGCTTTCTTGGCGACCGGCTGGCCGTTCTCATCAAGGGTCGGCTCGCCGTCATCGCCTTCGGTGGTCGCGTTTAACTGCTGGGCGTTGGGCCCGCCGCCGTTTGTCGCTTCCAGATCGATGATGTCGCGCAGCAACATTTCTTCGTTGACCAGCGCATCATGCCACTGGACGATGGCACGGATCGTCAGCGGGCTTTCGCAAATCCCGCCGATCATCATTTCGCGCCCGGCCTCAATCCGCTTGGCAATGGCGATCTCGCCTTCCCGCGACAGCAATTCCACAGACCCCATTTCGCGCAGATACATGCGCACAGGGTCATCGGTACGGCCTAAATCGGCTTCGCTGACGTTGCCGGCGGCTTTCGATTCATCGGGTTCTTCCGGGGTTTCAGCGGCGGGGGTGTCTTCGGCGTCTTCATCCTCGACCACGTTGATGCCCATTTCGGATAGCATCGACATGGTGTCTTCAATCTGTTCGGACGAAACCTGATCCGGCGGCAGCGCCTTGTTCAGGTCATCATAGGTAACGAAGCCTTTATCCTTACCCTGGGCGACCATCTTCTTGACGGCCGCACCCATGCTATCGAGAAGTGGGCTGTCGCCGGCTTCTTCTGGTGTAGCCGCAGGTTCGGCCGGTTTTGCTGCTGTTGCTGCTTTCGCCAATTGTTAAACCTCACATTTGAACGGGGTCCGAAATTTCGTGACGATGTCACAGGACGGCCGATACTTGGTTTTCACGAATTCATTAACTGGACAGTATATGGGCCTGTCAGGCCTGTTCGTCCATTGTCTCATTCATCTTTTGTTGCTTTAACGCAAGAAGCCGTCGCCATGTCTCTTCGGAGGGGTTCTCCGCGACATCCCGTTCAGCCTCTTCAATCTCTGCGATAAGATCCTTACCCCTGATCTGATCAAATGTTTCCATCCACCCGGCACCAGCCTCCTCGAGGGAAGCTTGGGGTCGCGCGAAATAAGCGTGATCATATACCCCAGCGCCAAGCAAAGACCTCAGCACAGCCGAATAACCACAACTATTAAGGTGGTTAATAAGATGTTCAGTTTCAAGGCCTGATTTTGCCGCAAGGGTCTTTAAAATCTCTTGGCGGATTTTGTCAAGCTCAGGCAGGGAAAAAGCAATGGTTCCGAGGCTTTCGGAGACGTCGTCATAGAGGGCCGGATGATTAATCAGCACCGCAATCAGTATTTCCTCGCGGCGTTTTCCCATATTAACCCTGGCGGCCGGTCCGGCGGCGGTTTCCATTTGCAGATTAGACGCCCAGCCGCCGCCCCGGTTCCAGCCTTTGCCACCGCCCGGTTGCCAGCGGTTTTGCCCGCCGGGTCCGGCGGACCGGGATACCGGGGCAATGCGTTCGTTAAAGGCCTTTGAGAAATGGCTGCGGACCGTTGCGTCCTGAATGGCCCTGGCATGGTCACTCAGGCGTTGCTGCAGGGCCGCCCTGGCTTCCGGGGTGGTCGGCAGCTTGCCATGGGTTTCCATGCGCCACAGGGTCTCTGACAGGGGGATGGCCGCCTCGATAACCGCGGCCATGGCATCGGCGCCCTTGTTTTTGATCAGGCTGTCGGGGTCTTCGCTGGCCGGCAATGTGGCAAAACGGATGCCGATACCCGGTTTCAGCAGGGGCAGGGCACGCAGGGCGGTTTTTCCGGCCGCCGCTTGGCCCGCCCGGTCGCCGTCAAAACACAGGACCGGTTCGGGAACAATCTTCCACAACAGGCGGATCTGATCCTCGGTCATGGCTGTCCCGAGCGGTGCGACGGCATGGGGAAAGCCTGCTTTGTACAGGGCGATGACGTCCATATAGCCCTCAGTGACCAGTATGGTGTCGGATTTGCGCGATGCCGGTCCGGCAATATGCAGGCCGTAAAGCTCGCTGCCCTTGTGAAACAGCGGGGTTTCCGGGGAGTTCAGGTATTTCGGCTCACCGGCACCCAGAATCTGCCCGCCAAAGGCAATGACCCGGCCCCGGCGGTCGCTGATCGGGAACATGACGCGGCCCCGAAAGCGGTCGTAACTGTCCATGCCGCGGCCCCGGTCTTCCGTCGGCTTGATGATCAGGCCGGCGGATATCATCTGCTCTTCGGCGATGGATTCGCGCAGCAGGGCGGTTTTCAGGGCGGATCGCGACTCCGGCGAAAAGCCGACGCGGTAGGTCTTGAGGGTTGCCCGATCGATACCGCGTGAGGTCAGATAGTCGAGCGCAGCCTGGCCTTCCGGCATATACAGCATTTTCTCAAAATAGGCGGCTGCGGCTTCGGTCACGTCATAAAGGGTCTGTTTTTTGCGCTCGCGCTCGCGCTGCTCTGGGGTTTCGTCGGGAATTTCCATGCCCGCTTCAAACGCCAGTTTCTCAACCGCCTCGCGAAACCCCAGGCCTTCGGTTTCCATCACAAAGTCAATGGCGCTGCCATGCGACTGGCAACCGAAGCAGTGATAAAACCCCTTGTCTTCATTCAGGGTGAAAGACGGGGTTTTTTCATTGTGGAAGGGGCACAGGCCCGAATATTCATGCCCTTTCTTGACCAGTTTGACCCGCTTGCCGACAACTTCGGCCAAACTGGTGCGGTGTTTGATCTCGTCCAGGAATTGCGGAGAAAAGGCCATAGGTCTTCCGATGTTATAACTTACGGCATCATGCCATATCGGCGTCAGCGGCAACAGACGAATAGCGATGTTATGTGGCCGAGTTATCCCTGTTATTAAAAGTTATACACAGGCCGGGGATGGTCAGCTCAGGCGCTGTTTGATGCTGGCGCCGGCCTTGCCAAAATCCATACGCCCCGTGTGCTTGGCTTTTAAAACCCCCATCACCTTGCCCATGTCCTTGATGCTTTCCGCACCCACTTCGGCAATGGCGGCATCGATGGCGGCAGCGGTTTCTTCGGCACTGAGTTGCGATGGCATGAAGGTTTCAATGACCGAGATTTCTTCCGCTTCCTGTTGGGCCAGCTCCATGCGACCGCCTTTTTGGTACATGTCGATGGATTCGCGCCGTTGTTTGACCATGGATTGCAGCAATCCCAGTATATCCGCATCCCCAATTCCCTCGGAATTGCCTTTTCCACGTGCCGCGATATCGCGGTCTTTAAGGGCCGCCAGGATCAGCCGAAGTGTTGAAACACCGCGTGTATCCTTGCTTTTCATGGCCGTCGTCAATGCGCCTTTAATGGTTTCGCGCAGCATGAAATCACCTGTGGTTATTTGTGGAAACGCGGAGATTACCCAAATTTCTCACAATGTGCAACCGAAACAAACTTTTCAAGTTATTGATTTTAAAAGAAACTTTCTTTTCATTGAGTCTTGACCTTGGCAAGGCTTTTGCTTAGAAACGCGCAAATCCAGCCTCTTACCGGTGTGGTGGTACTTAATGACAGTTGCGCGCTTAACTTTCTCCTCCAATGGGATGGCATCCCGGGCGGTGGAGTCTTTGTGCGCGATTGCGAATAACGCAAAAGGACGGCTTCATTGACAGCAACACCCGATTGGGCCGATGCAGCCCTGGTTTTGGCCGATGGCGAAATATTCTGGGGCCGTGGTGCCGGCGCTGCCGGCAGTGCGGTTGGCGAGGTTTGTTTCAATACATCACTGACCGGCTACCAGGAAATACTGACGGATCCCAGCTATGCTGGGCAGATCATCACCTTCACCTTCCCCCATATCGGCAATGTGGGTACCACGCCGGAAGACATGGAAACGATCACCCCGGCGGCCCGCGGCTGTGTGTTGCGTGAAGATATCACCAATCCGTCGAACTGGCGCTCGGCCAAACATCTGGATGGCTGGCTGACGGCCATGAACCTGACCGCCGTCACCGGCATTGATACCCGCCGCCTGACCCGGCGCATCCGCGACGGCGGTGCGCCGTCGGGGGTTGTGGTCTATGCCCCGGATGGCAGGCTCGATACGGATCAGGCCGCAGCGACCGCTGCCGCCTGGCCCGGCCTCAAGGGCATGGATCTGGCCAGGGAGGTTTCCTGCCAGCAGCCATATTCCTGGGACCAGTCGGAATGGACCCTTGCCGGTGGGTATGGCACCCAGATCCAGCCCAGATATCATGTGGTGGCCGTCGATTTCGGCGCCAAACAGAACATCCTGCGCTGTCTGGCGACGGCCGGCTGCCGGGTCACCGTGGTGCCGGCCTGGTCAACGGCAGCCGAGATTCTGGCCCATAAGCCGGACGGCGTGTTCTTATCGAACGGTCCCGGTGATCCGGCGGCCACCGGTGTCTATGCCGCGCCCATGGTGCAGGGCATCATCGCCAGCGGCAAACCACTGTTCGGGATTTGTCTGGGTCACCAGATTCTGGCCCTGGCGCTGGGCGCGAAAACCCACAAAATGGACAAGGGCCACCGCGGCGCCAACCAGCCGGTCAAGGACCTGGAAACCGGCAAGGTCGAGATCACCAGCCAGAACCACGG
>JABMNT010000172.1 GCA_013203595.1 Rhodospirillales bacterium
ATGCGGATCAGGGCGCGACAGGCGCGCGCTCCGAAATGACGGGGTTCGTGGACCAGGGTCTCGGCGATATCGGCCAGGGATTGCTCGAAGTCCTCGCGCAGAAAATGTACGGTCGCCCGCTGGTTCCAGGCTTCTGCGTAGGCGGGAAAGGCGATGACCATGGCATCGAGAAGTGCCAGCGCCTTGTCGTAATCAGAGACCCGCCGCGCCGCCAGAACCTGGTGCATCTGGTCGGCGAGGGCCGGATCATCCGGGGTTGTCCACTGGATCCAGATTTTCTGTTCGATCTCTCTGCCCGCCTGTTCACTGGCGGCCAGTTTCAGTTGTGCGAACAACCGGTCGAGATGCTGGCTGATCGCCGGTGAAGAAGTGCCGGGAGCAACCGGGTCGGCGGCTTCCGCCGAGGGGTTGAACATCAGCGCCAGGAGAATTGCCATCAGGATCAAAATGCGCCGCATTTTCCGCTCCCTGCTATCGTGTCGGTGTTACCGCGTCGGTGTTACCGCGTCGGTCGATTATCCACCCGTTGAGTATTCACCCGTTGGTGGCGCCTTACAAGCGGCCGATGGCGTCCTGCAGGCGGCTCAGCGCCAGCGCCAGCACCGGTCGTGGGCAGGCCAGGTTGAAGCGTTCGAAACCGAAGCCTTCGGGGCCGAAGACGTGGCCTTCGTCGAGCAGCACCCGGGCGTCGAGCTGGGTCATTTTTTCAAGCTTCGGCTGATCGAGGCCAAGGCCGCGAAAATCAACCCAGGCCAGATAGGTACCCTGCAGCGCGGTTGGTTTGAGCATCGGCAGATGGGTCGCCAGGGTATCGGAAAGGGTCTGGAAATTGCCATGGATATAGGCGAGCACATCGGCCAGCCAGGGCTCGCCGTCGCGGTAGGCGGCCTCGCAGGCGACCAGCGCCAGCGGGTTGAGGCCCCCGGCGACGCCGGTTGTGGTCATATAGCCATCATAGGCCTGTTTCAGCTCAGGGTTACTGATCACCATGTTGGACAGATGCATGCCGGCCAGATTGAAGGTCTTCGATGGCGCCGTGCAGATCATGGCGTTGTCGGCAAAGGCGGCGCCCAGCTGGCCATAGGGCTGGAAACGCTGGCCCGGCATGATCAGGTCGCCATGGATTTCATCGGCGATGACGATCACCTGGTGGCGGTTGCAGATCTCGCCAAAGCGCCTGAGCTCGTCGGCGGTCCAGACCCGGCCGATCGGATTGTGCGGACTGCACAGAATAGCCAGTTTGACTTTCGGGTCGGCGGCCTTGCGCTCCAGATCGTCGAAATCCATGGTATAGACGCCGGCCTCCTCGATCAGGGTGTTGGATACGATCTCGCAGCCACCGTTGGTGATCGAGCGGAAGAAGGGGTAATAGACCGGGCGCTGGACCAGCACCTTGTCGCCGGGCTGGCACCAGGTTTTGACGGCAAAATGCAGGGCCGGGACGACGCCGGGCGTGGTGCTGATCCAGTCCGCCGGTACCTCCCAGCCATGGCGTTTTTTGAACCAGCCGGTGACCGCATCGAAATAGCTGTCGGTGGCATGGGTATAGCCCAGAATACCGTGATCGATGCGCGCCCTGAGCGCGTCGAGAACCGGTGGCGGGCTGGCGAAATCCATATCGGCGACCCACATCGGAATCGGGCCGTCGCCCTTCAAATCGGGGCCGATGGGGGTGATCGGACCGGCGTGGCTGCCGCCCCGGTAGGTGCTCCATTTGTTGGAGCCGGTGCCGGAGCGGTCAATTAGCTGGTCGAAGTCGGTGGTCATCGCGGTGCCTTTGGTGTGGTTTTCCGGATCGGGGGTGGTCGCCTGTGTCAAACGGCTGAACGGGTGATTTTCCCAGCGCATACGTTAGCAAACAGCCCGGCATTTGAAAGATTTTTCAGAGAAATTCTCAAAGCCCCGGCCTACAGGGTCTTCAGATAGGCGCTGGCGTTGAAATAGGGCAGGTTGTCGTGCGACGAACAGCCGATCATCGACAGCCGTTCGGCGACCTTGATCGCCTTGTGGTATTTGCGGTCGCAGTCGGCCCGGTCGTGATGATTGAACACGTCGCCACAGACGGAAATCCCGTAATGGGCCTGCAGGGTGCGGATCACAGTGCCGGCCAGCATGCCGTCGGCAATATCGGACAGGTTGAAGTCTTCCTGTTTGACGATGTGAAACTTGTTTTTCACCAGGTAGCCGCGGATCTCCGCTTCGGCGGCCAGCGCCGCGTCCCAGTAATCGGATTCCGACTGGGTCGGGTCGGCGGAAACGAGGGCGAAGGCCATGCAGAAGGCGAGAAACACTTGTTCCTTCGGCGTCGCCGATTTCCAGGCGGTTTTATCGAGACTGCTCCACACCGAGACGTTCATCTCGGCATAGACCTTGGGAACCCGTTCGAAGAACAGGGAATGCAGCTTGTTCTCGTTGAGCGAGCTGTCGAGCTTCTGTTCCTTGTAGATATCGATCGCCGCATAAGTGCCGCAGACCGGGCAGGTGTCGTTCTCGTGCGCGTCTTTTTTGTAGATATGCGAGCACCGGGTCTTGTCTTCCAACTCGTTCTTGCACAACAGGTAGGTGATGTCGCCGTCGTCGCCATCCTGCTGCTGGCCGATCCAGTTGAAGCGGTTCATGAACTGCATATAGGAGCGGCGATGGCTCCACAGGCTCCATTCCAGCTTTTCCACCGGGCCGAAGGTGCTCCAGTTGGAGCTGACATCGATCACGATGCACTTGTCCTTGCCCGGCGCCGAGCGCAGGCCGCGGCCGACGGACTGGCCCCACAGCACCTTCGAGAGGGTCGGGCGCAAATGCACGATGATGTTGCAATTGGGATTGTCCCAGCCTTCGGCCAGCACGCCAACGGAGACCATGGCTTCAATATCGCCGCTTTCGTGCAGGGCCAGCAGGCGCATACGTTCCTTCAACGGCGTGCCGGCGGTGACCATGGTCGCCTCGATGCCGGCTTTCTGAATGCTGTGCAGGGTCGCTTCGGCGACGCTGATATCGGCGCAGAACCAGGCTGAGATCGGTTTTGGTGTTATTTTCAGGCGCTCTTCCTGATAGCTCCACAGCGCGTAGTCGATCATTGACGACTTGATGATCGCCGGGGCCAGGCTGGCCACGGGAAAGTCGCCGGAGCTGATGTCGATGCTGGCGAGGTTGAGGTCGTGGACAAAATGCGGGCGGTATACCGGCTGCACCAGAACCCCTTCTGCGATCAGGTCTTCAATATTGGCGCAGTCGATAATTGCATCGAAGGCCAGGTTGAGCTGGTCGCGCTGGTCGCCGGTGCGGCGCTCCGGCGATGCAGTCAGGCCCATGAACTGGGCGGTGACCTTGCCGCCCGACTTGAAGCTGTCGAGAATCCACTTGTAGGCCTTGCCGTTGGGCGAAACCCGGTGCGCTTCGTCGACGATGATCAGGTCGGCCTGGACGATGGCATCGGCGAGCATGGATTTGGCGCGCATGCTGGTCGACAGCAACACATCGTAGCCGTCGAAGGCGACGCCGGTATCGGATACCTCGAGCTTGCGGACCACATGTTTCTTGCTGAGCGCGCGTTCCAGCTGTTCGAGCAGGACCAGGCGATGGCAGAGCACGACGATCTTCTTGCCTTTGTAGAAGCGCTCGACGATCTCGCTGGCAAGCACGGTTTTACCGGCCCCTGTCGGTGCCTTCAGAATAAACTGGCGGTGCTGCTTGATGATCAGCGGATAGCTGTCGATTATTTTCTGTTGCCAGTTCCGAAGCTGCATATAGGACCTGTTTCTAATTGAATGCCAAGGTATGTGGATGGGTGAATGGGGCTATATATAGGAACGTCTCAACAGTGACCAGCGCCGGGTGTGGGCGCTGGCCTGTTTTATTTGCATGGCTTCGCCAAAACCGCCATCAGTGGGCGGTCCAGCCGCCGTCGACGGGCAGGGCGGCACCGGTGATAGACGCCGCACCGTCGGTACAGAGAAACTGGCCAAGTGCTGCCAGTTCCTCGACGGTGGCAAATTTCTTGGTCGGCTGGGCGGCCAGCAATACGTCGCGTTTGACCTGCTCCTCGGTCAGGCCGCGGGCTTTGGCGGTGTCCGGTATCTGTCTTTCGACCAGCGGCGTCCAGACATAGCCGGGGCAGATGGCGTTGACGGTAATCCCCTGTTCGGCGACTTCCAGAGCGACGGTCTTGGTCAGGCCGACAATGCCGTGCTTGGCCGCCACATAGGCCGATTTGAACGGCGAGGCGACCAGGCCATGGGCCGAGGCAATATTGATGATGCGGCCCCAGCCGCGTTGCTTCATGCCCGGCAGGGCCGCTTTGGTGGTATAAAAGGCGGCCGACAGATTGAGGTTTATGATCGCCTGCCATTTGTCGTCGGGAAAGTCCTCGACCGGTGAGACAAACTGAATACCGGCATTGTTGACCAGCACGTCAACCCGCCCGAAGGTGCTGAGCGCGGCCTCAATCAGGCCGCGTGCACCGTCCGGTTCCATCATGTTGGCCGCACTGTAGTGGGCCTGGATGCCATAGCTGTCTTCCAGTGACTTGCGCAGCGGTTCAATCTCGGCGGCCGTCTCCAGACCGTTCATCATGATATTCATGCCGGCTGCGGCCAGGCCCTTTGCCATACCCAGGCCAATACCACTGGTCGAGCCGGTAATGACGGCGGTTTTTATATCGGACATGTTTGTCTCCGTTGTTTTTATGGTGATGAGGCTGTTTTCTATTTTGTTCGTGGGCCACTTACAAGTTTCCAGCCATCGGTTTTGGCAGTTAGGGGGCGGGTGGGCCATGGGCCTGTGGATGGACTTGCGCTCAGGGGGCCGCCAATTGGGCGAGCCAGCTGCGGACGCGGGCTTCATTGACGCCGAAATCACTTTTTCCGTAGTGCGAGCGGCTGTAGATGGCCAGTGTCGAGCCCCCTGCCGGGGCTTGCAGAAAGCGCAGGGTGATGCTGTCAGGAAACCGCATGATTTTCGAGCGCTGGATATAATCGTATTGCAGGGCCTGATCGTCAGCCGTGACCGTTTCCATATTTGGCCGGGTTTTCAGAAGATCCATCCAGCGCTGGCGCAGTTCAGCAACCGGAACCGCAAACAGCGGGCTCGCCATATGGGGGGTGGCGGCGCAGAAATCAGGCGGACAGACCAGAAACTGGTTCGGGTTCGGACCGAGGACCAGACTTGAAAAATCAACAGGCCTCAAATCCAGCGGACCAAACAGGCTGGCCAGCACCCGGTCGCGCCCGACAAAGGCGACGAGCACCAACAGCGCCACCACCAACAGAATAATAAATTTAACTATGGGCAATCGTCTGGCTGTCCGTGGCGGGGGTTGGTCCGTTGACATGGGGCAATGAGATCCGTCCTTTGCACCACCTGCCTTGCCGGCTGGTGGCGCTTTTGTGCTGAAACAGCCTATCCTATGGTATATCGTCGCCTGAGTCTCCCGTTATCCCGGGTCTCTGGTGCGCCGGACAAAAGGGGTGACGGCGAAATTTCACAGGGATGAGAGTTGCCCGGCGGGCAAATGCGGTGCATCCTATGGCTGGTGCAGGGAGTGTTATCCGTACAGGCGCAAAGGTTAGGGACGAAAAATGGACTATGCATCGAAACAGGAGGGAACCACATTGGCCTTTTCGCTCACCGGCAAGTTGTCCTTTGCCGACAGTGAAACCATGAAAAAGGCCATCGAAGAAGCCCGGGAAGCCAGTTGCACGGGTTGTTCCATAGACCTGGCGGGTTTGACCTCCATTGATTCATCCGGTCTCGGCATGCTGTTGATGTTCAATGATGCGCTTAAAGAGCAGGAGAAAAACCTAGCCCTGCACGGTGCCGTCGGCCAGGTTCACAAGATGCTGGAAATTGCCAAGCTGTCGCAGATCATTACCATCAACCCCTGAGCGCTGTTGATTTCAGCTCGTCCGCACAGGCCCTGTGGCGATAAGCTTGATTTTTGAAATCCCGATTCCCTGAAAACCTGAATTCGGCTATCATCAGGGCATGAAAACCCGCTTCGTCCTTGCTCTATCCCTGCTGTTGGTGTGGTCGGCACCGCTGCTGGCGGAAGGCGTGCTGACTCCGGACCCCCGTTTGACGCCAGAGCAGGTCATCGATATCCAGCTGCGCTCCTTACAGCACAATGACGAGCCGATGACCGATGCCGGTATTTTCCAGACCTGGATTTTTGCCCATCCCGACAACAAACAGGCGACCGGTCCGTTGGCCCGATTTGCCCAGATGATCAAAAGCCCCCATTACCGGAACATGATCAACCACCGCCGCCATAGCATCGAAGCGGTGGTGCAAACCGCCTCCCGGGCGCTTTTTGCCGTACGCCTTGTCGCGGCGGATGGTCAAAAGCTGGCCTTCCAGTGGGAATTGAGGAAGGTGGAACAGGGCGAACATGCCGGGTCCTGGATGACAACCCTTGTCTCTCCCCCGTTGCGGGTGGGCGATTCGACCTGAGCGTATTTTGCGTATATGCCGCTGCGGACCGGGCGGGTGATTACCATTGGCAAGCGGGTCATCGATCATTAAAACAGATGTAAATTAAGCAGGCAGGAGACAGTGTTGGCAGATGTCATGAGACAGGATCAGGGAACCTTTGACTATATCATTATCGGTGCCGGTTCGGCTGGCTGCGTGCTGGCCAACCGCCTGAGTGCCGACCCGGCCATTCAGGTGCTGCTGCTGGAAGCCGGCGGCCAGGACAATTATCACTGGATCCATATCCCCATCGGTTATTTGTTCTGCATGGGCAATCCGCGCACCGACTGGATGATGACCACCGAGCCCGACGCCGGGCTGAACGGGCGTTCGCTCAGCTATCCGCGCGGCAAGGTACTGGGCGGCTGCTCGTCCATCAACGGCATGATCTACATGCGCGGTCAGGCCGCCGATTACGACCAGTGGCGACAACTGGGCAACAGCGGATGGGGCTGGGATGAGGTGTTGCCCTATTATCTGAAATCGGAAAACCATTATCTGGGACACACCGCCATGCATGGAAGCGGTGGCGAATGGGAAGTGGCCAAACAGCGCATGTCCTGGAAAATTCTGGACGCGTTTCAGGAAGCCGGAGAAGAGGTGGGGATCCCGAAAACCGACGATTTCAACGACGGCAACAACGAGGGGTCGGGCTATTTTGAGGTGAACCAGAAAGGCGGCAGGCGGATGAGTACGGCCCGGGCCTTTTTGAAGCCCGTTCGCAACCGCCCCAATCTGAAAGTCATCACCCACGCCCATACAACGCAAATCCTGTTTACCGGCAAGCGCGCCACCGGGGTTGCCTTTGATATCAAGGGAACCCCGGCCCAGGCCACGGCAACCGGCGAGGTTATCCTGTCGGCCGGAGCCGTCAATTCGCCGAAGATTCTGGAACTGTCGGGCGTCGGGCGTGGCGACGTGCTGTCCAGATTCGGTATTGCCGTTGACCACGAACTGGCCGGCGTCGGCGAGAACCTGCAGGACCACCTGCAGATCCGAACGGTGTTTAAGATCAAGAATGCGGTAACCCTCAACCAGAAAGCCAACAGCCTGGTGGGCAAGATGGCCATGGGCCTGGAATATGCCCTGTTTCGCTCGGGCCCGTTATCGATGGCGCCCAGCCAGTTGGGGATGTTTGCAAAAAGTGACCCGCGTCTGGCAACCCCGGATCTGGAATATCATATCCAGCCGCTCAGCACCGACAAGCTGGGCGAGCCCTTGCATCCGTTTCCGGCGATCACCGCATCGGTTTGCAACCTGCGCCCCGACAGCCGGGGCAGCGTGCATATCAAGACGCCGGACGCCAGCAGCCAGCCGGCGATTACGCCTAATTATCTGTCGGCCCAGACCGACCGGGATGTGGCCGCCAAATCAATCCGCCTGACCCGCCAGATCATGGCCACCAAAGCCGTGGCCCGGTTCGAGCCGACGGAAATGCTGCCGGGCAGCCATATTGCGTCGGACGAAGATCTGGCGCGGGAAGCGGGCAACATCGCAACAACAATTTTCCACCCCATCGGTACCTGTAAAATGGGCAGCGACGCCATGGCCGTGGTTGATGATCGCCTGCGGGTGCACGGGCTTGCCGGACTGCGGATCGTCGATGCTTCGATCATGCCGACCATCACGTCGGGCAATACCAACTCACCGGTGATCATGATTGCCGAAAAGGCGGCGGATATGATCAGGGAGGACCGCCGGTCCTGAAGCGCCGGGGTTGCAGGTTCGCCCGCCTGCCGTTGCGCCTGTTACCGGCGCCTTGACCGCGCCTCTGTAAAACAGGCCCAGGTCAGGCATATAGACCCGACCGGGCCGGCTGTACGTGCGTTCATATCAGAATCCGCTGAGCACGATTTTGCCTTTTGCCTTGCCCGACTCCACCAACTGGTGGGCCTTGCGCATGTTTTCGGCGTTAATCGGTGAGATCACTTCGGAAAGCGTTGTCCGGATTCGCCCGGCATCGATTTCATCGGCGACCCAGCACAGCAGATCATGCTGCCTGCCCATGTCCGGCGTTGAATGCATGGCGCGGGCAAACATAAACTCCCAATGCAGGCTGGCCGCCTTCATCTTCATCTCACCCATGGGCATGGGCAAATCAACATCATCAATGCTGACGATCCCGCCCTGGGGACGGATCAGTTCCACCGCCGCCGCCCAATGGCGCATGTCGTTGAAGATCGCCACATGATCAACATGGTGCAGGCCTAAGCCGCGCACCTGCGCCACCATGTCCTCGCGATGATTGACCACGTGATCGGCACCCAGATCCGTCACCCATGCGCTTGTTTCCGGGCGCGATGCGGTGGCAATAACGATCAGACCAGCCTGCTTGGCCAGTTGAATACCGATCGAGCCAACGCCGCCACCGCCGCCGATAATCAGGATCGACTGGCCGGCATTGGCGCCGTCCCGGTCAATGCCAAGGCGGTCGAAAAAGGATTCGTAGGCGGTAATTGTTGTCAGCGGCAAGGCGGCGGCCTCGGCGAAACCGAGGCTGGCCGGTTTGCGCCCGACAATCCGTTCATCAACAATCTGGAACTCGGCGTTGCAGCCAGGTCGTGTGATATCGCCAGCATAGTAGACCTCGTCGCCAATAGCAAAGCGGGTCACCTCGGGACCGATCGCTTCGACGGTACCGCTGGCATCCCAGCCGATAACCCGGGGCGGACCATCGACCACCCCGCCCTTGCCCCGCCCTGAACGGACTTTGGTGTCAACCGGGTTTACCGCGACGGCCCTGATTGCAACCAGTATATCGTGACCGGCGGGCTCAGGTTTTGCCAGATCAGCGTCAATAAACGAGCGCGGATCATCGATCGGCAGGTAATGGCTAAATGCAACAGCTTTCATGATGGATATCCTTTGCCGGGTCGGCCTGGCCGACCTGTGTCATTTGATTTGGTGTAAACGCCTCGACCGCGCCTTCACTTGTCTGAATAGTGACGATGAAGAGCAGGCGTGTCACTTCTCAAATTCGCGTAGGGGTGAAGTGGATTGGATATCGGCGATTTTACATCAAGGCAAGCCCTGCGAGCAACTGCGCCGACCGCTGCCTCGCATTATCGGTCATCGTCTGGAGGCATCTATAGCAATAACTTATTGGCCGGGATGACAATTAATTGGGCGAAGGCAAGGCAGGGGAGTAGGATTCGTTCTACAGTCAGCACGGTGGTGACGACCAAAAGATGCCGGCTGGGCTGTATCAGGGATCAAAGCGATCAGGGAGAATAATGTGCCGATAACGCAACGCGCCTTTGTCATGGGCCATCCAATTGCCCATTCGCGCTCACCAATGCTGCATGGATACTGGTTCCGGCAGCTGGGCGTCGATGGCAGCTACGAACGCCTCGATATCAGTCCCGACAAGCTGGCCGGTTTTTTTGCCAATTTCAAAGAAGCCGGCTGGATTGGCGGCAACGTGACCGTTCCCCACAAATCTGCAGTTATACCTTATCTGGATAGGATAGATGCAAATGCCCAGGCCATGGGAGCGGTCAATACCATTTTCTGGCAGGATGGCGAATTGGTTGGCGGCAACGCCGACGGGATTGGGTTCATGGGCAATCTTGACGAGCTGGCGCCCGGATGGGATGCCAATGCCCTCAATGCCGTGGTCATCGGCGCTGGCGGCGCCGCCCGGGCTGCGGTTCATGGACTGAAGGGCCGCGGCCTCGCGATTTCCCTGTGCAACCGGACCCTACCCCATGCCGAGGCTCTGGCTGCACATTTCGGCGGCGACGTGAGCGCGCACGGTTTGGATGCCCTGCCTGGCGAGATGAAAAAGGCAGATCTGCTGGTCAATGCAACCAGCCTCGGCATGGTCGGACAGCCACCGCTGGAGATCGACCTTGGCAATCTGAAGCCAGCAGCCACGGTTTGTGATGTTGTCTATGTACCCCTTGAAACGGCGCTGCTGAGCCAGGCAAAAGCCCGCGGTCACCGCACCGTAAGCGGGCTCGGCATGCTGCTGCACCAGGGGGTTTTTGGTTTCCGTAAATGGTTCGGACAGATACCGACAGTATCGGCTGAACTGCGAAAGCTGATCACCGATGATATTCTGGCCGGTCAGGCCAAGTCCTGATCTGTCCATAAGGGATCCAATTTGGATTTTCCGTCCCGTCCGCGTTCCGGCGCAAATGCATTTCGTGTTATAAGGGCGATGGCGGTCAGGTTGGGGCAAAGGGGAGGGACATTTGCCCAACAAGTGAACGCAGTCCCGCAATCTGGTGAGTGAACGACATTTAGCGCGGCAAGGTCCGCATTTCAAAGGGAGAAGAGAAGTGAAAAGACGTATGATAGCAAAAGCCCTGGCAGCGGCGACGCTGCTCGGCATGGCACCTGTCGGCGCGGCGCTGGCGCAGGAGACGGTTAAGGTTCCCTGTGTGTGTGAATTGTCCGGTGCGGGTGCCGTATCCGGCAGCAACTATCGCGATGGCGCGAAGCTGGCTCTGGAGGAGATCAATGGCGCAGGCGGCATTCTCGGCCGCAAGATCGAAATGAGCGAGTATGATACGCAAACTGATCCGCAAACCTCGCGCGCCCTGGTGCAGAAGGCCATTGATGAGGGTGCCTATGCGATCATGGGCACGGTCTATTCGGGCTCGACCATTGTCAACATGCTGGTTTCCAAACAAAACGGCGTGCCGCAGATCACCGGTTCGGAGGCGCCGAATATTACCCAGCAGGGCAACCCCTATATCTTCCGCACCTCGTCCAGCGCGGCCAAAGGCGTGCCGTCGCTGACCGCCTATTTCAAGGAGCAACTGGCGGTCAAGAAAATCGCCGTCACCTGGGTCAATAACGAGTTCGGCAAGGGCGGGCACGATGTCTTCATCAAGGAAATGGCGGCAGCCGGAATTGATGTGGTCTCCGATGTTCCCAGTGAACAGGGCCAGGCTGACTTTGCAGCTGACGTATCAAAAATACGTGAATCCGGCGCCGAGGCCGCATTCGTCTATCTCAACGAAGAGGAGTCTGCCCGTTTCCTGAAGGAAGCCCGCAAGCAGGGCCTTGATATTCCGCTGGTTGGCGAAGTCACCCTGACCGGACAGAAGGTCATTGATCTTGCCGGTGCCGCAGCCAATGGGGCCTATGCTCATGTCGGTCTGACAACCGGTGCCAATGTGGCGTCGATCAAGGAGTTTGCCGGCAAGTTCCAGAGCAAATATGGCCGTGATACGGACCATAACGGGATCAAAGGCTATATCGGCATCTATGCGATCAAATATGTCACCGAATTGATCGGCAGCTTTGATCGGGAAGCCATGGCCAAGAAAATGCATGGCCTGACCCTCGACGTTGCCAAACATCCGGGTATGTTGCTGACCACGTCGTGGGACGACACCGGCGAAATGGCGCGTGAAAGCTTCATGACCGAGGTCCAGAACGGCAAGCAGGTGGTGATCGGAACCGTTCCGGCAAAATAAGCTGATGATACCGGCGCCTCAGGCTTTGGGGCGCCGGTATTTTTTTGAGATAAGAATAGGGTTTAGCCATGTCGCAGTTCGCGCAGGTATTGTTATCCGGCCTGTCTACAGGGTCGATTTATGCGCTGGCCGCCATCGGGTTTACATTGATCTGGCAGGCCGCGCAGACCGTCAATTTCGCCCAGGGCGAATTTGTAATGCTGCCTGCCTTTTTCGTGCTGGTGGCGATCAATTTCTTAGGCATGCCGCTGTGGCTGGCCCTGCTGTTCGGTCTGCTCATGGCGGTCCTGGTTCTGGGGCTGCTTTTCAAGAAACTGATTGTCGAGCCGATGTTGCCGAAGACCGGGCTGCCGTTGATCATCGCGACCATGGCGCTGAGCATTCTGCTCAAGGAAAGTGTTAAGGAGTTTTACGGGGCCGAAGCGCAACCCTTCCCCGATATTCTGCCGCAGCAGACCATGAACCTGGCGGGCGCGGTTATTTCCGTTCAGGACATTTTGAACCTGGTTATCTCGATCACTGCGGTTGTCGCGCTGACACTGTTTCTGAACCGCACAATCACCGGCCGCAGCATGCAGGCCACGGCGCAGAACCCGGCGGTTGCAACCATTCTCGGGATCGATACCAAACGGATGGTGCTCTATACCTTCCTGATCAATGCCGGGCTTGCAGCGCTGGCCTCGTTTCTTATCTCGCCGCTTTATCTGGCAAAATTCTCCAATGGGGAAACCCTGGGCGTCGTCGCCTTCATCGCCGCCATCGTCGGCGGGTTCAACCAGATCCGCGGCGCCATCGCCGGCGGTCTGCTGATCGGTGTTCTCGACAACCTGACGGCGACCTATATCACCGCCGAATACCGGGCGGCATTGCCCCTGGTTCTCCTGATCTTGATTATTCTCTGGCGACCGCAGGGGCTGCTGGGGACAGATGAGGGGCGGCAGGTCTGATGCGGTTTTCTCTGAAACATCTGTTGTTGCTGGTCGGGCTGGGGGTTCTTGTCGTCGCGCCGCTGGGGCAGGGCAATTATATCGTCTACATGCTGTGCTCCTGGCTGATCTTCTCGATTGCCGCCATGGGGCTCAATCTGACGCTCGGTTATGCCGGCCAGATTTCACTGGCGCAGGCGTCTTTCATGGCGATCGGGGCTTATACAACGGCGCTGCTGACCCTGGCCGGCTGGCACTGGGTCGTGGCCATGCCAATTGGCCTGGTTCTGTGCTTTGTGGTTGGCCTGGCGCTGGGTTTTCCGGCACTCCGGGTGCGCGGCCATTTTCTGGCCTTTGTGACGCTGGCCTTTAACACACTGGTTTTTCTTGTCGCCCGCAATGAGGACTGGCTGACTGGCGGCACTTACGGCAAATTCGGCATGCCGCGCCCGGATTTCGGTATCGTTTCCACCGACAGCCAGTTGAACTTCTATTATTTTACGCTGATCGTGTTTGTCATCGCCGCAGCTTTGATGTGGGGGATCGTGCGCTCGCCCTGGGGACGGGCTTTCAGGGCATTGCGGGAAAATCCGATCCGTGCGGAGAGTCTGGGTATCGATACCCGACGGCTGACGCTGCTGGCCTTCGCCATCGGTTCGGTCTATGGCGGCCTGGCCGGTTCGCTGGTTTCGCCGCTGGTGCAGTTCATTGAACCCGGATCCTTCGCGGTTATTCATTCGCTGCGCATTCTGCTGATGGTCGTCGTCGGTGGTGCCGGGTTCTTCTATGGTCCCATGCTGGGCGCTGCCGTTGTCATCCTGTTGCCCGAGGTCCTGCGGTTTACCGAAGGTTACTATCTGATCCTCTATGCGACCCTGGTGATCGTCCTGATGGTGTTCTGTCCGTCCGGTCTGATCGGTGTGGGGAGCCGGATTCGCGATAAGTTATGGTCCCGCACCCGGGACCGGGGTGACTTGAAACAGGGAGCCCAGCTGTGAACGCCCTGACCCCCGTGATGTCCGTGCGCGGCATCTCAAAGCAGTTCGACGCTATCAAAGCGGTCGATGACGTCAGCTTTGATGTCTATCCGGGCGAGATTCTGGGACTGATCGGCCCCAATGGATCCGGAAAATCAACGCTTTTCAACTGTATCCTGGGTCAGCTTGCGGCCGACAGAGGGACGGTTGAGGTCGGCGGGCAAGCGGTTTCCAACAAGCGCTCGTGTGATCTGAGCAAGCTCGGTATCGGGCGTACCTTCCAGCAGCTTTCGGTGTTTCCCGAGATGACTGTTCTGGACAATATCATCGTCGCCGGGCAGGAACATGAGGGGACCATGATTTCGCGCCTGTTCGGGGCTCCGGATGCGGGTCTGACGGAACAGGCGGAGCAGATGATCGCGTTTTTTCGGCTGTCTCATCTGCGTGACGAGCAGGCCGGTTCGCTGTCTTACGGGCAGCAGAAACTGGTCGACGCCGCCATGGCATTCATGGCGGGTCCCAATATCGTACTGCTTGATGAGCCGGCCGGCGGGGTCAACCTGACGATGCTGGCCGGTCTCAAGGAAAGGCTGATCAGCTATAACCGGGAGCACGCAACCACATTCGTCGTGATCGAACATAATATGGAATTTGTCATGTCACTCTGTACCCGTATTATCGTGCTGGCCGAAGGCGCCATTATTGCCGAAGGGACGCCGGATCAGATCCGGTCGAACCAGATGGTGATCGACGCCTATCTGGGAGGGTAAGACATGCTCGAACTGCAGGACGTTTACGGTGGCTATGGCAAGATCACCATCCTCAATGGGACAAGCTTCAAAATTCAGAAGGGCTCGATTACCACCGTGATCGGACCGAACGGGGCCGGCAAGTCGACGGTTTTCAAGGCGATCTTCGGGCTGCTGGATATCCATTCCGGCCAGGTTTTGCTGGACGGCCGCAATGTAACCGGGCAAAGCCCCCGCCAGATGATTGGCAGCGGCGTTACTTACGTGCCGCAGGGGCGCAATATTGTACCGCAGTTATCCGTCTACCATAATCTGGAACTGGGTGGCATCACCAGCCCCGACCAGGCCGGTCTGCGCGGCCGTATCGGGCGGGTCATGGAACAGTTTCCCATGCTCGGCGAGTTCCGGGACCGCAAGGCGGTCGAGCTGTCCGGTGGCCAGCAGAAACAATTGGAAGTGGCCCGTTCGCTGCTCTTGGATCCCCGCCTGCTGCTGATTGACGAGCCATCGATCGGACTTTCGCCGAACCTGGTGCAGGAAGTTTTCAGGACCTTGACCAGTCTCCGTGATCAGGGGGTGACGATCCTGATGGTTGAACAGAACGCCAAGGCGGCCCTTGCCATCTCCGACTTCGGGCTGGTGCTTGAACTGGGGCAGACACGCATGCACGACCGGGCGGAAACCCTGCTCGCCGATCCCCGGGTCGGGCGTCTGTTCCTTGGTGGGTCCATAGAGGAAGAGGGCTAAGCCGGTGCCAATGCAGATCATGCTCCACACGACAGCCGGACAAGCCACGAAAGGCATGGCGCCATGAGCGATCCGGCCATGACCATGAGCGAAAATCTGGCGCTCCTGCTGGGCGAGCCAAAGATCGACACCCATTGCCATATTCTGGACCCGGCCCGGTTTGCCTATTCGCCTGAGGCCAAATACCAGCCGATCGGCCAGGAAGTCGGCACGGCCCTGCAGATGGAACAGGTGTTTGCCACCTTTGGGGTCAGCCATGCGCTGATTGTACAGCCCAATTCCGGCTATGCCGGCGACAATCGGTGCCTGCTGGCAGCACTTTCCGCCAGCGCCGGACGCCACAAGGGGGTGGCTGTTGTGCCCGCCGATATCTCGCGTGACGACCTGGCCGTGCTGAAGGCGCAGGGGGTTGTCGGTGTCGCCTATAACCTGACGGTCAACGGCCTGGAGGTTTATCTGGACACGGAAAGCCTGCTCGAAAAACTGGTCGATCTGGACATGTTTCTGCAGTTGCAGTTTGAAGACCAGCAGCTTGTCGGGCTGCTGCCGCTGTTGAACGCATCACCGGTCAAGCTGCTGATTGACCATTGCGGCAGGCCCAGCATCGCCGATGGACTGAACCAGCCAGCTTTCAAATCCCTGCTTGATCTTGGCGGGACAGGGCGGGCCGCTGTCAAACTGTCCGGCTATCAGAAATTCTCCCGCATGCAGGCACCTTACGAAGATGCCTGGCCGTTCGTGCAGGCCCTGGTCGAGGCCTATAGCCTGGACCGCTGCCTGTGGGCGTCGGACTGGCCTTATCTGCGGGCGCCCGAAAGGCTCGATTACGGCCCGCTGCTGGCCCTCGCCGGCCAGCTCTTTCCCGACCCGGACCAGCGGCGCAAACTGTTCTGGGAAACACCGCGCCGGCTTTTCGGGTTTTCCGGGTAAACACCGGCGCCAATGCGGGGCAGGAAGTGACGAAATCTAAAATATTTTTCGCGAATTCAAAGTTGATGGATTCTTCATAAAATTCATTTGCTGAGAGCGTCCGCTGACCCTGATTTGGGGATCGCGGGTGATCAAACCTATTGATTGGGCCGGCCTATTGGCTTTTGTGGCTTTGTGGCGCGGTTGCTATTGTCGAGGTAAGTCGATGCTCACCCGGAGCCCGCCAAGAGGTGAACGCGAGAAGGCGATCTCGCCGCCGTTGACCTCGACCAGGTCGGAGACGATGGACAGGCCGAGCCCCCAGCCGGGGGCAATCTCATCGAAACGTTTGCCGCGCCGGGATGCCACCGCGGCTTGCTCCTCCGACATCCCCGGTCCGTCGTCATCAACCATCAGGGTCAACCTTTTGACGTCCTCGGTCGCCGATATGTGGATCTGTGAGGTTGCCCATTTGCAGGCATTTTCTGTCAGGTTGCCAAGAATCTCCTCCAGGTCTTCGCGATGCCCCCGAAACACAACCCCGGGATCGATATCAACATCAATGACCAGGTTCTTTTCTGCGAACACCTTGCGTAGGACTGCTGTGATGTCGTTGGCTGTCGACCTGACCGGGGTCGATACACCAAGCCGACCTCCCGCACCGGCAACGGCCGAAGCGCGGCCGAGATGGTGTTCGATCAGCCGTCGCATGACTTGGATCTGCTGGTTCAGAAGCGTGACGTTTGGAGTCTCGGTGGTCTCGGCGGCGATGACGGCAAGCGGGGTCTTCAGCCCGTGGGCGAGATTGCCGATGTGTCGGCGCGCCCGTTCGATCAACTCCGCATCCTCGTCCAGGACACTGTTCATCGCCCTGGCAAGGGGAGCGATCTCCTCGGGATATTGGTCCGCAAGGCGGGCGCGTTCGCCCTCCCGAACGGCATTGAGGTCAGTGGCTAGTTTACGGAGCGGCTTCAGACCGAAGCGGACCTGGATAAGGATCGCCACAACCAGACTTAAACCAAGAAACCCTAGGGAAATTATCAGTAACAGATCGAAGCGGTGGACGGCTTCGCTGACTTCGCGCAGATCGCCGGCGATCATCACATGAACAGGGCCGGTTGCATCGGGAAACTGTATATCCCGTTCGGCGACGAGGAGAGGCAGGCCGTTTGGCCCCGCAATCCGGCGGACCTGTAAATCAGTATCGTTTCCCATAATCGGCAGGGTGCTGTCCCAAAGGGACCGTGACCGCAACAGGCGACCCGACGGTTCGGTAACCTGCCAGTAAAAACCTGAAAAAATCTGATCGAAGCGGGGATCTCCCAATGGTCTGATCAACGTCACCGAACCGTCGGGTTTGGTCTCCATGGCGGCGATCATG
>JABMNT010000173.1 GCA_013203595.1 Rhodospirillales bacterium
CTGACGGTCTATGACATGTGCAAGGCGGTCGACAAGGGCATGCAGGTGACCAACGTCCGCCTGGTCCACAAGTCCGGCGGCCGCTCCGGCACCTTTCAGGCGGATTAGGCATTGATTTCCGTCGAAGCCGCACTGGCAAAGGTTTGTGCAGGGTTCCGCCCGCTGGATCGTGAAACCATTGCCATCGAGCAGGCGCTCGGCCGGGCCCTGGCCGAAGATGTGGCCTCACAGCTGACCCATCCACCGACCGCCGTCTCCGCAATGGATGGCTATGCCGTGCGCGCCGCTGATGTGGCAACGGTGCCCTGCACGCTCACACAAATTGGTGAATCCCGGGCCGGTCTCGGCTTTGAAGGAGAAGTGAAAAGCGGCGAAACCGTTCGCATATACACCGGTGCCCGGCTGCCTGAAGGGGCCGACAGCATTGTTATCCAGGAAAATGTCGAGGCCGTATCGACGGCCATCCGGGTTCTGGAAACCGCGCCTGTCGGTAAATACATTCGCCCGGCCGGGCTCGATTTCAAGGCCGGTGATGTCCTGTTGAAGCAGGGCCGTATCCTGGCGGCCCGCGACATCGGGCTGCTGGCCAGCATGAATGTGCCGACCATTTCCGCCTACCGCAAACCGCGCATCGCGATCATGTCGACCGGCGATGAGCTGGTGATGGCCGGACAGCCGGTTGGCCCCGACCAGATCATCAATTCCAATTCCTATGCCATGGCCGCCTATATCACGACACTGGGCGGCGAGCCGGTAAACCTGGGGATTGCCCGCGATACGGAACAATCCCTGCGCGATACCCTGGCTGGCGCAAAGGGCACTGATTTGCTGGTCACCATCGGCGGCGCGTCGGTCGGCGATTATGATCTGGTGCAGTCGGTTATGAACCAACAGGGCCTTGATCTCGGCTTTTACAAAATCGCCATGCGCCCCGGCAAACCGCTTATCTTCGGCCAATTGCATGATGTACCGGTGCTCGGCCTGCCCGGCAACCCGGTCTCGGCCGGTGTGATTTCGCGGTTGTTTCTGAAGGCCGCCATGGACGTCATGCTGGGACAGGATCCGACAGCGGAAAAATTACAGTCGGTCCGGCTGGGGGCCGATCTGGAGGCCAATGACCAGCGTCAGGACTATCTGCGCGCCCGGTTGCAGCCCGATGCCAACGGTGAACTGACAGCAGTCCCCTTTAACCGCCAGGACAGTTCCATGATGGCGCGCTTTGCCCAGGCCGACTGCCTGATCGTCCGGGCCCCTCATGCTGCGGCTGTCAAAAAAGGCGAAACCGTCTCCATCCTCGCCATGAACATCGGCCGGGTCGGCTTCTAGCCCGCCCTGCCGCCCTCAAGCTGTAGCCACCGTCTCGCCCTCCCCGTAAGGTCACAAATCGTAACCCCAGACATACAGATAGCGGACGGGTTTCTATGGCCTGAGGATAGGCGGAATGTGACCCGAGGGAGCCATTGAATGGCCCGGATTGACGATGCTTGCGAGGGCGCGCAAAATCGTTCAGTTAGCCATTCCATAAATCGACCAATCACTTTCGCGTTGGCATGAGTTGGGTTACCTTAGAGAAATGATTGAAGAACTTACCACAATCGCAGATGATATGGAGAAACTGCTCTCCTTTTTCGTCGATAGCAGTGCGTTGGGCCTCTTCCTCCCTACGGAACATTCCACGACATTCAAGGCTCTTGCCATTGAAGTGAAATCAATACTCGATGAGGAACTTGGCTTGGCTAATGACTTCTCTATGAACTTGATGCGCGCGGTGAACACCGGTGCGAGCGGCTTTACTGACGGGCCATCGTATGCAGCTGTTGTAGAGGCGTCAAAAATTGTCCACGCGGCGGCCCGCGCTATTAAACGCAAACGAAAGCAACCTGTTGCTTCACCTTCAGACTCGAAGCCCTATGTTGCTGGGAGTCGTATTGCCTCCCTTCAAGCAATTGGCAACGCTCAATGGGACTTTGCGAGGCTCATGGAACTCTGCCGAGAGATCAATGTGGCTGAAGCCAACCGGTGCCATATGTCAACTGCGATGCTCCTCCGCTCTATCCTCAATCACGTGCCTCCAGTGCTTGGTTTTGGCACATTCGCTGAGGTGGCCAATAACTACGGAGGCACGAAGACACAGAAATCATTCAAGGCTTCAATGCAGCGCCTCGAAAATTCGCTTCGGAACATTGCAGACATGCATCTCCATACACCGATCAGACCAAGTGAGGACGTGCCAACTGCCACTCAGGTGGACTTTGCCGCTGATCTCGACGTCCTTCTTGGGGAAGTGATACGTGTGAGCCGCGTGGCACAAGCATCCAAAACCTAATTCGGAAACTGACCCCTTCTGGCCCTTCCCCGACCTGATATCACCCCGCGCAGCGCGGCCGTTATCGCTCGCCAAACGGGGCGTTTGCTTTCCCGTTCTCATATTAGGAGCAACGGTTCCCGGTTTCGGGATGCCCCCCTATAGCTGATCAAAAAGAGAACCAAATCAGAACACTTGAATATGTTTTTGTTTTGTTCTAATGTTTGGCCTAATCACACATGTGCTTTTGCCCCCCTGACCTGGGGCGTACAAGGCACCGAAATGGCGGTAAGGGGAAATTCAGGATGCTGACCAAAAAGCAATATGAACTTTTGATGTATATCGATGAGAAATTACGCAATAGCGGGATTTCGCCTTCCTTTGATGAAATGAAGGAAGCCCTCGATCTGAAATCAAAATCCGGCATCCACCGGCTGATTACCGGGCTTGAGGAACGCGGATTTATCCGCCGCCTGCCACACCGGGCCCGGGCCCTGGAGGTTCTGCGCCTGCCTGAAAACGCGGAAGCCCCGGGGGCTGCCCGAACGCCCGAGAGCGAACCGACAGGCTTTACGCCGAACGTCATCAAAGGGAATTTCAGTATCCCGGGAATGCAGGCGACGGGAGAAGCAACGGCCATTGAATTGCCGCTATATGGAAAAATTGCCGCAGGGACCCCCATTGAAGCCCTGCGCGACAACTCGAACACCATCAGTATTCCGGCCGATATGCTGGGTGTTGGTGAACATTACGCGCTTGAGGTTGAAGGCGAATCGATGATTGATGCCGGCATTTTTGATGGCGACACGGTGCTGATCCGCCGTGCCGATACCGCCGACAATGGCGAGATTGTGGTCGCTCTGGTCGATGATTCGGAAGTGACGCTCAAGCGCATTCGCCGCAAGGGAGAATCGATTGCCCTCGAGCCCGCCAACGCCGCCTACGAGACGCGCATTTGCGGTCCCGATCAGGTCAAGGTGCAGGGCCGTCTGGTTGGCCTGATCCGCCGCTACTAGTGCTCGCCTATATGCCAGATGGTTTAGGCTTGTCAGGCTTGGCGGGTGTTGGCGTCAGAACCCAGGGCCGGTTGCCCCGCCCGTCCCTGGCCGAACGAATTTTCACGCCCGATGGGGTGATCCACAGGGCGTGGGTGCCGTTTCGCCACAGATCAAACCAGTCAATCAGCTGAGCGGCGGGACAGGCCCGCCTTATCGGCTCAAAGGCAATCACAACATCGGCACGCCAGCAGTCTTCCAGAAGCGCGCTCTGCGCTTGCGCAATAGCGACCGTCAGCGCCGATTTTTCATAGAGACAGCCGATCCCGTCACAGCGAATGGCCACCGTGTCTGTGGTGTTTGCCTGACTGTCCTCAATGGCCAGGGGTTGGTTTACACCGAGATGGCGCAGCCAAAGTTCGCGATCTCCCCTGGCTTTTCGCAAATTTGAGAAACGGTAGGCGCCGTCCGCCGTCTTGATGGCAAAAAACCGGGCCTGGCCGTCAATGACCACGTCGGGTGTCGCCACCAGCGCGAATGACGCCATCCCCAGCAGCAGCCCGGGCACAGCCAGAAACCGCCAGCGCTGGCGCCAGATGATCAGCCAGACCCCGGCCAGGGCAACAATCACGATGCCCCAGTTGGGAATGGCCGGCAGACGGGTGACCGCGCCGGGCCAGCCGGCCACGGTTTTGGCAATGGTTATCACCCCCTCAATGCCCCATCCCATTGGCAGCAGGGCCCAGGCTTCCAGCCCGAACGGCATGACGATGAAGGCAACCACGGCCCAGGGCATCACCCATAGTGCGGTCAGCGGCACCGCCAGCAAATTGGCAAACAGGCTGAAATCGGCAAACTGATTGAAATGATAAAGCGCAAAAGGCGCGGTTGCGGCGCTGGCGATGAGTGTCGTCAGACAGACCCCGCCCACATAACGACCGACGCTTTTAGCGAGCCCCGGACTGGGCGAGTTGGTGGTCATGCGCAGGCGGTTTTGCTGCACCACCTTCCAGCCTTCGTAGCCGGCGACCAGCGCCGCCGCAGCGGCGAAGGACATCTGAAAACTGGGCCCCAGCAGACTTTCCGGTTGCACCAGCAGCACCGCAAAGGCGGTCCAGGCCACGGCGCGGAGCGATATGCCGCGCCGGTCGAGCAGCACTGCGGTCAGGGCGATAGCGGCCATCAGGAACGCGCGCTGGGTCGGCAGGGTGGCACCGGCCAGAACGGCATAGGCGAAGGCCGCCGCCATGGCCGCCAGGGCGGCCCATTTCTTGATCGGCTGGCGCAAAGCCAGACCCGGTACAAGGACCAGAGCGAAGCGCAGGCCGGTAAACACGATGCCGGCAATCAAGCCGATATGCAGTCCCGATATGGCCAGCAGATGGGCCAGGCCGGAGTTCCGCAGGTCTTCAGTGATGGTGCGATCGACGGCATGTTTTTCACCGGTCATCAATGCTGCGGCAATGCCACCAAGCGGTGCAGCAAGGCCCTTCAGAATGCGCGCCGTCAGGGCATCACGGGTTCGCGATACCCACAGCCTTAATGAATAGTCCCTGATGTCAGCCGCTTTTGCGGTTACTGACACCGGCCCGAAGGAAAACCCGAAACCGCCAATCTGGCTGAAGAAAGCGTGCCGTTGAAAATCAAAGCCGTCGGGAAGGGCCGGTGCCGAGGGCGGCGCGACCCGGGCCCGCCCAGTGATCCAGTCGCCGGGTTCAAGCATTGGCTGGTTACCGCGCAGTCGAATGCGGATGCGTTCAGGCAGATCATGATTTTCTATTTTCGAGATCCGTGGCTTTTCCAGGGTGATCCGCGCCCCATCCGGAAAATGCTCAACCAGGGCCACACGCCCGCTGATGGTGGCTGAACTGACCGTTCTGGCCAACACCGGAGCCGACACAATCAGGGTCCGCAGTTGTGCAGATGCGAAACCCAGGCCCATTACACCACCGGACAGGCTGACAAACAGCACCAGACCCATCCCGGCCTGTGGCCTTGACCGCAGGGCCAGCAGATAGCCGGTCAAACCGCCCGCAACCACGGCCGGCCCCACCCACAGCGGTGGCTCATGGGCTAAAAGAAAATAACCACCAATTCCGATCGCCAGCCCGACGGGCAGCCACAGGACCCACCGCTCGCGATCCGCGGTTAGATTATCATAAACACTTCCAACCAGACTGCGCACGACCCCAGCCTCCGAAAACGAGCAAGTAGTGTTGCATATTCATGCCAGGCGGGAAAGTACCGGGCCTTTTCGTCGCTATCAGCCCATGATTTTTTTGTTATCCCAACACTTATGCTGCACTTGCTAAATAATTGTGCTAGATATCGCCCTGTTTCCGCTTGGATAATTCAGATGGACCCCTATACATGCCAGTCGTAACTCGTTTTGCCCCCTCTCCCACCGGTTATCTTCACATTGGCGGTGCCCGTACGGCGCTCTATAACTGGCTGTTTGCCCGCCATCATCAAATCCACGGAGACGGCGGAAAATTCCTGCTCCGCATCGAAGATACCGACCGCGCCCGCTCGACGGATGATGCGGTCAGCGCCATTCTGGATGGATTGAAATGGCTCGGCCTCGACTGGGATGGCGACGCCGTATCGCAGTATGAGCGTGCCGATGCCCATCGCGCCGCTGTCGGGCGATTGCTGGAGCAGGGAAAGGCCTACAAATGCTATTGCTCGGCCGAAGAACTGACCGCCATGCGCGAACAGGCGCGCGCCGAAGGCCTGAAGCGCATGTATGACGGCCGCTGGCGTGATCGTGACCCGTCCGACGCCCCTGCGGGCGTCGCCCCGGTCATTCGTCTGAAAGCCCCCACGGAGGGCCGGACAACCATATCTGACCTGGTCCAGGGCGATGTAAACGTCGCCAATGAAGAACTTGATGATATGGTTTTATTGCGCGCCGACGGCACGCCGACCTATATGCTGGCGGTTGTTGTCGATGACCATGACATGGCGGTCCCCCATGTTATCCGTGGCGACGACCATCTGCCCAACGCCTTTCGCCAGACCCAGCTTAATCTTGCGCTCGGCTGGGAAACGCCTTTGTTTGCCCATATCCCTCTGATTCACGGACCCGATGGCGCCAAGATGTCGAAACGCCACGGGGCGCTGGGTGTCGATGCCTATCGGGACCAGGGGTTTCTGCCCGACGCGCTGCGCAATTATTTACTGCGCCTGGGCTGGTCCCATGGCGATGCCGAAATAATCTCCACGGAGGAAGCCATCGCGTGGTTCGATTTGAGCAACGTCGGACGCGCGGCGGCGCGCTTCGATTTTGCAAAACTGACCCATTTAAACGGCCACTATATCCGCCACGCTGATAACCAGACCCTGACCGATCTGGTGATCGGTATACTCGAACAAAAATTCCACGGAAAGCTTGCCGAAGGCACCCCTGATCGGTTAAAAAAGGGGATGGACGGGTTAAAGGAACGCGCTAAAACAATAGTAGAACTATCTGAAAGTGCTGAATTTTACGCAAAATCCCGTCCCTTGAAGATGAATGAGAAAGCACTCGAAATCCTGGATTCCGACACGCTGAAGCTTCTCTCTCAATTGCATAAAGACCTATCTGTTCTGACAGACTGGCAGGCCGAAGCGATTGAAAATACCGTCAAGGCGTTTGCTGAAACGGCCGGGATGAAACTGGGCAAAATCGCCCAACCGCTGAGAGCCGCATTAACGGGCACAACTGTATCGCCCAGTATATTTGATGTGATGGTCATACTCGGACGCGAAGACGCCCTTGGGCGAATTGAGGATGCGATACCTCAGGTATAAGCGGTCCCTTCGACACGGGGCCGACAGATTTTTTGTAGGGCAGCGAACAGGCGTTTTGTGCGCATCGCACACCCGAAATTGAGGAAAGGTGAAAACATGAGCGATAAAACAAACAGGACCTTTACACTTACCGATAACACCACAGGCAAATCCTACGAACTGCCGGTACTCCCCGCATCCATTGGCCCGGACGTGATCGATGTCCGCAAACTGTATGCCGATACCGACCATTTCACCTACGATCCGGGATTCACATCGACCGGAAGCTGTGAATCAAAGATCACTTACATCGATGGCGATCAGGGTGTTCTGCTGTATCGCGGCTATGCCATTGCCGAACTGGCCGAGCAGTCCGATTTCATGGAAACCTGCTATCTGCTGTTGTACGGCGAACTGCCGACGAAGGCACAAAAAAACAAGTTTGAACACGATATCACCTACCACACCATGCTGCACGAGCAGCTGATGTATTTCTTCCGTGGCTTCCGTCGTGATGCCCATCCGATGGCGGTTATGTGTGGTGTCGTTGGCGCCCTGTCTGCGTTCTACCACGATTCAACGGATATAACGGATCCGAAACACCGGATGGTCGCTTCCTACCGGCTGTTGGCAAAAATGCCGACGATTGCGGCAATGGCCTACAAATACTCCATCGGGCAACCCTTTGTGTATCCCCGAAATGACCTGAAGTACGCCGAAAACTTCCTCTACATGATGTTCTCAAATCCGGCCGAGGAATATATAATTAATCCGGTTATTTCGAAGGCCATGGATAAAATCCTGATCCTGCACGCCGATCACGAACAAAACGCATCGACCTCGACCGTGCGGCTGGCGGGTTCAAGCGGAGCCAATCCGTTTGCCTGTATTTCCGCTGGCATCGCATCGCTTTGGGGGCCGGCACACGGTGGCGCCAATGAAGCCGTGCTGAATATGCTCGAACAGATCGGTGATGTGAAGAACATCCCCGAATTCATCGCCAGGGCCAAGGACAAGGAAGATTCGTTCCGGCTGATGGGTTTTGGTCACCGGGTTTACAAAAACTTCGACCCGCGCGCCAAGGTTCTGCAACAGTCCTGTCACGACGTGCTCAACGAGCTGGGCATTACCGACGAGCCGTTGCTTGATATCGCCATGGAACTGGAGCGCATTGCCCTTGAAGATCCCTACTTCATCGAGAAGAAGCTGTACCCGAACGTCGATTTCTATTCAGGTATCATCTTCCGTGCCATCGGCATACCCACAAGCATGTTCACCGTCTTGTTCTCGGTCGCCAGAACCGTCGGCTGGGTTGCCCAGTGGAACGAAATGATTGAAGACCCGTCCCAGAAAATCGGTCGCCCCCGTCAGCTCTATACCGGCGAAACCGGTCGTTCCTACCTGCCGTTGGCGAAACGGCCTTAGCCATAAATCCGTTACGGGAGAAAGCGGTGTCCGTCACGGACACCGCTTTTTTTTTGCTGTTTTTTCAGCGGTCTTTTATGACCTGCAGGATCGTTTCCGCTGCTTTCTGACTGGGTGCCACGGCACCGGCCGACAGCATCGACAGGGCCTTTTTGTAACCGTCTCTTTGCAGCGCCTGCGCGTCGGGCTGGCGCAGCAGGCGACTGAGCTCAGGCGCCAGAATATCAGCCCGGCACTGGTCAACAAGGCGCTCCGGCACCACTTCCCTGTCCAGCAGGATATTTATCAGGTTCGCATATTTGGCCGTCACCAGTCGTCGACCGATCCAGGCGGTCAGGGGATTTACCTGATAGGCGATGATGGCCGGGGTTCCGACAACCCCCAGTTCAAGAGCCACCGTACCCGATGCCGCCAGGGCAACGTCAGCCGCAGCCATGGCCTCATATTTTTCGGAATTCTGATCAATCACGCGGGTAGGTACAGACCAGCTGGACATTGCGGATTTGACCAGTTCCGAAACCGGTCCCGTGGTGACGCTGACGATCTGCAGGTGCGGAAACTCGCGGCGCATCAACTCGACGGTATCGCGAAACACCGGCAAATGCCTTTTTACCTCGCCGAGCCGGCTGCCGGGCAGAACGGCAAGCAGGGGGGTGTCCGCCGATATATGGTGGCGCTGCCGAAAGCCGGCACCGTCAGCGTCCACAGCCGCACTTTCAACCACCGAATGACCAACGAAGGTCGCCGCCAGCCCTTCTTTCTCAAAGTACGGGGGCTCGAAGGGAAAAAGGCACAGGATGTGATCCAGAAACCGGGCAATTTTCCGGGCCCGTCCCGGCCGCCAGGCCCAGACCGTCGGTGCGACCAGATGGACCACGGGAATTCCTGTTCCCTGCAGGCGTTTGGCAACCCGAAATGAAAAGTCCGGGGCATCAATGGTAACCACCACATCGGGTTTCCGGGCTTTAACATCATTCACCACTTCGGATATACGCGCCAGCAGCCGGGGCAGTTTGGGCAGGACCTCGACGATCCCCATGACCGACAGGTCGCTCATGGGGAACAGGCTGGTCAGGCCTTCAGCCGCCATCTCAGGCCCGCCAACGCCACAATAGCGCACCTGGCCCGCCGTAAGCCGCGACAGCGCCGCCATTAGCCGCCCGCCAAGCAGATCACCCGACGGTTCACCGGCAACCAGATACACGAACGGGCCTTCAGGTTCGCTCACCGTGTCCACCATCTACCCGTTCTTTCCGGACAGGCCGACAATGAAAATCTTGAGCCGGTTTGCGGTTTCAAGGGTTTCCTTTTTGTTCAGGATAATTGTTTTTCCAGCTTCGATGGCGATTCCGGCCAGTCCGGCTTTCGATACCTGGGTCAAAGTATCGGGCCCGATCGTCGGCATATCGGCGCGCAATTCCTGGCCGGGTTTCGCCACTTTGACCAGAACCCCGTTACAGGCGTTTTTCCCGTCCGGCCTAACGGCCGCTAACATGGCTGCTGTGCCACTGGCGCTTTCCTCGGCCACCAGAGCTCCGTCACGGGCCACAACCGCCTGTCCGACATCTCGCCTGCCAAGATCCCGTGCGGCCTTCCAGGCTACCTTTATATCGCGCTGGGCGTCGCCTGAGGGGGTAACCTCGCCCAGGCATCCTTCTGACGCCAGCAAATCGGGTAGCAGGGTATGGGCACCGACTACCTGGAACCCTTCGCGCGTCTCCAGCGCGTTGACCAGAGCCTGCAGCAAACTATTGTCTCCCTTATTGGCGACACCCGTGCGCAGGAAAAACCGCAGCGCCCATAAATCCGGACATAATTGAAGCAGGGACGGTCGGTTTACGGAGCCGGCCATCACCAGTTCAGATACGTTTTCCCGCCGGAAGGCCGCAATGGTTTTGCCGGCCGCTCCCAGGCGGACCCACAGGTGGGGACAATCGGTGGTGATTTCCGGGTCAGCCTGGCCCTTCAGGGCAACGACGAAACAGGACCGACCAATTCGTCGACATTCGTCGATAATTTCACGGGGAAGTTCACCACGGCCGGCAATGATCCCTAATTTAGGCCGCATCATCCGAACTGGGCTGGCAGATGGCGCGCGACGAGTCCCGGCGGATAAAGTTTACGATTTCCATGACCGCTTCGTTGTCGGAAAAATCCTCGGCCACATCAACCAGGCGTTCGGCAAGCGTCCCCTCCTCTGCAAAAATCAGACGATAGGCTTTGCGCAGTTCGTGAATCTGGTCGCGGGAGAAATTGCGCCGTTTCAGGCCAACCAGGTTCAAACTGGAAAGCCGGGCCCGGTTGCCGATGACCGAACCATAGGGAATGACATCATGCTCGACACCGGACATGCCGCCAATCATGGCATGTTTGCCGATACGCACAAACTGGTGAACGGCCGACAGCCCGCCGATAATGGCAAACTCGCCGATTTCCACATGGCCGGCAAGCGTCGCGTTGTTGACCAGAATTGTGTGATCCCCAATCAGGCAGTCATGGGCCACATGGGCTCCCACCATGAACAGACAGTTGTTGCCAATTCGGGTAACCATTCCGCCACCCTCGGTACCCGGGTTCATGGTCACATGTTCCCGGATGACGTTATTCACGCCAATCACAAGTTCGGAAGGCTCCCCCCCGTATTTCAGGTCCTGAGGCTGGTGACCAATCGACGCAAAAGGAAATATACGGGAGTTTGCACCTATTTTCGTCCGCCCGGCCACACTGACATGGGAAATCAGTTCGACACCGACGCCCAACTCCACGTCCGCGCCGACGGTGCAGTAAGGCCCGACAATGGCGCCCTCGCCGATTTTTGCTGCGGGGTCAACGATGGCAGACGGATGGATGGTGTTCATCTAGGATTCCATAATCATTGCAGAATAGGTGGCTTCAGCCATGACCTTGCCGTCAACCCGGGCCTCGCCCTTGAATTTCCACACATTACCGCGGTTACGAATTTTTTCCACATGCAGCTTTACCTGGTCGCCAGGTCGAACCGGTTTGCGAAAGCGCGCATTATCAACGGTCATAAAATAAACCACACTGCCGGCCACTTTCCCGGTCGTTTCAATAACCAGAATAGCCGATGTCTGGGCCATTGCTTCAATCAGCAAGACGCCCGGCATAATCGGATGGTTGGGAAAATGCCCCTGAAAAAACGGTTCATTCATGGTCACGTTTTTGATGCCAACGGCGCTGGTATTGAGGACAAGGTCACTCACCCGGTCAATTAATAAAAATGGATATCGGTGCGGAATCATTTCCATGATTTCCTCAACCTCAATCGTTCGATTTTCCGTCACCGTTTCACTGTCCATGTTTGCCAACCTTTGTCTTCGCCAATTTCTGCACCATAGCAATTTCACGAAACCATGTCTTCATGGGTTGTGCAGGTGATCCACCGATTGTTTCCCCATCCGCAACATCACGCATTACGCCGCTTTGCGCGGCGATTTTGACGCCAGCGCCGATTTTTAAATGCCCGGCAATCCCGACCTGACCGCCAATCATGGTGAAATCACCAATTTTTGTGCTGCCGGAAATACCCACATGAGCGACAATGAAGCAATGTCGGCCGATTTCCGCATTGTGGCCAATTTGCACCAGATTATCAATTTTGGTGCCGGTTCCGATGACCGTATCCGGTCCGGTACCACGATCGATTGTTGTGTTCGCCCCGATTTCAACGTCATCGCCAATAATCACCCGGCCCAACTGCGGAACCTTCAGGTGACCCTGGGCGCCGGGGGCAAAACCAAATCCGTCCTGACCAATGCAAACGCCCGGATGAATAATGACTGAATGACCAACAAGACAGTACTGCAGACTGACGGACGCACCAATCCGTGCATCATTTCCGATTTGGCAACCGGCAGCTATGGACGTATGGGCGCCGATCACGCAGTTGGTGCCGATGGTGACACCGGCCGCGATGTGAACACCGGGAGCAATGAGGCAGTTTTCGCCAATTTGTGCATCGCTATCAATATGCGCGAACTCGGATATGGCACCTTTGGGAACCGGAACAGGATAAAAAGCGCCGGCTACACGGGCATAGGCCGCATAGGGGTCGGCAGTGACCAGGACCTGGGTTCCCGGCGGGGCGCTATCCGCCATATCCGGACGAACAATACACAAACCGGCTGCTGTTTCCAAAAACGACTGTTTGTACTTTTTGTTATCGAGAAAACTGACATCGGACGGGGTTGCGCTGTCGAGTGGCTGGACATCGGCATACAGCTTGCTTTGCGCAGCCGTATCTACACGACTCGCCCCCGAGATAGCGACCAGTTCCGCGAGACTGAAAGGACCGGCATTGTTGAAAAAGCGACCATCTGCCATTATTTAATGACCGGTTTTTCAACCTTCACCTTGGGTAGTTTCGCATTCAACTGCTTGATAACGTCTTCGGTGATATCCAGTTTGCGCGATATCAGAATGGTGACGTCACGCCGCAATATCAGGTTCAGGCCGCGCTCTTCCGCGATCCCCTCGATGATACTGTTTAATACCTTGTCGACTTCAAACATCGCCTTTTCATTGACGATCTCAAGAGCCTGCTTGCTCGACTGGATCATCTGCTGCATGGAAATCACTTTTTTCTCGAAATCCTGTCGCTCCTGGGAAAACGCCTCTGGTGACAGCAGTGTACGTTTTTTGGCGAGTTCCTGATTGGCCGCCTTGAGCGCAGCATCTTCCTTTTTGAATTTATCCGTAAAATCGTCGCGATACCCCTGCAGTTGGGATAACACGCTTTTAACGACTTCGGCATTTCGCCGTATCGATGCCATGTCCAGAATAGCTATATTAATGGAAGCGCCCGCAGTTGGTGCCTGCGGCGTCTGCGCCTGGGCCTGTAAAACATTAAAGCTCAGTAAGAAAACGACAGACAGTAAGGTACGGGAATTTAAAAAAATCAACTTGCGCTCCTAAAACCTGGTCCCAAAATTAACTCGAAAAGTTTCTTTTTTATCATAGGATTCTTCAATAATCGGGAAACCCACATCAAGTCCCAAAGGACCAAATGGTGAATTCCAACTCATCCCGATCCCGGCTGACATACGCAGCGAGCCCGAATCTTCAGTTGTACTGTTTACCGGAGACAAACCGCCGGTGCTGCCGACATCCGTAAACACCCGACCACCAATTCCAAGTTCAGCAGGCAATCCCAACGGGAAACCCAATTCCACTGTTCCCGTATATATCCACTCGCCGCCCAGGGCGTCATCCGTCGCCGTATCACGCGGTCCCGAACCTCTCGAGGCGAAGCCGCGAAGATTGTCGCCGCCAAGATGGAAGCGATCCAATAGATCAACATCATCGCCGAGACCGACAATATAGCCCGCGCGCCCACCAAAGGAGAGCACATATTGATCGGCCAGTTCGTAGTACTTGCTGCCCTGTACAATATTCTGCAGGCTTCTCACGTCACCGCCCAAACCCGCCACAGACGTACTGAGACTCACAAGATAGCCATCGGTCGGCGTGGTTATACTGTCGCGTCTATCGTACTGGATGGTGTGGGTTACATCGGATTTATACCGGGTACCCTCGACCGCCTGAATCAAGGTGGAGGCCGATGAGTCCACATCGCCAATCGAAGACTTGGCAAAACCATATCGCCAGTCCTGGCGCAAATGATTTGTAACCGGATAACCCGCACGCACGGCAAGCCCCGTACGTTTCAAATCGTAGGAACTGGTATCCTGAAGATCCTGGGTCACATGAAATACATCGAAGCCGGCGCGAATTTCACGATCCAAAAAATAGGGTTCCGTAAATGACAGGTCTATTTCACTGCGGGTCGATGCGATTTGCAGGCTGAGGGCAAGTTTTTGCCCCCTGCCCAGCAGGTTGTTTTCCGTAATGCCAATATCACCAACGAGGCCGACAGATGAGGAAAAACCGGCACCCAGAGTGATCGACCCGGTCGACTTTTCCGTTACATCGACTTTGACGACAGCTTTGTCAGGTGCACTTCCCGGCGTCTGCTCCATGGTGACTTTTTCGAAAAAGCCAAGGTTCTGCAGGCGTTGCCGTGACCGGCGCAATTTCGAAGAATTGAACGCATCGCCCTCAACGATCTGAAACTCGCGGCGTATAACCTTGTCGAGTGTCCGGATATTGCCGGAAATATCGATCCGCTCGACAAAAGTCCGGGGGCCTTCAACAACTTCAAATGTGACATCAATGATCTTTTTCTCACGGTCACGGTTTACACGCGGACGTACGTTTACAAAGGCCTGGCCCAGTTCGCCAACCCGATTGGTCAACCCGTCGACAATATCGTCAACAGCGGAAATATCATACCAGTCACCGGTTTCAACTTCGATGACATCGACCAGTTGTTCCTTGGTCAGCCCCCGCAGGCGGACGTCAATCTCGATTTCTCCAAAGGCGTAACGCGTGCCTTCATCGACGGTGAAGGTGACAAAGAAATCTTTGCGATCAGCTGTTAATTCGGCAAGAGCCGAGGTGACACGAAAATCGGCAAAGCCGTCGGACAGATAGAAACGGCGCAGTAACTCACGGTCGAAAGTCAACCGGTCCGGGTCGTAGGTATCGTCCCGCGACAAAAACCGCCACCATTCCGATTCCTTGGTACGAATGACTTCGCGCAGACGACGATCACTATAGGTTTTATTACCGACAAAGCGAATGCTCTCCACCTGGGTTAACGAGCCTTCTGATATTTCATAAACCAGATCGATCCGGTTTTGCGGCAGCTGAATGACTTTCGGGTCCACGGAAACGGCAAAACGACCATTTCGGCGGTATAAAGTCAGGATGCGCTTCACATCGTTCTGGACTTTGGTGCGTGTGTAAATGACACGGGGACGCAAGGTCACTTCAGCTTCCAGGTCCTCGTTGGTGACTTTGTCGTTGCCTTCGAAGGCAATGCGGTTGATGACCGGGTTCTCAAGCACCTTGACGACAAGCCTGTCACCCTGACGCTCAACACTCACGTCAGCGAAAAGGCCGGTGGCGAAGAGGCTTTTCAGGGACCGGTCCAGGCGCTGTGCATCGAATGAATCGCCTTCTCGGATAAGCAAATAGGACTTCACCGTATCCGGCTCGATCCGCTGCGTACCCTCAACGACAATTTCTCCGATCACTGATGCCTGGGCAAGTTCGGTCGCCTCAGCTACCGACAGGGTCATTCCCATACCCGGAAACTGGCCTAAACCGACGGCAAATACCCCCCCGACGATGAACCGTAAAAATCGGCCCAAATGCTATCTCCCCAACGTCAAAAAGCGAACTACGTAAAGAGTCCTTTAATAGATTCAATGACTTCCAGATGGACCAAATCATTCCAAGTAACGAATACCACGAGCATCAATACCAGAATCAGTCCGAAACGAAAACCGTATTCTTGTGCTTTTTCACCCAAAGGTTTCCCCAACAGAGCTTCAATGGCGTAAAAGGCCAAATGCCCGCCATCAAGCATCGGGATCGGAAACAGATTTATCAGCCCCAGGTTCACAGAGAGCATGGCCATCAGCAAGATCACTTCCGCCAGTCCCTGCTTTGCCATTTCCCCCGATATCTGGGCGATACGAAGGGGTCCCCCCAGTTCATCGGTGCCGCGACGCCCTGACACCATGTCGCCAATGTAGGATAGAATATTAGTGGTCACGAAATAAGTGCGCTCGACGCCGATCCACAGGGCCATCACTGGATTCTGGCGTTCGTATTCGATGAATTCCGGATTCCATTCAACGCCCAGTAGGCCGACTTCGACCTCAACACCCTCCGGGTTTGTGCGAACGGATGGCAGAGGGGTTGCGTTTACCTGCAGTTCTTCGCCATCTCTGTTGACAACAAAGGCCAGCGACTTATTGGGACTGGCACTTACAATCCGGCGCAAATCACTGAAATAATTGATGTTTTCACCATCAATTGACACGAACTGGTCACCGGGGAGCAGGCCGGCCGCTGCTGCGGCACTGTCCTTGACGACTTTTCCAACCGCCGCCAGGGGAACCGCCGTGCCGATGACTCCGGCAAGCACAGCAAAGGCAAAAATCGCAAAGATAAAGTTTACAATCGGCCCGGCGGCAACAATTGCAGCACGCTGGCCTATTGATTTGTAATGAAACGATACCGCTTTTTCTTCCTCGGTTAGCGGCGGCCGGTCAGCCGTGTTGCTGGCGTCATCACCTTCACCAAACATTTTGACATAGCCGCCGAGCGGGATCGCGCTGATTTTCCAGCGCGTGCCTGACGCCGCATTCCAGCCGTATATCTCGGGGCCAAAGCCAATCGAAAAAACTTCAACCCGAACATTATTGCGCCGCGCAACCCAATAATGTCCCCACTCATGAACAAAGACCAAAACGGTCAGAACCAACAGGAATACGACAATATAATTCCAGGTGAAACCAAGTATTTCCATTTAACTATCCAAATCCCCAGAACCAGCTATTTTCAAACCGTAATTGCACGGGCCCGGCGCCGTGCCTCCCGATCCGTTTCCAAAACGTCATCCAGTGTTGATATAGTTCGATTGCCCATTTCCTCAAGCGTTGTTTCCACCGTGCGGGCAATATCAAGAAAGCCGATTTCATGATTCAAAAACCGTTCAACGGCAATTTCATTGGCCGCATTCAACACCGTCGGCGCTCCACTGCCCCGCTGCAGGGCCTCGCGGGCCAGCCTGAGGGCGGGGAAACGATCCGAGTCCGGAGCTTCAAAGGTCAGGGTCCGAATGTCCGCCAGTGACAATTTGGGTGCCGGTGCAGCCATGCGATCGGGCCAGGCCAGGGCGTAGGCAATGGGTGTCCGCATGTCAGGTGTCCCCAATTGCGCCAGCACCGATCCATCGACATAATCCACCATGCTGTGAATAACTGACTGCGGGTGTACCAGAATCTCGATATCCGGTTCCGCCACGGGAAACAGATAATAGGCCTCGATAAGCTCCAGGCCCTTATTCATCATGGTTGCTGAATCAACGGATATTTTGGCGCCCATATCCCAGTTGGGGTGGGCAACCGCCTGTTTCGGTGTCACATCTTTCATTTGCGCCTGGGTGAATTGGCGGAACGGCCCTCCGGACGCAGTCAGAATGATACGGCGAATTTTATCGGCCTGGTTAAAATCCAGGACCTGATAAATAGCACTGTGCTCTGAATCAACGGGCAACAGATCGGCCCCGTGCGTACGCACTTCATCAACGAAAATATCACCGGCTGAAACAAGGCATTCCTTGTTGGCAAGGCCTACGGTAATGCCCCGTCTGACCGCCGCCAGGGTTGGTCGCAGCCCGGCAGAACCGACAATCGCCGCCATCACCCAATCGGATGGCCTGAGCGCTGCTTCAATGACCGCTTCGGGCCCGGCAGCCGCTTCAATGCCGGTTCCCGACAAAGCTGATTTAAGCTCCAGATAGCTACCGGGATCGGCAACAACGGCCAACCGCGCCTTCAGGCTGATCGCCTGTTGCGCCAGTGCGGCGACGTTGCGATTTGCGGTTAACGCTTCAACCTCGAAGCCGCCACGATTGCGCTGGATCAAATCAACGGTATTGGCCCCGACAGAGCCGGTTGAGCCAAGGATGGTCACCCGTTTTGGTGCCAGATCCGGAACAATTCTTGTTGGGCTTACCCCCATGTTAAAGCGCTTCCCTTTATGAAAAAGCCAAATACCGCCGCCCCGAGTGAGGCAGCCAGCAATCCGTCGACCCGATCGAGAACACCGCCATGCCCGGGAATAATCGATCCCGCATCCTTGCGGTTAAATTTTCGCTTAACCCAGGATTCCAACAAATCCCCTCCCTGTGACAGCAAACCCAGGCACGCACTTACCATAACCAATGGAATCACATTTTGCCGGTCCAACACAAGGCTTGCAATGAAACCGACGGCACCTGCCGCACTCACCCCGCCGATAAGACCGGACCACGTCTTGTTCGGGCTTATTTGAGGCGCCAGTTTCGGGCCACCGATCATTCGACCCGCCGCATAGGCACCCGTGTCCGCCGCCCATACCAGTATAAATACCCACAACACAGTCTCAAACCCTAATTCCGGATAGGCGCGAATATGAACCAGCGCATAGGAGGGAGCACCAATATAGAAAAGTCCAAAAACCATCCATGCCGGCTTGCGGTCACACAATCCGATCCATTCCCAGGCCATAAAGCCGACGGCAATCACGATCAGAATATGGAAGACCGGATATCCGAAATAAATGGCCGCGATAACCGGTGGAATAAGAATGCAGGCGGAAAAGATGCGCACCCACAATCCACTGCCGTTGACCGGTTGCTTAGGTGGCGCCGTATCGTCTGTCACGAGTTTGAAAATCCTTAATGGCAGTTGCAAAATGCTCTTCAGAAAAATCCGGCCATAAGGTTTCAACAAAGGCAAATTCCGTATAGGCGCACTGCCACAACAAAAAATTGCTTATACGTTGCTCGCCACTGGTTCGGATAAGCAGATCGGGGTCAGGGATGCCTGAAGTAAACAGTCTTTCAGATAATGTGTTTTCATTGATTTCTGCCGGATCAAGCAAGCCATTGCCGATGTCCTCAGCGATTTGCACGGCGGCCCGCAGAATTTCCGCCCGCCCTCCGTAACTGAGAGCAATAGTAAGTACCAGTCGATTGTTCGTGCTGGTTATTTTTTCCGACTCATCAATGAGAGTAACGATATCCGGATCCAGACGGGTGCGATCACCAATAACATTCAGGCGAACGCCTTCTTTATCCAGTGCCCTGATTTCCGACTTCAGATAAAACCGAAGCAGGCCCATCAAATCACGCACTTCATCAACCGGTCGTTTCCAGTTTTCAGACGAAAAACCAAAGAGGGTGAGGTATCTGACGCCATTGGAGATGGCCGCCTTGATGGATCGCCGAACTGATTCCGCGCCCCGCTTATGACCGGCGGTGCGCGGCAGACCCCGGGCTTTCGCCCACCGGCCGTTGCCATCCATGATAATTGCAACATGGATGGGTGCAGGCGGTAAATGATCACTCTGAAGCGACGCGCTCTCCATCAACTTACACCTGCATGATTTCTTGATCTTTATTTTTCAAGGACTCATCGATTTTACCGACGTACTGGTCGGTCAGTTTTTGAACTTCATCAGAGAATTCTCGCTGCTGATCCTGCGAAATCTCGCCCTCTTTTTCCGCTGTTTTCAGTCCATCCATAGCATGACGGCGAATGTTGCGGATGGCAACCCGCGCCTCCTCCGCATATCTGGCAGCAACCTTGGTCAGTTCCTGACGGCGTTCCTCTGTCAGGGCCGGAATCGGCACCCGGACCAGTTGGCCGTCAGATGACGGATTAAGACCAAGCCCGGATTCCATGATCCCTTTTACCACAGAGGCAACAAGTCCCTTGTCCCAGACCTGGACAGAAAGCATCCGCGGTTCCGGCGCACTGACCGTGCCGACCTGGTTGAGCGGCATTTCCGCGCCGTAGGCCGAAACGGTGATCGTGTCCAGGAGACTGGTCGCGGCCCGACCGGTGCGTAGTCCGCCGAATTCCTGGTGCAATACGTCGACGGCACCCTCCATACGACGCGATAAATCTTTTTTAATTTCGGTAATATTGAATGTATCGCTCATAAAACCCTCCGCTTTTTTATCAATCGCTACTTTATTATTGTATATTTACCTGCGCCGGAAACAACTTCCGCAAAGCCGCCCGGATTGTGAATGGAAAACACCAGAATTGGAACCTTGTTTTCACGGGCCAGGGCAATTGCCGATGTATCCATCACTTTCAAATCACGGCTGATGACGTCCTGATAGCTCAGCACTTCATGCCTTTTGGCGTCCGGATTGATTTTGGGATCACTGTCATAGACACCGTCAACCTGGGTCCCCTTGAGCAGCGCATCGCATCCCATTTCGACGGCACGCAGCGCGGCCGCCGTATCCGTGGTGAAAAACGGGTTACCTGTGCCGGCGGCAAAAATAACGACCCGCCCCTTTTCCATATGCCTGATAGCGCGACGCCGGATATAAGGTTCGCATACAGTCGACATGGGAATGGCCGACAAAACCCGGGTATTGACGCCCCGGCTTTCCAGCGCGCTTTGAACGGCCAGGGAATTGATGACGGTGGCCAGCATGCCCATGTAATCGGCGCTGGTGCGTTCGATGCCGATCTCGACCCCCGAAACACCGCGAAAGATATTCCCGGCGCCGATAACCAGGCAAATCTGGACCCCCTTGGCATGGACCGACTTCACTTCGTCACAAATGCGGCCGACGGTCTTTGGTTCCAGTCCGAACTCACGCTCTCCCATAAGCCCTTCACCGGATAATTTAAGTAAAACCCGGCGGTATTTTGGCTCATTTGACATCGTTAACCCCTACGCGTGATCTGTTTTTTGTTTGCTCGCCTGCAGCAAGGAGGCCGCTTGTTTTGGAGTATACCCCAGATACAGGCAACCGCAGTCAATATATACAACTGACTGCGGTTAAGCCTTAAAAAACTGAAATTATATGGAGATCAGGTGCCGGCGACAGCAGCCACCTCTGCGGCAAAATCTTCTTCCGCCTTCTCAATACCTTCACCCAATACAAAAAGCGTGAACCCCTTGACGGTGATTGGGCTCTTTGCTTCCTTGCCGGCGGCTTCAACAGCGGCAGAAACCTTCGAGTCGCCGTCAATGACAAAGGTCTGGTCAAGCAGACAGGCCTCTTCGTAAAACTTGCGGATCCGGCCGTCGACCATTTTCTCGACAATTTCCGGCGGCTTGCCCGATGCCCGGGCCTGCTCGGCGAAAATCGCACGCTCGCGTGCCACAATCTCCGAATCCATGTCGTCACGGGTTACCGACTGCGGCTTTGCGGCGGCCACATGCATGGCCAGCTGCTTGCCGAAACCATCCAGCACCGTCGTATCGCCTGAAGATTCCAGGGCAACCAGAACACCGATTTTACCAACACCCGGCGCCAGTGCGGTATGGATGTATGACGAAACAACACCTGCCTTGACTTCCATCCTGCTGACCCGACGGATCGACATGTTTTCGCCAATGGTCGCAATCATATGGGTCAGTTGCTCGGCAACCGTACGGGCCTCGCCGGGAAATTTCGCTGCCTTCAGGGCTTCAACATCATCACCCGTTGTCAAAGCGATATCAGCAGCGGCCTTGACGAAGGCCTGAAAGGTGTCATTGCGGGCAACAAAATCGGTTTCCGCGTTAATTTCGACAATTGCAGCTGAAGTCCCATCGACGGCAATGCCGACCAAACCTTCGGCGGCGACCCGCCCGGACTTCTTGGCGGCAGCCGCCAGGCCTTTGGTGCGAAGCCAGTCGACGGATGCTTCAATATCGGCATCGTTTTCGGCCAATGCCTTCTTACAATCCATCATGCCGGCGCCGGTCTTCTCGCGAAGCTCCTTAACGAGCGCAGCTGTGATCTGTGCCATGTGTAACCTCTATCTTAATTGGTTTCGTTAATAGTCTGATATTACTTGATATTATGCGGACGCCGGGGTTTCCGGAGTAGCCGTAGCGGGCACTTCAGCAACCGTTTCGGCAACAGCTTCAGGTGCCGTCACAGCAGCTTCCGCAGCGGCTTCCACAGGGGCAGCTGCCGCGTCGGGAAGCTCTTCAACCGGTGCCTCTTCCAATTCACCGATATCAACACCCGACTTGGTCATTTCTTCCTTGATTCCATCAAGCGCCGAGCCGGCGATCAGTTCGCAATACAGGTCAATGGCCCGGATCGCGTCGTCATTGCCGGGAATCGGGAAATCCACACCCTTGGGGTCGCTGTTTGAATCGATAACCGCAATCACCGGGATGCCCAGGTTGTTGGCTTCGTGAATGGCAATCGCCTCTTTGTTTGTATCAATGACAAACAAGATGTCGGGCAAACCACCCATTTCCTTGATGCCGCCCAAAGCCCGCTCAAGTTTTTCACGCTCACGGGTCAGGCCCAGCAGTTCTTTTTTGGTAAAGCCAATGGTTTCACCAGCCAGCTGCACATCAAGATCACGCAGGCGCTTGATGGAGTTGGAAATCGTCCGCCAGTTGGTCATGGTGCCACCCAGCCAACGGTGGTTCATGTAATACTGACCACAGCGACGGGCGGCTTCAGCAATCCGGCTGGCGGCCTGGCGTTTGGTACCGACAAACAGCACACGTCCACCACCGGCAACGGTTTTGCTAACAGCCAGCATGGCTTGATGAAGCAGGGGAACCGTCCGTTGCAGGTCAATAACGTGAACGTTATTGCGAACCCCGAACAGGAACGGAGACATTTTGGGATTCCAGCGACGGGTGTTGTGGCCGAAGTGTACACCAGCTTCCAAGAGCTGGCGCATAGTAAAAGTAGGAAGCGCCATGGCTTTAAGTCCTTTGTTTTCCGGTTGAACCTCCGCAGTATTTGGTCAGCTCACGAAGTCTGACACCGGATCGACCATCGGCGAATTTGCGCCGGGGCCGCGTTACCGCGTGTGATATGGGCGTGGTTTAATGCGCCCGGCTGGCAATTGCAATACTTGTCTTTTGACAATTCGTTGAAAAAAAGCAAAATTTATCGGGATTACCGCCAGCAAGCCAGCCAGGGAGGCGTACCTTGAACCGATCGGAACGTCGCCGCCAGCAGAAACTGGCCAGAAAAAACCAGCAGACATCGCCCGGCAACGGCCTTGACAGGGAAATGCAGAAAACCCTGGAAACTGCCGTCGCCCACCACAATGCGGGGGAACTGGCACAGGCCGAAGGGCTTTACCGCCAGGTTCTCGAGCAGGACCCGGATCAACCCGTCGCCCTGCACCTGCTTGGCGTTGTCGCCCATCAGAACAACCAGAATGAGCAGGCGAAAACACTGATTTCAAAGGCCGTTGCCCTGCGACCGGACTATAGCGAAGCCCTGTTCAGTCTGGGCAATGTTCTGCAGGCGCTCGGCCGCAATGAACTGGCTGTACTGCGCTATCGCCAGGTCATCACGCAGCAGCCCGGCCACGCGGCGGCCCACAACAATCTGGCGACGACCCTGGAAAAGCTTGGCGAGCCTGACGCCGCGGCGGAATCCCTGAACGCCGCCATAGGGATCGATCCCGGACAGGTGGATTCCTACAAGAACCTCGGCATATTGCTGAAAAAACAGAACAAACCGACGGCCGCCCTGCCCCATTTTCAAAAGGCCTGCGATCTGGAACCGGGTAATGCGGATCATCACTTTAACCTGGGCGATACCCTGCACGCCCTCGACCGGATCGAACAGGCCCTGCCCTGTTTCGAGACAGTGGCGGCGCTGAACCCGGCCAATGCCTCCGTGCACTACCGCATGGGCATTCTCTACGAGAAACTTCATAATCTGGATCAGGCCGAGATTCATGCCCGCAGGGCCTTCGAACTGGCGCCTGATGATCTTGCTGTCCGCTATCCGCTGGCCGTTGTCCTGCGCCGCCGTGGCCGCATCGACGAGGCCCTGGCTGTGCTGGCACCCGCCGGACAGGTCGATCCGGACAACCCGCTGGCTTCGTCCATTCACTTTGAACTGGGCACCTTATACGACAGGAGCCATGACAGTGCGAAAGCCTTTCCGCATTTTTCCAAATGCAACGCCCTGGAAGCGGCCAAATCAACGGCCGACAAAAGCCGGTTCCTGGACAAGCTTGAGCTGATGGCGCGGTCCGTGCCATCCGGAGGCTACCAGACCCCGCCGGACGCAGCCCCGGCGTCAGCGGACAGCCCGGTATTCATCGTCGGCTTCCCGCGCTCCGGCACCACTTTGCTTGACCAGATCCTGGACGCCCATCCGGGCCTGCAGGTGATGGAGGAACAGCCCGCCATCAATGCCGTCATCCGGGCCTGTCCCGGCTCCTATCCGGCCGGCCTGGACAGCCTGTCGGCGGCGCAGATCAAGGATCTGCGGGCCGTCTATTTTGGTTTTGTCGATGCCCACATTCAACGCAATCCAAATACCCGGCTGGTCGACAAACTGCCCCTGAATATCGTCGATATCCCGCTCATTGTCCGGCTGTTTCCCGATGCCAGAATCATCCTCGCCATGCGCCACCCCTGCGATGTTGTTCTCAGCAATTTCATGC
>JABMNT010000174.1 GCA_013203595.1 Rhodospirillales bacterium
GGTCACCACTTCATAGCCTTCCATGGCGGCCTGCAGGGCGCAGATCGGATCAACTTCAGTGACCAGAACCCGGCACCCGGCAGATCGCAGGCTTTCGGCGGAGCCTTTGCCGACGTCGCCAAAACCACCAACAACGGCGACCTTGCCGGCCATCATGACGTCGGTGGCACGGCGGATCGCATCGACCAGGCTTTCGCGGCAGCCGTATTTGTTGTCGAACTTTGACTTGGTGACCGAATCATTGACGTTAATGGCCGGGACTTTCAGGGTGCCGGCTTTTGCCATGTCATAGAGCCGGTGAACACCGGTTGTGGTCTCTTCCGACAGGCCTTTGACGTCTTTCATCAATTCGGGAAACTTCTCGTGCATCATCACGGTCAGATCACCACCGTCATCAAGGATCAGGTTGGGTGTCCAGCCATCGGGGCCGTTAATGGTCTGTTCGATGCACCAGTTCGCTTCATCCTCGGTCTCACCTTTCCAGGCAAAAACCGGGACCTGTGTGGCGGCAATGGCAGCGGCGGCCTGGTCCTGGGTCGAGAAGATGTTGCAGCTTGACCAGCGTACTTCGGCGCCGAGCGCGGTCAGGGTCTCGATCAGCACGGCAGTCTGAATGGTCATGTGCAGACATCCGGCGATGCGGGCGCCGGCGAGCGGCTGGCTGGCCCCAAATTCCCGACGCAAGGCCATCAGGCCGGGCATTTCGGTTTCGGCTATGTTGATTTCCTTGCGGCCCCATTCGGCAAGCGAGATGTCGGCAACCTTACAATCATCAAACGGCATTATTGGACTCCTGAAATTGGCAAATTTGAACTGTCGAAATACTTTGCCGGGGGGTTTACCAGCGAAAAGCCCGGCGGGCAAGCAATGCCTGTATCATTTATCCCGCAAACCGGCGGCTGCCAGCGCCGAGGCGAGCAGCGTAATGAGCACAGAGGTCAGGGTAATCGTGGCGATCGAAACCTCCGCATCCAGGGTCCATCCGATCACCACCGGTCCCAGGGCGGAACCGAATACCGAGAGCACCGCCCCGGCCGCCCGGATCGCGCCGAGATGCTGGGTGCCGTAGAGCTCCGCCCACAGCGACGAATAGGTGGGGCCGGTGGTGCCGGCGCTGGTTCCCATCAAACACATGATGACCGGCACCCAATAGGGGTGCTCGCCAAAGCCCAGAATCAGGGTTGATGCGGCAAACGGCAGCAGGACAAAGGGGGTGATCCGCCTCGCCGATATGCGGTCAACCAGCCAGCCGGCCAGAAAACTGCCGAACACATGAAACACCGCGAACAGGGAAAACCCCAGACTCCACCACAGAAAATCCCATTCCTTGACGGTGGCGATGATGAATTTCTGATGGAAAATGAGGCCCGTAAATATCGCCGACATGGCCATAATCTGCGGGGCAATCTTGAAAAACAGGGAATCCCTGAGCATTTCCGACCGCGTCCATTGTTTCTGTGCGGGCCCGGTTTTTGCCAGGGACTCAAAGCCCTGGCCATCCTGGCCGGAGGTCCGTTTCAGCAAAAAAGGCACGGTCGGCAGCAGGGTCAGGGCGGCAACGACAGCCAGACCGATCCAGATGTTCTGCCAACTGGTCAGGGTCAGGCCTATGGTGATCAACGGCGGCAGCGCCCCTTCGGCAATGGGAAACCCGAAGCCTGCAATGGCGATCGCCCGGCCCCGCTCGGCCACGTAGCGCCGGGCCATGGCGGTGACGGCAATGTGCGACATCATGCCCTGGCCGAGAAAACGGACCACCAGAATCCCCAAAAACAGGGTGATCGGGCCTTCAATCCGGGAAAAAGCCAGGCTGCCGGCGACCATGGCGGCGCAGGTCCACCAGACAAATTTCGCCAGCGGCAGCCGGTCAACCAGCCGTCCCGCCGGCCACAGAATGGCGGCGCTGGTCAGGGTGGCGGCCGTGTAAATGCCACCAAATTCACTGTGGCTGAGGTTGAAATCCTGGCGTAACTGGTCGCCGAACAGGGATATCAGGAAAGTCTGACCCGGGCTGGTCCAGAAAATGATCAGGGCGCCAAACAACAGAAACCGCCATTCCCGGCGCATGAACGCAATGGTTGGAGTGCCGCTTCGCATAAAGGATCCCGAAGTGTTGGTGAGGCGCGGAAATGAACAGAGTCCGCATGATACGTCTGGTCGACGGATTAAGCCCGGTTAATTTCTGCCCGTAAACCCCTATATAATATGCCGGGCCGGGCCTGCCGTCTCCTGCCGGGCGCACAATCAGGTCGGTGGCCCGGCGAAGGCCTGCGTAGTCGATGGCGCTACTGGGCGGCCTGCGCCTGATCCAGGGCGCCCACCGGATGGTGGGTGATCTCGGTTCCCAGCAGGGTCATGAACTCGCGCATGAACGCAGCCAGCGCCGTCCAGCCCTCGGCGGTGACCAGCAAGCCATCGCGCAGCGCTGCTTTCGGGCCGATGGGAACGTAGGTGGCTTCGGTCAGGGCGACCTCGGGCTCGACCGTAAACAGACCGGCGACCCGTTTGCCGGCAATCACTTCCGGGACCGCGACCAGCACCTGCAGGCCGTGGCAAATGGATGCCATGGGTTTTTCATCGCGGTGAAACTCGCGCAGGATTTCGCGCACCCGGGGAACGGTGCGGATATATTCCGGGCCGCGTCCGCCGGCCACGTAGACGGCATCATAGTCGGCGGTGTTGATGGTGTCGAAATCCTGGGTCATTTCAACGCCGTGGCCCGGGTGTTCGCTCCAGGTCAGCAGGCCGGGACCAAAATCGTGGACACTGGTGGTCAGGCGGTAGCCAGCCTTGGTATCGGGGCAGATGATATCGACCGTATGACCTACCGCTTCAAAGCCCTGCTGAAATACAAAAATCTCATACTCTTCGCTGTATTCACCAACCAGCATCAATATCTTCTTTCCAGACATCTGTTTTCTCTCCCGAAACAATCAACAATAACCAGATGGTTACTTTAGCCAGACGGGCGCCGGCAGGACAAGTAAATTATTCCGGCGCGGGCCATGGATGGGCCCCGAACAGGCCTTGGCAGACACCGTCAACGCCCTGAATTTGTGGCGGTTAACGGGGATTTGTTGATTTGATGGAAAATCATTTCAAATGGAGCCGCCAGTATCGTTGACTTCCCTCTTGCGAGTCCTTATACACCGGGAAAATTCATAGTAGGAGCAGGATCGTGAAACGCACGTTTCAGCCAAGTAAAATTATTCGTAAGCGTCGTCATGGTTTCCGTAGCCGCATGGCCACCGTTGGTGGTCGTACGGTTCTGGCAAACCGGCGTGCCAAGGGGCGTAAACGTCTGTCAGCCTAAAGGCTGATCCAGCGGTTCCGCATTCCACCCCGTTGCGCCCCGATCAATCCCCAAAAGCCAAAACCTTGTTCAGGTTGAAGCAGCGACGGGAATTTTTGAGGACAGCAAAACTGGGCCGGAAGTGGGCGGTGACGGGGCTTGTCTTGCAGGCGCTGCAACGCACATCTCAGGGCATTGACGATGAGATTGAAGCTGATGCGGTTCGCGTCGGCTTTACGGTGACGAAAAAGGTCGGCAATTCGGTGGTCAGAAACCGGGTGCGCCGTCGCCTGCGGGCCGTCGCCGACGAGGTGTTGCCCGAAACTGCCCTGGGTGGTCTCGATTTGGTTATCATAGGGCGTATGGGGACAATCAAGCGCCCCTATCCGGCCTTGGTAAAAGATTTACAAATGGCGCTCCGGAAGCTCAAGGCAGACCGGCGCATTGAAGAAAAGATTAAGAACACGTCATGAGCTGGTTGACGACAGGGCTTAATTTTCCGCTTCGGATGCTGATCAGGGGCTATCAGCTTTTGATCTCGCCGATCATGGCCGGTAGCTGTCGGTTTGAGCCGACCTGTTCGGCCTACGCCCTTGACGCATTGAGCCAGCACGGACCCTTCGTCGGCAGCTGGCTGGCCCTCAAAAGAATTCTCCGCTGCAACCCCTTTGGCGGTTATGGCTACGATCCGGTTCCCCAAACGAAACACGGCGACGCGGCCCCCTGCTGTGCGTCCTCCCACAAGAAGGTTTTGGTCGTCAAATGATTGACAATAAAAATATGATCCTGGCGATTGTCCTGTCGATTGCCATTCTGGTTGGTTTTCAAATGTATTTTGATGCGACCCGGCCGCCACCGCCTGAACCTGCACTCACATCCGATCAGGGCCGGCCGTCTGCGTCGTCCAATGGCGCGGTCGTTCCCAACCTGCCTGGGGCCACGCTCAACAGTACCGGGGCTCCGGTTATCCCGGGCACGGTCGCCGTCGATGAAACGGGCAACAGCCGAGCCGACATTCTGGCGCGCAACAACCGGATCAAAATCAATACCCCGCGCCTGCATGGCTCCATCGCCCTGACCGGTGGCCGTATTGATGATCTGACCCTGGCCGATTACCGCGAAAATCTGGACCCGAAAAGCAGCGAAATTATTCTGTTGTCGCCCAAAGGCGCCGCCGGCGGTTATTACGCCCAGTTCGGCTGGGTCGGCGCTCAGGGTCTGGGTGTCCCCGGCCAGGATACGGTCTGGACCGCCAGCAAAAAAACGCTGGCGCCGGGCGAAGCGGTAACCCTCAGCTGGGACAACGGGGCCGGACTGTTGTTCAAGCGGACCTTCCAGATCGACGAAAACTATATGTTCACGGTCACCCAGACCGTTGAAAACAGAAGTGCCAGCGCGGCAGCTCTCAACCCCTACGGTCTGGTCTCGCGCCGCGGCACCCCGGAAACCACCGGCTTTTACATTCTGCATGAAGGTTTGCTGGGTGTTGCCGACAAGACCCTGTCGGAAGTTGATTACGACGATCTGAAGGATAAAGGCCAGATCAAACAGACCGCCACCGGCGGCTGGATCGGCATTACCGACAAATACTGGCTGACTGCGCTGATCCCCGATCAGAAGCTGGTCAACGAAACCCGTTATCTGCATCGTACCCAGGGCCTGGTCGATATGTACCAGGTGGATTATCTGGGGGCACAGGTCCAGGTTCCTGCCGGCGGCTCGGTCAGCGCGGTCAATCATTTTTTTGCAGGCGCCAAGGAAGTCAAGTTGCTGGACGCCTATGAAGAGAAAATCGGCGTTGAACAGTTTGACCTGGCCATTGATTTCGGCTGGTTCTATTTCCTGACCA
>JABMNT010000175.1 GCA_013203595.1 Rhodospirillales bacterium
ACCCCGTACACCGTGAAGCAACCACGAACGGCAAAAAATAACCGTTAGTGATCGTTCCTAATCCTAAAAATATCGAAAAACCTAATAGATCAGCGCTGCAATCGTGTTTTTCAGCACCCTGCTAGAACTGTTCCTGCATGCGACGGATATGGGCAACCCCGTTCGACGCGTCGATGGCCTGGCGAACGGTGGTGATCCCACGGGCTTCGAGCCGGTCGAGCATGCGCTGGAAAACCGCCGCCGTCACCAGCGCATCACCCAGGGCCGTGTGACGCCCCTCGACCGTGACCCCCAGCCGTTCGGCAATGGCATCAAGCGTATGGTTGTGGCTGTCGTGGTCGAGAAAAACCGACAGCAGCAGGCTGTCCAGAACAATCTGGTCAAACACCACACCACTGGCCTGTTCTTTCAGTTTCAGGAACTTCATATCAAAGGCCGCATTATGGGCGATCAGAATGGCATCGCCGACAAATTCATGGAACAAGGGCAGCACCTGGGATATGGCGTCTTCGCCTTCAACCATCTGGTCAGTTATGCCATGAAAACGAATTGAGGATTTGGGAATTGAAAACCCCGGGTTCACCAGCCGGCTGAAGGCATTGCCTGTTTCCATGATCCCGTCCCTGATCCGGACCCCGGCAATGGAGACAATTTCATCCCCCCCAGACGGTTTGAGCCCGGTTGTTTCCGTATCGAAAACCACAAACTCAAGCTCCTTCAGCCTGCGACCGGCCAGTTCGCCCAGGTGCATGGGCTGGTTCAGCAAACCGAAATCGTAAAACTCCGGCCGCGCCGGGAAACTTTTACGGTCATGAAGGCGCCTGCGCAGCAAAAAATCGAACCCCATCCAGGCCATGCCAATGAGCAGCAGCCCGAGACCGGCAATCACGGCCGGCGGTTGGGCAAACCAGTAGCCAAGCCCGGCGACCAGCACATATCCGGCGGCGAGCCCGCCGAATATATATCCTGTGAGCCGCCGCAGCGGCAGGCGATTTATCCACTCAACCATGTCCCGACACCCATCTCCGGCCCGATCCGTGCAATTGATCCATGCAGCCCGCAACCCTGCCAATTCTTTCTTATACACGCTATGAGCTATATCAAAGGCCTGTATTGCCCCTGCCTGTGGTTTTCGTTAAAAGACGCACAGTTATCTCACATCCAGTTTTCAACAAATCCCACGTCAGTCAAAGCGGAGCGCCCGATGGCCAGTTACCAGTATTCCTATATCATGAAGAACCTCACCAAAGCCTATCCGGGTGGGCGTGAAATTTTCAAAGGCATAACCCTGTCGTTCCTGCCGGACGTGAAAATTGGTGTTTTGGGCGTTAACGGTGCCGGTAAATCGACGCTGCTCAAGATTATGGCCGGAAAAGACAAGGATTTCGGGGGCGAAGCCTGGGCTGCCGAAGGTGTGCGGGTTGGTTATCTGGAACAGGAACCGGAACTGGACCCCAGCAAAACCGTGGCCGAAAACGTCACCGACGGCTTGGGTGAAGTCAAGGACCTGATGGACCGCTTCAACGAAATCTCCAATCGATTTGCCGAGCCCATGGACGATGATGAGATGAATGCCCTGATGGAAGAACAGGGCGAACTGCAGGAAAAGATCGACGCCGTCGACGGCTGGGAACTGGACCGCACCATCGAGATCGCCATGGATGCCCTGCGCTGCCCGCCGGGTGATGCGGAGGTCACCAAACTGTCCGGTGGCGAACGCCGCCGCGTCGCGCTCTGCCGGTTGCTGCTGCAAAAACCGGAAGTGCTGTTGCTGGATGAGCCAACCAACCACCTGGATGCGGAATCCGTAGCTTGGCTGGAACGTCATTTACGCGACTATGTGGGCACCGTTCTGATGGTCACCCACGATCGCTATTTTCTCGATAACGTGACCAGCTGGATCATGGAAATTGATCGCGGCCGCGGCATTCCCTACGAGGGCAACTATTCGGCCTGGATGGAACAGAAAATCAAACGTCTGGCCCAGGAAGAGCGTGAAGAATCGGCACGGCAACGGGTCTTGAAGCACGAACTGGAATGGGTCCGCCAGTCGCCACGCGCCCGTCAGGCCAAATCCAAGGCCCGGATCACGGCGTATGATGATCTGGTCCGCCAGAGCCAGGAAGCGGCTTCGGAAAATGCCCAGATCGTGATCCCCCTGGCCCCGCGCCTGGGCGGACTGGTGATCGAGGCCACGGATCTGAAAAAAGCCTATGGCGAGAAAAACCTGCTCGACGGCCTCAGCTTCAAACTGCCGCCGGGCGCCATCGTCGGCGTGATCGGCGCCAACGGCGCCGGCAAGACCACCCTGTTTCGGATGATTACCGGCCAGGAACAGCCCGACAGCGGCACCATCCGCTTGGGCGAAACGGTCAAGCTCGGCTATGTCGACCAGTCCCGCGATTCACTCGACGGCGACAAGACCGTGTGGCAGGAAATTTCCGATGGCCAGGATGAAATCGATCTGGGCAAGCGGACCATGCAAAGCCGGGCCTACGTCAGCCAGTTCAATTTCAAGGGCACCGACCAGCAGAAGAAAGTCGGCCAGTTGTCCGGTGGCGAGCGCAACCGCGTGCACATGGCGAAAATGCTGAAATCACAGGCCAATGTATTGCTGCTCGATGAGCCGACCAACGATCTCGACGTGGAAACCCTGCGCGCCCTGGAAGAAGCCATCGCCAATTTTGCCGGCTGCGTCATTGTCATCAGCCACGACCGCTGGTTCCTCGACCGTCTGGCCACCCATATCATCTCCTTTGAAGGGGACAGCCAGGTGGTCTGGTTTGAAGGCAATTACGAGGACTATGAAGCCGACAAACGCCGCCGCCTCGGCGACGCCGCCACCGACCCGCACCGGATCAAGTTCAAGCCGCTGCAGCGTTAAGGAATCGGTCTGAAAATCGCTGGCAGATGAGGGTGGGCCTGTGCCAGCCTCGCCGGCGATTTTTGGCTCGCCGAAAGGGGTATAACCCGTTGATATTGGTGCAAAATAAAGGTCACTGAAGAACCCGTTCGCTCCGGCTTTTCGGCGCTTAAGGCAACCGCTCAGACACTGATAACCCGGTCACGGCCCTGCTCTTTCGCCTGATACAGGCCCTCGTCGGCGCGTTTTAACAATTCATCCATCGTGGTATCGCCTGCCCGAACCTCGGTCATGCCGATGCTCATCGTAAAGGTCAGCGGTTCGGTTAGCGTTTCGATTTTGATTTCGCTGATGGCGATGCGAATACGTTCAGCCAGCAAGCCAGCGCGGGCCACGTCGGTTTCCGGCAACAGGACCGCAAACTCTTCGCCTCCGATCCGGCCCAGGGTATCTTCACCGCGCAGTGTATCTTCGATAACCCGCACGGTTTCCTTGAGCGCATCGTCGCCAATCTGGTGACCATGGGTATCGTTGACCGCCTTGAAGTGGTCAATATCGAGCATCAGAACGGTAAACGGATGCTTGTAGCGGTTACTGCGCAACAACTCGTTGTTGCCGCTTTCCATGAAGTGACGGCGGTTATAGGCACCCGTCAACGGGTCCGTCGATGCCAGCAGTTCCAGCTGGCGGGTCGCCGCCTGCAGTTTCAGGATGTTGGCAACCCGGGTGCGGACGATCTGCGGCGAAATCGGTTTGCGAATAAAATCCGACGCACCGATTTCCAGGCCATGTTCTTCATCCTTGTTGGTGCTGTTGGCGGTCAAAAAGACAACCGGGATCTCCGCTGTCTGTTCGTTTTCCTTTATCCGCTTGCACACCTCATAACCATCCATCTCCGGCATCTGAACATCAAGAATGATCAGATCCGGTCGGTTGGATTCAATCTTTTGCAAGGCCTCGGCGCCGGACTCGGCCAGGTCAATGGTGCCAAACCCGTTCAACAGCGCCGACATCAACTGACGAATCAGGTTTTCGTCGTCGACGATCAGAATTTTCTGGGTGGCGTCTAGCTCTGGCACAGGGTTGATATCTCCGTCTGCTCCCGAAGGGGTCGCCTATCTGGACATTCGTTTACATACATTAATAGTGTTGTCGACAGAGGACAACAGCAGAGTTTTTTCGGCCAGAGGTCTCGATATATTGAACCGGGTCCGGCACAGACTACGCGTTGCCGGGTGCCCGGTTCACGTTGGCAATTGCCGTGAACAGGCAGCTGGCTGACCTGTGCCACCGTCAGAAACAAATGGGAAACGCTGTGTGAATTGTCGATGCGGGAAATGAAAAGGACGCAGATGATCCCTATTTTTGCATTTCCTCCGTCAGAGACGCGGTTTTTTTCTTCAATTCATCGATCAGCCCCGAAACCTTGCCATCTTTCTGGCGCACGATGGAGCCGAAATCAGACTTCAGTGTGGTACTCATTGAAGCTCCCTCAACGGCTACATCCAAAATCTTGTAAATGGTGCCATTGGTGCCGACACGCCAGTTTATCTGGATCGGCTTGGTTCCCCCCGGTCGTTTGATTTCGGAAAACACGGTGATCGTTGTTTCATTTTCTGTGCGCGCATCTTTCAGGACCAGGGATTCACCTGCATAACTGCTGAAACGATCGACATAGGAAACCACCATCAAATCTTCAAACAGCCCCAGATATTCATTCTGCTCAGCTTCCGAGGCCCGTCCCCAGTAACGGCCCAGAACAAATTTACCAATCGATTTGACGGCAAAATTTTCGTTGAATAAAATGCGAAACTGCTTCACCCGTTCGGGTTTTGGGGTGTCCTTGGCTGTCAGCGACTGGATGGCTTTGTCGGCCACAGACTGAATGAACTGCAGCGAGTTCTCCTCATTGGCATCCGCACGTGCACTGGTGGCAAACCCCATACCCACCACGCAGATGACAAGTGCTCCTGTCAAAGCAAACCGTTTTAGCATTATTCTCTCCGCGACACTTCCTCGTCGATAAATTTCGGACGATCCGTAAATTCGACGTCTTTCCCGGCTTGGATCTCGGGGACATCCAGACCATTGGATATCCCGTGCGCCCGCCTTTGCCGGTATAAGCTACGGATTGCCGCGTAGAAATCAAGAGAGGACTTTTCAACTTCATTCAATAATTCGATATTCTGTGCGCGCCGGTCAACGGTTTCTGCGCCGGCGCGTGAGTAGGCGGCCTGTGGTTGCCCGCTGTTCGATGCCCACCTGTTGAAGGGGTCTGTCAACAGATCAACGACCAGACCAACGGTATCGCGCGGATTTGAGGGGCCAAAGACCGGCAGCATCAGAAAAGGTCCGGAAGGCACTCCCCAGACGGCCAGCGTCTGTCCAAAATCCTCCGCGTGGGCCGGCACACCCAATTCCGCCGCAGCATCGGCCAATCCAAATATACCAACGGTCGAATTAACCAGGAAACGCGCCAATGTCTCAATGGTTCGATCCAGATCGCCCTGCAGAATATCGTTCAATAAAACGACTGGCGTGCGCAGGTTGGCCAGAAAATTCTGAATTCCCTGGCGTGCCGTCGCTGGAACCGTATCGCGGTAAACTTCCGTTATCGGTTTTAGCAGAGCCGAATCCAGGCCCTGGTTAACCGCAAAGACCTGCCGGTTTGTCGGCTCCAGCGGATCATTGGTCTGGATATATTCGGCAACCGCATCCCCATCCGCCGGGTCCGGCATATTGGCGCAGCCGGAGACCAGCAACAAGCCGCAGAAAACCAGAATTGAACCAACGGCAAATCGATGTGGGGAATCATTTGTCATGGCCAGATAGTGCGACGCGATGATTACAATTCAGTTAATGAATAAACAGAATCCGACTTTTCATTCGACGGCACATTTGTCACGAAACACGTAAATAACTATATAAAGATATCTTGATATGTTTATTTAAATATGCAAAAACGTCCCTTCCATAACCTGCGATCAGGAGCAACGCCCATGGATGACCTGCTGAATGCCTTAAAAGCCGTGGCCGAGCCAACGCGGCTGCGCATTCTGGCACTCTGTCTGGAGGGCGAACTGACAGTCAGTGAACTGGTCCGTATTCTGGGCCAGAGCCAACCGCGCATTTCCCGTCACCTGAAACTGTTATCCGAAGCCGGACTGCTGGTTCGGATCCGGGAAGGATCCTGGGTCTTTCACCGGGTCGCGGCGTCGGGTACGGGTGCGCAGTTGATCGCCCGGTTGGGAGACTTGATCCCTGCCGACGACAGCCTGATCCGGCGGGACATGGACCGCCTTCTGGAAGTCAAACGTGACCGCACGGAATCGGCGGCCGCCTACTTTCGTGAAATCGCCGCCCAATGGGACGAAATCCGCTCTCTGCATGTGGATGACTCAGATATCGATGCGGCGATCAACAAGGCACTGGATTGGCAGCGGATTTCCTCGATGATCGATTTGGGCACCGGAACCGGGCGTTTGCTGGAACACTTCGGCCCCCGCCTGCAGCGCGGCGAGGGAATTGATATGTCGCGCGAAATGCTGGCGATTGCCCGATCTAATCTGGAAGCGGCGAAATTACCCCATTGCCAGGTTCGGCAGGGTGACATTTATCAACTGCCCAACGCATCGGAAGGCTTTGATCTGGCGGTGATTCATCAGGTCCTGCATTTTGTCGATGATCAGGCCCTGGCCATTGCCGAGGCGACGCGGGTCCTGAAACCCGGCGGCCAACTGGTTGTCGTCGATTTCGCGCCCCATGACCTGGAAGTGCTGCGTGACAAGGACAAACACCGCCGCCTGGGCTTTGCCGACAGCGAAGTGGCAGGCTGGTTCAGGCGCGCCGAACTGACGCAAAAACCCACCATCAAACTCAAGGGCTCACCCTTAACCGTCTGTATCTGGATTGCCGAAAAACCGGACCCGGCGGCAATCCACCAACCGGCACCGCCGGCATCTCCCCCCATACCGCAACCAGCAACGAGAATTTCCCAATGACAAGAAAATCAACACCTCCCGGAATCATGAACCTCTCCTCACGCGGACGCGCACCGGTATCCGAGCTGGCAATCGCCGCACCCCTGCCCCGTGATGTCAGCGTGTCCTTTGAATTTTTCCCGCCCGACTCGGAAAAGGCCAGCGAGGTTCTGTGGAGTTCCATCCAGCGCCTGGCGCCGCTCAACCCCAGCTATGTCTCGGTCACCTATGGGGCCGGCGGCACGACCCGCGAACGCACACATAATACGGTATCACGTATTCGCAACGAAACCCGGTTGGCACCGGCCGCGCACCTGACCTGCGTCGGCGCCAGCCGCGACGAGGTGGACGCCGTTGCCCGCCAATACTGGGATGCCGGCGTCCATCATATCGTTGCCCTGCGCGGTGACCCGCCAAAAGGTACCGATCGCTACCAGCCGCAAAAAGATGGCTATGCCTATGCAGCCGATTTGGTCGCCGGTCTCAAACGGGTTGCCGATTTCCAGATCAGCGTCGCCGCCTATCCGGAAGCCCATCCCGAAGCGCCCAGCGCCGCCATCGATCTGGACAACCTGAAGCGCAAAATAGATGCCGGGGCAACCGAAGCGATTACCCAGTTCTTCTTCAATATCGATACCTATCTGCGGTTTCTCGATCGCGCCCGGGCCGCCGGCATTACCGTTCCTATCGTTCCCGGTATCCTGCCGGTAACAAACTTCCGGCGGGTCGCCGAGTTTTCCGCACGCTGCGGTGCCGAAATCCCCACCTGGATGGCCGATCTGTTTGCCGGGCTTGACGACGAGCCGGAAGCCCGCAAGCTGGTCGCTGCCAGCCTGGCCGCCGAACAATGCCGCGCACTCAGTGCCAACGGCGTCAACCAGTTTCATTTTTATACCATGAACCGGGCCGACCTGTGCTTTGCCATCTGCCACATGCTCGGTGTCCGTCCTGAACCCGCAACGAAAGCCGCCTGACCATGACCAATATAGATCTGCTCGACAAAAACCTGACATCGGCAAGCAACATTGCCAATCGCCAGCGCCAGCCTGATCAGACCGTTGAACTGCGCAAGCTGCTGAGTGAACGCATTCTGGTACTGGACGGGGCCATGGGCACCATGATTCAGGACTATCATTTTTCGGAAACCGATTATCGCGGCAGCCGCTTTGTCGACTGGGGCCAGGATGTGAAGGGAAACAACGATCTGTTGAGCCTGACCCAGGCCGAAGTTATTCAGAAGATCCATGAAGATTTTTTCAACGCCGGGGCCGATATTGTCGAAACCAACACCTTCAGTTCAACCGCCATCGCGCAGGCTGATTACGGCATGGAGAAACTGGTCTATGAGCTGAATTATCAAAGCGCCGTGCTGGCCCGCAATGCCGCCGACAAAATCAGCGCCAGCCAACCCGACAAGCCACGTTTCGTTGCCGGTGCCATCGGGCCAACCAACCGGACGGCCTCGATCTCGCCCGATGTCAATGACCCCGGCTACCGGAACGTCACCTTTGATCAGCTGGTTGACACCTATACAGAAGCCCTGCACGGCCTGGTCGATGGTGGCATTGATTTGATACTGATCGAAACCGTGTTTGATACCCTCAATGCAAAGGCCGCCATTTACGCCGTCCTGAAGTTTTTTGATGACGAGCAATTGCGCCTGCCGGTCATGGTATCGGGGACCATTACCGACGCCTCGGGGCGGACCCTGTCCGGACAGACTCCCGAGGCCTTCTGGAATTCGGTCGCCCATGCCAAACCGATCAGCGTCGGCTTCAACTGCGCGCTTGGCGCAGAAGCCCTGCGCGCTCACATCCAGACCGTTTCCCAGCTTGCCGACACTCATATCAGCGTTTATCCAAACGCCGGCCTGCCCAACGCCTTTGGCGGCTATGATGACAGTCCGGAATATATGGCAACCCATCTGCGGGAATTTACCGAAAGCGGCTTCGTCAACATCGTCGGCGGCTGCTGCGGTACCACACCGTCTCATATTCGGGGCATTGCCAATGCCGTCGCCGGTGCCCCGCCGCGCCCTATTCCGACAATCCGTCCCTATTGCGCACTCAGCGGCCTGGAGCCGCTGACCCTGGATAAGGTAACCGGCTTTGTAAACGTCGGCGAGCGCACCAATGTTTCCGGATCGGCCAAATTTGCCCGTCTTATCCGCGACGAAGCCTACGAAGAAGCCCTCGATATTGCCCGCCAGCAGGTCGCCAACGGCGCCCAGATTGTCGATGTCAATATGGATGATGCCATGCTGGATGCGGAAGCCACCATGGCCACATTCCTCCGGCTGATTGCCTCCGAACCCGACATATGCCGGGTTCCGGTAATGATCGATTCATCGAAATGGACGGTCATTCAGGCCGGCCTGAAGTGTGTTCAGGGCAAGAGCGTGGTGAATTCCATAAGTCTCAAGGAAGGGGCTGAGCCCTTCAAGGCCCAGGCCCGTGAGATCCTGCGCTATGGCGCGGCGGTTGTGGTCATGGCCTTTGATGAAAACGGCCAGGCCGACAGTTTCGAGCGGATGGTCCGGATCTGCACCGATTCCTATCATATTCTGACCCGGGAAGTGGGCTTTCGGCCCCAGGACATTATCTTCGACGCCAACATTTTTCCCATCGCCACCGGCATCGAGGAACACGCAAACTTCTCGAAAGATTACATTGCCGCCGTCGCCGAGATCAAAAAGACCCTGCCCCATGCCCTGACCAGTGGCGGGGTTTCAAATATGTCGTTTTCCTTCCGCGGCAATAATCCGGTTCGCGAAGCCATGCATTCGGTGTTCCTGTACCATGCCATCGCCGCCGGTCTGAACATGGGTATCGTCAATGCCGGTCAGCTGACCGTGTATTCCGATATTCCTGAAGATCTGAAAAACCGCATCGAGGATGTGGTCTTCAACCGGCGCAACGATGCGACGGAACGGCTGCTTGAGGTGGCCAGCGATGTTGTTGGTGAAAAGCGCGAATCCAGAGAGGATTTGTCGTGGCGTCAGAAATCCGTCGCCGAGCGCCTGGCGCACGCCCTGGTCAAGGGCATCAACGATTATGTGGTCGAAGATACAGAAGAGGCCCGCCTCGGCGCAACCCGCCCCATCGAAGTGATTGAAGGGCCGTTAATGGACGGCATGAACATTGTCGGCGATCTGTTCGGGTCGGGCCAGATGTTCCTGCCCCAGGTGGTCAAGTCGGCGCGTGTCATGAAACAGGCGGTGGCCCATCTGACCCCCTTCATCGAAGCCGAAAAGGACAAGAATGCAGTCAGTCAAAGCAAGGGCAAAATCGTCATGGCAACGGTCAAGGGCGATGTCCATGACATCGGCAAAAACATTGTCGGCGTTGTTTTGCAGTGCAACAATTTCGAGGTCATCGATTTGGGCGTGATGGTTCCCTATGGCAAGATACTGGCCACGGCAAAGGATGAAAAGGCCGACATGATCGGCCTGTCGGGCCTGATTACACCGTCGCTCGAGGAAATGTGCACGGTTGCCCTGGAGATGACCCGGGCCGGCTTTGACATCCCGCTGCTGATCGGCGGCGCCACCACTTCGAAAGTCCACACGGCGGTAAAAATCGCACCGGGCTACAAACATCCGGTTATACACGTCAACGATGCCTCACGCGCCGTCGGGGTGGCCAGCAATTTGCTCAGCGATACCCGGCGCGACGGCTTTCTGGCGGAAGTCCGCGATGAGCAGGAATCATCGCGGGCCCGCCACAAGCGCGGTCAGGATGCCAAAAAAATTCCGCCGATTGCCGATGCCCGGGCCGCCAAAACCGAGATCGACTGGTCTGCCTATACGCCGGTTAAACCGCAGTTCCTGGGAGTCAGATCCTTCGACGCCTATGATCTGGCGGAACTGGAAAGCCGGATTGACTGGACTCCGTTTTTCCGCACCTGGGAACTGGCCGGCGTTTACCCGGCCATCCTCAAGGATCCGGTGGTTGGTGAAAGCGCCAGAGGCCTGTTTGCCGATGCAAAGGCGATGCTGCGCAAAATCATTACCGAGAAATGGCTGACGGCGCGGGCTGTCATTGGCTTTTTTCCGGCCAATTCGGTTGGTGATGACGTCGAATTGAGTATGGACTGGGATGGCAGCAACACCCCGAAACAATTCCACTTCCTGCGCCAGCAAATGACCAAACGCGAAGGCCGCGCCAATCGCTGTCTGGCTGATTTCATTGCCCCGAAGGAAACCGGGCTTGTCGATTACATGGGTGGTTTTGCGGTGACCGCCGGCATCGGCATTGACGCAAAGGTCGCCGAGTTCAAGGCCGCGCACGACGATTATTCGGAAATCCTGCTTAAAGCCCTGGCCGATCGTCTGGCGGAAGCCTTTGCCGAACGCATGCACGAGCGGGTGCGCAAGGAGTTTTGGGGATATGCGAAAGATGAAGACCTGGGCAATGACCAGTTGATCGGCGAAGCCTATCAGGGCATCCGGCCGGCACCGGGCTATCCGGCATGCCCGGACCATGGCGAGAAACCCGCCCTGTTCGCGCTGCTTGATGCCGAAACCAACGCCGGAATTCAGCTCACGGAAGGCTATGCCATGCTGCCGACGGCAGCCGTATCCGGGTTCTATTTCGCCCATCCCGAGGCCAAATATTTCGGCCTCGGCAAGATCGGCCGGGATCAGGTGGAAGATTACGCAAAACGGATTGGCGAAAGTATGGAAGATACGGAACGCCGGCTGGCGCCAAACCTGGCCTATGACCGGGCATAATCAACCGTGATCTTTCGGGCCGGCCTGTGCTAAGCTGCTCTGGCAACACACGACACGTCGATGGGGAGCCCTGACATGCGCATATTTGGTTATCTCGTACTGGTTCTTGTAACCGCCCAGGTCAGTTTTGCTCCCCGGGTGGTGCAGGCCCAGTCCACCTACAAGTCATGGCAGAACCCGGATGCCGCCGCCCAGACCGCGGCCGCCGAAAAAAGGCTCCAGGAGTTTGTAACCCAACTCAATTCAATGATCGACAAGGCCGAACAGGCACGGGCCGCCGACCCGCTTTTCCTGCGCGATCTGCGTGATCTGGCCCGCGGCTTTGATCGGCCCTGGCAGACACTGGTTCTCAATGACTCCTTTCTGGACGGCAATTTCGAGCAGGATCCGGTCTGGCAGGTCCTTGCCGGTGACTATTGGGTCGAGAAAGGCTGGGGATTGCGCAGTGCGATCACCGGGCAGGCAGCCCCTGCAGACGCCCAGGCACCGAACCGGCGCGGCGAGGATGCGGCTGCTGTTCTGTTCGGACAGATTCTCAATCAGGCCCTGGGTGGCAGACAGGAACGCGATCGCCGTTCCAAGAACAGCCCAACCAACGCGATGATTCATACCGCCGCCGCCATCCCCAATGCCTTTGCCCTGGAAACCAGTTTCAGTTCCTGGACCGGTGACGGACGGCTCGAATGGGTGATGTATCAGGGCAATGCCAGATCGGCCTCACGCACCGCCGGTTACCGGCTGGCCTATATCCCCGGCGGCACCATTGAACTGGTACGCGTTTCATCGCGTGGCACCGCAATCATGGACTCAGCGAAACTGCCCAGTCCGCTGGAAGACAAGAATTTTCATGCCATTGAATGGTTGCGCTACGGCGATGGCCGGATGACCGTCAGCGTTGACGGACAGCAGGCTCTATCGGTTACTGACCGGGGCTTTCGCGATCCCTTTAACGGGATGGCGCTGATCAATCATGGCGGTGATTATATTGTGAAAAACGTTCAGGTGAGTGGAGCCCGCCGCTAGCGGCCTCCGTTGCCAGCCTATTTGACGCGCAAATAATACTGAGAATCCAGCAGAACCTGTTCAGACAGGGTACGGACACGGCTTTCATAGCCCTCGCGCACAACCTGGAAATGTGGAATCGGAACAACCGAGCTGCCACGTCCGGAAACAACCCAGACGGTTTTCGGGTCATCGGATTTAACGAAGCGATCACCAATCGCAACTTTTAGTTCTTTTTTTCCAAACACCGAAATTCGTCTCCACGTGTGCAACCTGTTGATTTCGCCCCTTCGATACGCCTAATTCACACCTTCTTCAAGCGCAAGTTCATCAGATTCAGAGGCCTTCTATCTAGATGTAAGGGGCTTGCGGGCAGATGCAACAGACAACTCGCCGCCGGGGCGTAAAAATTATCAGAAAACGCCTCCGATCAGCCATCTGTTGGCAGCGGCCAACTGGTATCGATGATTTCCTGTTCGCGCCGTTCGTCCCGTTGCCGGCGCTCAAGCGAGCGCCGCTCCAAAATTCGCCGCTGGGCCTCGCGGCGGTCAACAGACCGGCGGTCATCACCCAGATAGTCTGCGGCCGTCCCGGTACCGCGGCGTTCCGTCTGCCGACGTTCGTCTTCCCGGCGCACCTCATCGCGGCGTTCCTGTTCGGCCCGACGCAAGGCTTCGCGCTGGTCTTGCTCCGCATCGTTCATCTCGAAAACACTCCTACCCTAATCGGACAACTGACTGTAGACTCCATTGCTTAACAAACTCATAGGAAGAGCGACCGACGGAGGACAAAAAATGGCGGCATCCATAGACGAAGCGGAATTTATCTGGAAAAACGGCGAATTGATCCCCTGGGCCGAGGCGACGGTCCATGTGCTGTCAACGGCCGTGCAGTTTGGCGCTTCGGTGTTTGAAGGCATCCGCTGCTACCATACGGCCCAGGGCCCGGCCGTCTTCCGCCTGCCCGAGCATATCCACCGGTTGCGCAATTCGTGGCGGATTTACCGCATGGAACCGGGCTTTACGGAAGCCGAACTGGTACAGGCCAGCCTCGATGTAGTGCACGCCAACAACCTGAAAAGCGCCTATATTCGCCCCATGGTCATGCGCGGCTACGGCTCGATGACCATGGATGGCGCAGAAAGTCCCATTGAAACCGTCATCCCCGCCTGGAAATGGGGCGCCTATCTGGGCAAGGATGCCCTGGCCAAGGGCGTTGATGTCTGCGTGTCCAGCTGGGCACGGGCCGCCTCCAACACCTTTCCCGGCATGGCCAAGGCCGCCGGTCATTATAACAACGCGGCGCTCATAAAAATGGAGGCCAAACGGCTCGGTTATGTGGAGGCCATCGCCCTGACGCCGGCCGGTATCGTCAGCGAAGGCAGTGGCCAGAACGTATTTGCGGTGATCGACGGTGCCCTGGTCACGCCGCCCATCGAAGGCTCCAACCTGCAGGGCATCACCCGCGCCTCGGTTTTCCAGATTGCCCGCGATCTCGACATTGACGTGCGCGAAATGATCATGCCACGGGAAGCCCTGTACGGGGCTGAAGAGCTGTTTTTCGCTGGCACAGCGACTGAAATCACACCGATCCGCAGTGTCGACGACATCGTAATCGGGGCCGGCCGAATGGGCCCGGTCACGGCGCAGATTCAACAGCGGTTCCTGGGCATTGTCAGTGGCGAAATGGAAGACCGGCACGGCTGGCTGACACCAGTGCGCTGACACGGCGACAGTTAAGGAGGGGAAATCCTGCAACCCGATCACCTGCCTCCATCAATCATCTGGCCTTCATGGCGGCCCGACGGGGGTTCGGACTGAAACCTGATTGCCTGCCCTTTTCAAACATTGCCGGCCGGCTGACCCCGGATCAGGCGATGACCATGCGTTAATTTAATTCCCCAAATGAAATTTATTGTTCAGCGTTTCTTCTTTTCCTCGGCTACAATTTTATTCAACTGCAGGCACCATTCTTCCGCTCTTTCATGTGCCAATTCAGCCTCTTCAGATATTAATCCATTCCATTCGGCAAAATTTCTGGATCTCTCATCGCCATCTGTATTCAGAATTTTTTGCCGCAAACCTTCAATGCGTTGGTGGCTTTGATTGGTTCTGCACCAGGCAAGGATATTGAGGGCCGAATTCAGAATTGAAATCTTCAGTTTTCGCCGTTTCCGACTATCAGATACACATCGTCGCGCCAAATCATAAATCTGTGCCCTGGCCTCCTCAACCGTCGAAGCCATATCGCTTTCGCAGTAGTCGATGATCCAGGTCTTATCCCCATACAGGCTCAGCAACTGAAAGATGATGGGGGTTTTATGGTTAGAAAAATACGTTGGCGCCAAGGCTTTGTTGCGTTCCATGTTGAACCCGCCTTCTGTGGACGCATCTTCCGGAGAGAATTTAGCGCCTATAAACCAGCTCAGGACGGATACCACGATTAGGCCAAGAATAATCAGGGAAGCCGACAACATCCCTAATTGTTCGATGTTATTCACAACAAGATATACCGGGGTAATAAAAACAAAACACATCAGGGCAATAAACAAAATGACCCAGGCTACGCCGAGTTCAGAGACAAACGCCATTCGGTGTGAAATTTTGCCGAGAATCACGGGCGGATATATATTCTCAACCATGGATCCATCACCCCGTCTCTTCCGCAAAATGACAGGCGACCTGGCGTCCGGCGACGTCGCGGAGCGCCGGGATATCGGTTTTACACACCGCTTTGGCGTGCGGGCAGCGGCCGTGGAACACGCAGCCCGACGGCAGCTGCATGGCCGAGGGCACTTCGCCCTGCATGCGGTCGTGGGTCATTTCCGAGCCATCCATTTTCGGAATTGCGCTGAGCAGCAACTGCGTATAGGGATGGCGCGGGCCGGCGAACAGGGTCCGGGTATCGGCCAGTTCGCAGACCACGCCCAGATACATGACGGCAACCCGGGTGCCGAAATGTTCGACCACCGACAGATCGTGGGTGATGAACAGATAGGTCAGATCCCGTTCGTTGCGGGCATCCATCATCACGTTGAGAACCTGGGCCTGGATCGATACATCGAGCGCCGAGATCGGCTCGTCGGCGACGACAAACTCCGGATCGACCATGAGCGCACGGGCAATCGATATGCGCTGGCGCTGGCCGCCTGAAAATTCGTGCGGGAAGCGGCTCAGCCACGAGGTGTTGTTGCCGACCGATTCCATGACCGTGACGACCTTGTCGCGGACCTGGCTGTCGGACAGGCCGGGCTGGTGAAAACGCAACGGCTCTTCCAGGGTCTGGGAGATGGTCATCCGCGGGTTCAGAGACGCATAAGGGTTCTGGAAAATCATCTGCATGCGTCGGCGATAGGGTAGCCGGGCGCCGTCGTTCATGTCATCAATGCGGGTGCCGCCGTATGCGATGGTGCCCGACGTCGGCGTCTCCAGCCCCATCACCGTGCGCGCCAGTGTCGACTTGCCGCAGCCGCTTTCGCCAACCAGACAGAAACTTTCACCCTTGCGGATCTCCAGCGATACATCATTGATGGCGCTGACCACCTGACCGCCGCCGCCACACCAGCTATCCGCGGTGATCCGGAACTGCTTGCGCAGATTGGCGATGCTGAGCAGGGTTTGGCTGTCGCTCATGCGCTGGCCACCTTTTCCGCATGGTGACAGGCGACGCGATGATCGCCAATCGGACGGGGTTCCGGCACTTCGCGGCGGCACAGCTCATCGGCGAAGGCACAGCGCGGATGAAAGGCGCAACCCGCCGGCACATCATCAAGGGTCGGCATGGTTCCCGGGATCTGAAAAAGCCGCGCGCCCGGTTCATTCTGCTGCGGCAGGGCTTTGATCAGGCCCTGGGTATAGGGGTGTTTGGGCTGGGTGATGATTGAGCGCGTCGGTCCCTGCTCGGCCAGTCGTCCGGCATAGAGCACACAGATTTTCTGGGTCACCTGGGAGACCACCGCCAGATCATGGGTGATCAGCATCAGGGCCACCGCATGGTCCCGGCACAGATCCAGCATCAGGCCCATGATTTCCGCCTGGATGGTCACATCAAGAGCGGTTGTCGGCTCGTCGGCGATGATCACGGCCGGGTCGGTGAGCAGGGCAATGGCGATCACCACCCGCTGGCGCATGCCACCGGAAAGCTGGTGCGGGTAATTCTCAAAGCGTTCTTCGGCCGACGGAATCTTGACTTCACGCAGCTTGGCGATGGCCAGCCGTTTGGCCTCGGCGTCGGAGATATCGCGGTGCGCCTTCAGGCATTCAACCATCTGGGTGCCCACCGTCAGCACCGGATTGAGGGTCATCATCGGGTCCTGAAAAATCATGCTGATCCGGTTGCCGCGGATCTGGCGCATCTCTTCGTCGGAGATTTTGGCCAGGTCGCGGCCGTCAAAAATCACCTCGCCGGCGGCGATGCGGCCCGGTTTGGCAATCAGTTTCAGGATCGAAAACGCGGCCACCGACTTGCCGGCGCCGCTTTCGCCAACGATGCCCAGGCGTTCGCCCTTGTCGAGCGCGAAGCTCAGGCCGTGAATGGCCTGCAGGGTTTTGCGGCCCAGCGGAAATTCAACATGCAGATTCCTGACTTCCAGAAGCGCCATGGTCAGTCCTTGTACAGCCGGGGGTTCAGCACATCACGCAGCCAGTCGCCGAGTAAATTGATGCTCAGGATCAAAGCCACAAGAACCAGACTGGGAATCACCGTAATCCACCAGGAGCCTGAAAAAATAAACTCGAAGCCGGAACTGATCAGCGACCCCAGCGATGGTTTGTTGACCGGCATGCCCAGCCCCAGAAACGACAGCGCCGCTTCCGAAATAATCGCATTGGCGATCTGCACGGTGGAAATCACCAGGATTGGCGACAGGGTATTGGGCAGCACATGGCGGATCATGATGCGCCAGCGGGGCAGCCCGATGACCCGCGCCGCATCGACGTATTCCTTACTGCGCTCGGCCAGTACCGATGCCCGCACGGTGCGCGCATATTGCGGCCATTCGGCAATGCCGATAACCAGAACCAGAACCAGAATGGCGACATTGCCGTAGATCTCGGTGCCGAAGGTGGCCTTGAAAACCGCAGAGGCGATGATCGCCACCATCAAGGTGGACAGGGAAAGCTGAATATCGGCCAGGCGCATGAAAAAGCTGTCGATACGGCCGCCCACATAGCCCGAAATCAAACCAATGCTAACACCGATCAGAATCTGCAGGGCAACCGCGCAAAAGCCGATGATCAGCGAAATCCGGGTCCCGTATAAAATGGTCGACAACAGATCGCGGCCCTGGGCATCGGTGCCAAACAGGAACCGGGGGTCGGTATTGGCATCCTGCCAGAGCGGCGGAATTTCAGAATCCATCAGGTCAATCTGCATGGGATCATAGGGATCGAAGGGCGCGATCAGCGGTGCCGCGAAGGCAGCGATAACAAAGGCCAGAAACAGGGCGAAGCTGAACTGCGCCACCCGGTCGCGGCCAAAGCGGAAGACCAGGTCAGAGTCCATGAACAGCCGTATTCTGTTCATGGCTTCTGGCCGACCAGGCGGACCGTCGGATTGACCAGCGAGTAGATCAGGTCGACAACTGTATTGGTGACCACGAAGATCAGCCCGACGACGATGATATAGGCGATGATCAGGGGCGTATCGACCCGGTTGATGGCTTCCAGAAAGACAAAGCCCATGCCCGGCCACTGGAACACGGTTTCCGTCAAAATCGTATAGGCGATCATCGTGCCAATCTGCACACCACCGACCGTGATCACCGGCAGCAGGGTGTTTTTAAGGGCATGCAGAAACCACACACGGCGGCGCACCAGGCCCTTGGCCCAGGCGAAGCGAATGTAATCGGTCTCCAGCACCTCCATCATTTCGGCACGGATCAGGCGGATAAACAGCGGCAGCATGATCGATGCCAGAGACAGGCTCGGCAGTACCAGATGATGCAGGCCATCCCAGGTCAGAAACCCCGTCGACCAGCCGCCCAGGCTTATCGTATCACCACGCCCGAAAGACGGCATCCAGCCCAGTTCCACGGAAAAAATATAGATCAGGAAAATTGCGGTGAGAAAAACCGGCACCGAAATCCCGACAATGCTCAGGGTCATGATCACCCGCGATATCCAGCTTTTCGGATTGATCGCACAGAACACGCCGACGGGAACCGAAAACACAACGATGATCAGCGTCGCGCCGATGACCAGTTCCATGGTCGCCTGAAACTTGTCGGCAATGACCTCAAGCGCCGGCTTCTTGAAGAAATAGGAATTACCCAGATCGAGGCGGACTGCCTTCGTGATGAAGCGCGCATACTGCACGGGAAATGAATCATTCAGGCCCATCTGCTCGCGCAACTCATCGCGGACCTCTTCCGAAACCGACTGGCCGACCAGTTCACGCAGGGGATCACCCAGCTTGTCCTGGATCGAAAAGCCGATCAGCGAAATCACAAACATGACGATGGTCGCCTGCACCAGCCGTTTGACGGCAAATTGAAGATATTCCATCGATCCTGTCCCGAGTTGCGGCCTGTATCGGCGAAACGTCGCGGGGCTGCCAGGTCAGGGCAGCCCCTTGAAACGTTCCGGTCTGGTCCGCCTATTGAATGACCAGGTCACCCAGATAGGGGAAGTTCATGACGTTGACCACATCCTCGATCATCACGCCTTTGCGCGCACCCCAAGCCAGGTTCTGCCAGTGCAGGGGCACAAACCCGGCATCGTCGTAGATGATCTTCTCGATCATCTGCAGGTCTTTTGCCCGCGCCGCATCATCGGTCATTTTCAGGGTTTTGACGGTCATTTCATCAACTTTTGGGTTCGAATAGTTACCGCTGTTGTATTGACCGCGACCGCTTTCCTTATCCACGGTCATCGCCAGAAACTCATAGAAGTTGGCCGAATCTTCCGTATCCGAATGCCAGCCAATCATCATGATGTCGGCTGCGCGTTCATCAAATTTCGGCCAGTACTGGGCCTTTGGCATGGTTTTCAAATCGACCTTGATATTGATCTTGGCAAGCATGCCGGCAACCGCCTCGGCGATTTTGGCATCGTTCACATAGCGGTTGTTGGGGGCCATCATGGTCACCGAAAATCCCTTTTCCTGACCGGCTTCCTTCATCAGGTCCTGGGCTTTTTTCAGATCGAACCGGGGCTTCAGGCTGTCATTGTGACCCAGATATCCCTTCGGGCTCATCTGTGCGGCTGTGGTGGCAAAGCCCTTCATGATCTTCTGCACAATGGCATCGTTATTGACGGCATGAACGATGGCCTGGCGCACACGCACATCCTTGAACTGCGCAACCCGTTCCTGATTGAGCTGGAAGGTGATGATCCGGGTCCCGCCCATGGTCACCAGGTGGGTATTGGCGCCGTTCTGGACCCGCTCCAGATCAGTTGGCGGAACCGGTGCGATAAAATCCACATCGCCCGCCAACAAGGCGGCGACACGGGTTGGATCTTCCTTGATCGGGGTAAAGATGATTTCCGTTACATTGCCCTTGGAGTTTTTGTCCCAATAGTCCGCAAACCGGCGGAAATCAATACGCACCCCCTGTTCGCGCTGCAGGACGACAAATGGCCCGGTGCCCGATGCATTGGTTGAGGCAAAGGCATCCCCGTGCTTGACGATCGCATCCTTCGGATTGCCCTTGAAGTCGGTACCCGTATAGAACTTGCTGTCCATGGGGAAAATATAGGTGGCATTGTGCAGGACCAGCGGAAACGGTCCGTCGGTGACGATGTCGACGGAAAGGTCGCCGGAAACCGCCATCGATTTGAACTGGGCGAACACACCTTTGAAATCCGGGCTCTGCTTCAGCCGGTCGAAGGTCCATTTGACATCAACCGCAGTCAACGGGTTGCCGGAATGAAACTTGACGCCTGGGCGCAAATGAAAGCGCATGGTGGTCTCATCAATGCGTTCCCATTTCTCGGCAAGACGGCCCTCAAAGCCCAGATCCTTTGTCCAGCGTACCAGCGGATCAAATACCATATGCGAGAGCTGCAATGTCCCGCCGGACAGCTGCTCGTGCGGATCAAGCGATACGGGGTCGGCATCATAGGCCATTTTCAGGACCTTGGCGGACGCGCCGCCCACGGGTGACAGGGCCAGCACCGCTGCTGTCGCAGCCAGCGCCGCCCATCCTAGTAGTCGGGTTTTCATTATATATCTCCTCTGATATGTCAGCATAATTATGCCATTATGATTTTTCCCCTGGTCCGTGCTGCCGGATATTTCTGGCATTTCATTGGCAAGCCAGGGCGAACCCGCAAAGTATTGGAACCCTCATCGCAAAGGGCAAGTGCTTTTTTTGGAATTGCAGGTCATCACGCCTAAGGAAAAAGCCCTGCCGTTTCGGCAGGGCTTTTAATTTATTGGCGCTCTAGGCGCCCTCCGATCACATAGGACCGAAGCTACTGGGTATAATGGGTTATATGTCAACGGGTCTGGTTAGGTGGAGTCATCTTTATAACCTCCTGGCGGCTCGATCTGGTTATCGTTGCCGGAACTTTGGGCCGGGCGCGGTCCTCAAAGAACCCGTCGGTACACCCATATTGTTCACTCTTGTATGCTAGCTGATTTACGCCCGAGAGTCATTAGGAACACCTTCAATGATGGATCATCGGGTCCTATCTGCAACCTTGATTTCACCATTAAGGGAAGCAAACCCTCGACTGAGGTGAATTTACCTAATAAAATCCGCCCATGGAAAACACCGGTTTGCTTTCGTTTGGCCTGGGAATAATCTTTGCGGCCCTGGTTGCCGGGAATTGGGATGCCATTGTTCAAACCCAGATGATCCGCATATTCGATGCGGCCAGCTGGCTGTCTTTCTGTTTCTAGGCTGCTAACTGGCAACCAAAAGAAACCTCTGCCGATAGCCGCTTATTCTTGATAAGTCCCGGCTGGCGGTATACTCAGCTTTATGATCACGCCCGACGCCTCGCCCCCCCTGCTCCCGGATGCACCGGCCCTCGTCGCCGGGCTGACCCATGCGGTCCTGCTCAGCAGCGACGGCGAAATCGAAGATCTGGATGCACGGGCCTGGCAGCTCCGCCTGGCAACCCAGCCGCGACCGATTGTCTGCTACCTGCCTGCCGTCGCCCAACGCCTGCGCTGTGAACGGTTTGCCTGCCACGATGTCCTGGAATTGTTTGCCTTTGTCCGCCCGGCCGAGTTCGTGCTGCCAACGATCAGTGGTCTGGCCCAGGCGCTCGGCCTGCCGCTGCCCTCAAACATTGAGAAAGAAGCGGAAACCCTGTTTTCGGCGGCCGCAGCGCTTCTGCATGAGCTGAAAACCCTGCCCAGTGACCGCGCCGTCAAATCGGCGCGCTCCATCGCCCATGCCATGAACCGGGGCGGCTGGTCGTGGGGCGCGGTTGTGCTGGCGGCCCTGGCAGACAGCGAAACGCCGTCGGCGCGGGTCATGACCGATGCCCTTCGGGTCTGGAAAAACCTGCCGGACTGGGAAGAGGGCCCGCCGCCAGCACCCCCCGGCAACCATCCGGTCAGCGCCACCGACAGCAAGGACCGGCTGCGCGAAATTTTGGGACGCGGCGCCGAAAAGCGCCCACAGCAGGCCGCCTATGCGGCAATCGGCGCCGGCGCCTTTGCCCCCATAGACCGGGCTGGCGAGCCTCATATTATCCTCGCCGAAGCCGGCACCGGGGTCGGCAAGACGCTCGGCTACATTGCCCCCGCCAGCATCTGGGCCGAACGCAACAAGGGCGCCGTGTGGATCAGCACCTTCACCCGCAACCTGCAGCGCCAGCTCGACGGCGAACTGGATCGCCTGCACCCCAACCCTGACGACAAGGCCGGGCGCGTGGTCATCCGCAAGGGCCGCGAAAATTATCTGTGCCTGCTGAATTTCGAGGAAGCCATCAACCGCATTCCAACCCGCGGTCCCGGCGATGCCATCGCCCTCGGTCTGATGGCGCGCTGGATCAGGGCCAGTCGCGACGGCGATATGGTCGGTGGCGATTTTCCGGCCTGGCTGGTCAATCTGTTCGGCCGCCCGCTGACCCTTGATCTGACCGACACCCGTGGTGAATGTGTCTATTCGGCCTGCCCCCACTATGGCAAATGCTTTGTCGAACATACCGTGCGCCGGGCCAAGCTGGCCGATATTGTTGTCGCCAACCACGCGCTGGTGATGGTCCAGGCGGCGATGGGCGGGGATGAGGGTGTGCTGCCCACCCGTTATGTGTTTGATGAGGGTCATCACCTGTTTGACGCCGCCGATGCAGCCTTTTCGGCCCATCTGTCCGGTCGCGAAGGCGCTGATCTGCGGCGCTGGCTGATTGGCGCCGAAGAAGGCAGCCGCAGCCGGTCGCGGGGCCTCAGGACCCGGCTCGAAGATCTGATCGCCGATAACCAGGCTGCTCTGGAGGCCCTCGACGATATCCTGCAGGCCGCCCACGCCCTGCCCGGCCCGGCCTGGGGCCAGCGGATCAGCGGCGGCCAGACAAAGGGTCCGGCAGAAGCCTTCCTGGCCCTGGTCCGCCAGCAGGTCTATGCCCGCGATGGAGATTCCGGCACCCAATATGCCCTCGAGACTGAACCCACGTCTCCGGTTCCCGGTCTGATGGAAGCGGCCCAGACCCTGGACCTTGCCCTCAAGCGCCTGACCCTGCCCCTGAAGCGGCTGATCACAACGCTCGCCAATATGCTGGACGAAAGTGCGGAAGTCCTGGAAACCGCGCAACGCAACCGCATTACCGCGCTCGCGCAAAGCCTGCAGCGCCGAGGCCTGCAACAGCTGCAGGCCTGGTCGGACATGCTGGGCTCGCTGGGCGGTGAGGTGCCCGAGGATTTCGTTGACTGGTTTGGCGTTGAGCGCAGTGGCGGGCGCGACGTCGATGTGGGGTTTTTCCGGCACTGGATCGACCCGACGCGGCCGTTCAGCAAAACCGTTCTGGAACCGGCCCATGGCGTCCTCATCACCTCGGCCACGCTGCGCGACCGCAGCGGCGACGAAGAGCAGGACTGGTTCACCGCCGAGCGCCGCACCGGCTCGGTTCATCTGATCAGCGAAGCCCGCCGCGATGCCCAGATATCGCCCTTTGACTACCCCGGAAAAACCCGTGTTCTGGTTGTCGGCGACGTCAACAAAACCAATGGCAACGCGGTTTCCGCCGCCTATCGCGAACTGTTTATGGCGGCCGGTGGCGGCGGCCTCGGCC
>JABMNT010000176.1 GCA_013203595.1 Rhodospirillales bacterium
ACCCAGAATATCGGACAGCACGGCGAAATCATCGCCTTCCTTGATCAGTCCCATGGCAATACCGGCGACCGGGGCTTTCAGGGGAACACCGGCGTCCATCATTGCCAGAGAGGCACCACAGACAGAGGCCATGGATGAGGAGCCGTTGGATTCGGTGATTTCAGAAACCACGCGCATGGTGTAGGGGAAATCCTCCTTGGCCGGAAGCAGGGGATGAACCGCCCGCCATGCCAGTTTCCCATGACCAACTTCGCGGCGTCCGGTAAATCCGAAACGACCGGCTTCACCAACCGAGTAAGGCGGGAAGTTGTAGTGCAGGAGGAAGCTTTCACGCCGATCACCATCCAGACCATCGATGATCTGCTCATCCTGACCGGTGCCCAGGGTGGCAACCACCAGGGCCTGAGTCTCACCACGGGTGAACAGGGCTGAACCGTGCGCACGGGGCAGAATGCCAACCTGGCAATCGATCGCCCGCACCGTATCCAGGGCCCGCCCGTCAATGCGCTTGGAGGTTTTCAGGATGTCCTGGCGGACAATATCCTTTTCCAGGTTCTTCAGCAGGTCGCCACCAATGGCCGCCAACAGGTCCTGATCAACGCTGTCATCGGCTGCAAGGGCGTCTTTCGCCGCCTGCTTGGCGGCATTGACCATGCTGGTCCGGGTCTGCTTGACGGTCTCGCCATAGGCTTTGCGTAAATCGGCTTCGGCAACGGCTTTGATCTTTGCCGCCAGCGCATCCTTGCCTTCCGGCTCGAAAATCGGATCAAAGGGCTCCTTGGCAGCCACTTCAGCCAGATCAATAATCGCCTGGATAACCGGCTGGAAGTGAGCGTGGCCGAAACTGACAGCACCCAGCATAACGTCTTCGGAAAGCTCCTGGGCTTCGGATTCAACCATCAGAACCCCTTCGCGGGTTCCGGCAACAACCAAATTCAGCTGGCTTTCGGCCATATCCTCAACCGCCGGGTTGAGAACGTATTCGCCATCAATATAGCCGACACGTGCCGCACCGATGGGACCCTGGAACGGGGCACCGGAAATTGTCAGAGCCGCGGAAGCGGCAATCATGGCAACAATGTCGGGATCGTTTTCCATGTCGTGGGAAAGCACGGTCGCAATAACCTGGGTTTCGTTTTTGAAACCGGAAACAAACAGCGGGCGGATGGGCCGGTCGATGAGACGTGAAACCAGGGTTTCCTTTTCGCTCGGGCGACCTTCGCGTTTGAAGAAACCGCCCGGAATTTTACCGGCGGCATAGGCTTTTTCTACGTAGTGAACGGTCAGCGGGAAAAAGTCGAGACCCGGCTTCGGGGACCTTTCCGCGACAACTGCACAAAAGACTTTGGTATCGCCAAGGGTCGCGATTACCGCGCCATCGGCCTGGCGGGCAACCTTGCCCGTTTCCAGAGTGAGCTTGCGCCCGTTCCAATCGATTTCTACTTTATGTTCTTGAAACATATTTTCCATATCCTATTCATCATTCGAGGCCATAGCACAATTGCCCTGCCTCGACCCGAAACCGAACCCCTGTTCCGTTTCGGCTCCCGCCGGTTCCATAAATCTGAATTTTATTTGAATGTCAGGTCCCGATGGGATTTGGCGGAATGAACCAATTTCATACCGCCCATTGCCGCTCTGTTAGCGACGTAAACCCAGACGCTTGATCAAATCTTCATAGCGCGTTGTTTGTTTCCGTTTGACGTAGTCCAGCAGACGACGCCGCTGTCCAACCATCATCAGCAAGCCACGCCGCGAATGGAAATCCTTTTTGTGGGTTTTCAGATGGTCCGTCAAATTGACGATCCGTTCGGTCAGAACGGCGACCTGTACTTCCGGCGAACCGGTATCGCCGTCTTTTTGTGCATATTCTTTGATTAACTCTTGCTTTCGCTCAACGGTAATCGACATCGTAAACTCCTGTATCTAACGGTTTAAAACACGAAAGGGCTTTAATTCCCCTTCTATACATTTGGCCAATGCGATCAATTGCCCTTCAGCCATGGCGCAGAAAACCTGCTCCTGGTTTATATCCTTGAAGGAGGATTGACCGACCACGTCCGTCATATGAATGACCTGTCCGTGTTTCAGCCTTCGTGCCTGTTCAGTGGTCAATGCCAATGCCGGGATGTCGTCCAGCACGGCTTCAATACCTAATAAAGCCTTCGAATCGCGCGCACTATGCCCCAGCGCCTCTAGAGAATCTAGCGAAATCGCATGTTTTTCTGTAAACGGCCCAACGGCCGTGCGCCGCAACCGGATCACATGCGCCACGGTGCCCAGCCGGATCGCCAGATCACGGGCTAAGCTCCTGATATAAGTCCCTTTTCCGCAACAGACCCGAAACGAGGCCTGGTCCGGATCACTGGCATCGAGAAGCGTCAGTGTATGAATATTGACCTTGCGCGAGGGCATTGTTACCGGCTGGTCGGCGCGGGCCAGATCATAGGCACGTTTTCCATCAATTTTTATGGCCGAATAAATCGGCGGCACCTGATCTATTTCACCTTCGAATTCGTGCAGGATATCAACAATGTCCTGCTTGCCCGGACGTTTGTCTGAGCTCTCGACGACGTCGCCTTCCAGATCATCCGTTGTCGTCGACTGACCCCAGCGCGCCGTAAATTCGTAGACCTTGGTACCATCCATGGCATAGGAGACGGTTTTTGTCGCTTCACCCAGCGCGATGGGAAGAATTCCACTGGCCAGCGGATCGAGGGTACCGCCATGGCCGGCCTTCTGCGCATCCATCAAGTAACGGACCCGTCCGACAACCTGGGTCGAGCCCAGACCCAGCGGTTTATCGATGATCAGCCAACCATGGACCGGTTGTCCGCGACGCTTACGCGCCATTGGTGTCCGTATCGTCGTCTTCGACGTCATCCGAGGCGCCCAGATCCCGGGCGACGTTATCGGTGCGGAACAGGGCATCGATTTCCGATGCCTGATCAAAAGACAGGTCCGGGATAAAGCTGAGTCGGGGCACAGCACGCAACTGCACGCGCGAAATCACCATCCGGCGCAAAAAGGCAGAGGCCCGGTTCAGGCCATCAACGACCGCCTGCACCGCCTCTGCATCACCGCCGCCCAGCGGCATGACAAAGGCCGTCGCATTCTTCAGATCCGGGCTGATCCGCACCTCGGTGACGGTAACCGGCACATCAATAACCGCCGGGTCCCGGACTTCACCACGTTCCAATGCCCAGGCCAGCGCATGCCGAATCTCTTCGCCAACGCGCAATTGACGCTGACTGGGCGCTTTCGCTTCCCGTCTAACCATAAGTGCCTCTGTATATGTTGTACGGCCGTATTCAAATGCGAATGGCTGGTTCAAAGATGACGGGCGATTTCCTCAACATCGAAACATTCGATGGTATCGCCCGCGCGCATGTCCTGATAATTGGCAAAAGCCATACCACATTCAATGCCTTCCTTAACTTCCTTGGCATCATCCTTGAACCGCTTGAGCTGACTTAATTCACCTTCGTGAATAACCGTCTCATCGCGGATCAGACGAACACGCGCGCCTTTCCTGACCATGCCTTCAACCACCATACAGCCGGCAACCTTGCCAACTTTCGATACATTGAAGACTTCCTGAATCTTGGCATTGCCCAGGAAGGTCTCTCTGACCTCCGGAGCCAGCATCCCGGAAAGAACGGCTTTCAGGTCATCAAGCAGGTTGTAGATGATTGAATAATAACGCAGTTCAACACCATCGCGTTTTGCCAGATCACGGGCCTGCGGGTTCGCCCGCACATTGAAGCCGATGATGGCCGCACCGGAAGCGCGGGCCAGGGTCACGTCTGATTCATTAATCCCGCCGACTGCGGAATGCAGAATATGAACCTTGACCTCATCCGTCGCCAGATTGTTAAGCGCGCTGTTAATGGCTTCGACCGAGCCGTGGACATCGCCCTTGATGACGATCGGCAGCGACTTGGCTTCGCCAACCTTGATTCTTTCAAACATCTGTTCGAGTGATCCGCGCGCACCGGCGGCAGCCTGGGCGTTTTTATCGCGACGCTGGCGGAACTCGGCAACTTCCCGGGCCCGGCCTTCGTTGTCGACCACGGCAACTTCGTCGCCGGCGGCTGGCGTGCCGTTCAGTCCCAGAACTTCAACCGGAACAGCAGGTCCGGCTTCGCTCAGGGCGTTGCCAAGGGCATCGTTCATCGCGCGAACCCGCCCGACTTCCTTGCCCGCGACCAGAATGTCGCCAATGCGCAGGGTGCCGCGCTGAACCAGCACGGTCGCGACAGAACCGCGCCCCTGTTCCATTTTCGCTTCAATCACCACACCTTCGGCGGCCCGGTTCGGATTGGATTTCAAATCCAGAACTTCCGCCTGCAGGGTTATGGCTTCCTCAAGTTTGTCCAAATTCAGTCGCTGCGTTGCCGAAACGTCGATGGCCATGACATCGCCACCCATTTCCTCGACCTGAATATCATGCTGCAGCAAATCGGTGCGTACCCGCGCCGGATCGGCATCGGGACGATCAATCTTGTTGACGGCAACAATGATCGGCACCCCGGCAGCCTTGGCGTGGCGGATCGCTTCAATGGTTTGCGGCATGATGCCATCATCGGCGGCCACACACAAAACGACGATATCCGTTACACTGGCACCACGCGCCCGCATTTCCGTAAACGCAGCGTGGCCAGGTGTATCAATAAAACTGATTTTCGCGCCGGAACTTGTGGTCACCTGATAGGCGCCGATATGCTGGGTGATCCCGCCCGCTTCACCGGCGGCGACATTGGCCGAACGCATGGCATCCAGCAGTGATGTCTTGCCGTGGTCGACGTGCCCCATAACGGTGACAACAGGTGCGCGCGACACCAGATCGCTCTCATCGTCGTCATCATTGGCCGTACGCAGACCTCTTTCCACATCGGATTCAGAAACGCGTTTGAAATTGTGGCCAAACTCTTCAACAATCAGTTCCGCGGTATCCGCATCAATAACCTGCTGATGGGTTACCATCATGCCCATTTTCATCAGGGCCTTGATAACATCAACGGTACGCTCTGCCATGCGGTTGGCGAGTTCCTGTACGGTCAGGGCTTCCGTGATAATCACATCGCGAATGACTTTTTGGCCTGTGGTTCTGGCACTATTGGCTTCCTGACGTTCACGGTCGCGCTTGCGCTTGACCGATGCCAGGGATCGTTGGCGGCCTTCCTGGTCTTCCAGAGCCTCGGAAATTGTCAACTTGCCGGAGGACCGTCGGCGTGGTTCATCACGCTTGGTGGTCGGCAGTTTTTTGGGAACTTCCTGTTTCTCTTCCTTGACCGGCTTTTTGGCCCGAACCCGTGTCCCTTTGTCATCTTCAGAGGGCAGCGGCGGCAGGTCGGCCGGATCCAGCGCCCGCGCCGGCTCCTGCTTGGCGGCTTCCGCCTTATTGTCTTTGGCCTTGCCAGACACCTCTTCACTTTCGACTTCCGGTTCCGGTTTGGGTTCCAGGGCCTTTCGTTCGGCTTCGGCTCGTTTTTCTTTATCGACTTCGCGGGCCCCTTCCAGGGCCTTCAGGCGCGCAGCACGTTCTTCGCTGGTCAGGTTCTGCAGGGTTTCAGGTTTTTTCTCGACCTCGACAACCGGTGCTTCTTCGACAACCGGTACATCCGGCTCGACCAGTGGCTGTGCCGATTTTTTGACTTCCGCCATGCGACCATCGGAATTCTGAGCGAATACCCGTTTCTTCTTAACTTCAACGGCAACCATCTTCGAACGCCCATGCGAAAAACTCTGGCGAACCGAACCGGTTTCGACGGTTTTGTTCAACTCAAGTTTACCCGGCCTGGACAGTCCCAGTTTGCTACCCTTGCTCGTCTCTTTGGTCTCGCTCATCGAATTCCGTTCCACCACTATTGCCCGACGTGGGCATCGTTCAAGAGGGCAATCCCTCTTATTTAAGCGTTCATGCCTGAATGCCAATGGTATTTATTTCTAAACCCGTTGCCTTCAGACTTCATCCGCCTGCTCAAGGGGCTGTCTAAACCCGCCAAGCCTTCTGCATTCCGTTGCCAGCCTGTCGGCCAGCGGACCGCGGGCAACGGCAACATGGATAACCGCTTCCCTGCCCAATGCCTGGGCCAGCTCTTTTCCGCTGAGCCGATCCCATTCCTTCAGTTCCGGTGCCAAATTCCGCACCTTTCGCCGCCCACCCAGCGCGCCTTCGCGCGCTGCCAGCAGGAGTCCGGCCTTGTCATCCTGGAGATAGGCCCGAACTTTTTCATATCCAGATACCACACTTCCAGAACGTCGCGCCATCCCCAGCAAACCGATACACCGCTCAACCAACAGACCTTCCAACTGGTCTGCCAGATCGGCTGGCGCATCCGCCTTGCTGCGGGCCGCCTTGGCAAACAAACCTTTTGCGCAGGCCGTGTTTACCACATCACGCACGGCGCTCAACCATAATGCCCGTCCCGGCAACTTTGCCTCCAGATCAGGAACCACGTTTCCATCCGGTCCGACGACAAACCGGATCAGGTCGGTCTTCGCCCGCTCGGCTCCCGTAACGATGCATTTTCGCACAGGAACTTCGGCCTTATTATCGCGCGCCCGGCGTTTTTTCCGACCCGGCGCTACCTCGCGGCCTCTAGCCACAGCCGAATTTCCCGGCTATTCGCCGACCGTTTCCACTGTTTCCGCCGTTTCTGCCGCCGTTTTTGCAGCGGCATCCTCTTCAGCGAACCAATGGGCACGGGCTGCCATGATTATATCATTGGCCTTGGCCATACCATCAACTTCCGATGCCGCAATATCAAGCAACTCGTCGGCGGACAAATCACCCAGGTCGTCGCGGGTTTTGATCTCGTTCTCGCCGAGAATAACCATCAGTTTGGCGGTCATGCCATCCAGTGTGGCCATATCGTCGGCAACTTCCAGCTCCTTGCGGCGATTTTCAAGAATTTCATCGCGGGTCGCCAGATGGGCGCGGGCCCGTTCGCGGAGTTCTTCGGCAACGTCTTCATCAAAACCTTCGATCTCGACAAGATCGTCAACCGGCACAAAGGCCACCTCTTCGATCATTGAGAAACCTTCGGTCACCAGGAGATGGGCAATCACCTCATCAACGTCAAGCGCTTCGACAAACATTTGCGAACGCGCGACAAACTCCTGGGTCCGGCGCTCGGATTCTTCGGCCTCGGTCAGAATATCGATATCCCAGCCCGACAACTGCGAGCCAAGGCGGACATTCTGGCCGCGACGGCCAATGGCCAGGCTCAGCTGATCATCGGGGACAACAACCTCGATTTTATTGCGTTCTTCATCGAGAACCACTTTCGAGACTTCCGCAGGGGCCAGGGCATTGACGATAAACATCGCCGGATCATCGGACCACTGGATAATATCGATCTTTTCACCCTGCAATTCGCCGACAACCGCCTGCACACGGGAGCCCCGCATGCCGATACAGGGTCCGACCGGATCGAGACTTGAATCATGGGACAGAACGGCCATTTTCGCGCGCGATCCCGGATCACGGGCAACCGCCTTGATCTCGATGATTCCGTCATAAATTTCAGGAACTTCCTGAGCGAACAATTTCGCCATAAACTCCGGATGGGTGCGCGACAGAAAGATCTGCGGGCCCCGTGTCTCTTCACGCACATCGACAATATAGGCGCGCACACGGTCACCGTTATTGAAATGTTCGCGTGGAATGCATTCGTCGCGGCGCAGCATGCCTTCGGCACGGCCCAGATCAACGATCACATTGCCATATTCAATGCGCTTGACCAAACCGTTAACGATTTCGCCCATGCGGTCCTTGTATTCAGCAAACTGACGGGTACGCTCGGCTTCGCGCACCTTCTGGACAATCACCTGCTTGGCGGTTTGCGCGGCAATCCGCCCGAAATCGATGGGTGGCAGCTCATCAACAATAAAATCACCCGGTTCCACATCGGGTTTTTTCTTGCGCGCCAGCGGCAGCGTAAGCTGGGTGATCTCATTTTCGATCTCAGCGCCTTCCGCCATCACTTCCAGGTAGCGGGCCAGACTGATGGAGCCGGAATGGCGGTCGATATGGGCGCGAATATCGTGCTCATGACCATATTTCGAACGCCCTGCCTTTTGGATGGCCTGCTCCATGGCTTCCAGAACCTCGTCGCGTTCAATGCCTTTGTCGCGGGCAACCGTCTCGGCGACCTGCAATAATTCCGGTCGCGCGTTAACGGCGCTGAGCTCGGTCATGGTTTCACTCATTAGCCTGTACCTTCCTTGGCGGCCGCAATCAGTTCATCTGTTACGACCATTTTCGCTTTAAGAATATCAGCGAAGGGAATTTGTATCTCTTCGCCCTTGATTAATAATTTGACGTAATCCCCGTCGACACCCAGCAATTGCCCCCGGAAACGCCGCTGGTCATCGCTTGCACCGCGTTTTTCGAGGCGGATCTCGTTACCCTTGAAACGCTCAAAATGCGCCAGTTTGACCAGCGGCCGGTCAAGACCGGGGGAGCTGACCTCCAGGGTATAGGCATTGGTGATCGGATCTTCCACATCCATGATGGCTGAGACGGCGCGCGAAATTTTTGCGCAGTCATCAACGTTCATGGCCGTCTGATCCAGGCGGTCGGCCATGATCTGCAGACAGGGATTCATTTCACCCAACAGTTCAACGCGCACGATCTCAAAGCCCAGTTCTTCAATCGTCGGGCTGATCAGGTCTTCAATGCGGCTGGCCAAACTCATGGTCCGTTACACTTTATATCCAGGGCTTTCGTCAAAGCCGTTTCACCAAACAAAAAGGCGGGCCCGAAGCCCACCCCATCACTTCGTCTTATTTCTGACGATAACGAGATACGTTTAAACCAAACGTCGACGTCATATAAACCCGATGACAATAGATTTCAAGGGTTTTGCCGCTCGCTGTTTAACTATTTAGATCCATCCACACCCGGCAATGCAGGCGGCACCCGTTCACTGGCCCAGTGGCGAACATGTGCCAAATCCCATCTCTGTCGATTTTGCAAACATGGCGGCGATCGTCCGGTAAAAGGGATCGTGATTGGTGGTCCAGATATGAACCATATCACGAAAGTTTCCATGTTCGATCAGGTTTGGGATTTTTCCAATGGCTCGAATCGAGGGATTCCTTCTCAAACCCCGTTTCAGCCTTTGCGCGCAATCCGCTGAAAGGGCAGATAAACCGGCAGGTCCCCCCTGGCCTTGGCTTTCATCTCGTAGCGGGTTTCCTCCCAGTCGTCCGGCGCAACCCGCCAGTCACGCGGGGATCGGGCCAGCCAGTGCAAATCAGGGTTCTGCAGCAGATGCCATAACGCCCAGGTGACATAACCCTGATGATCACTGGCAAAGCGCAGTTCGCCGCCATCCTTCAACAGTCTTGCATAGTCAACAAGGGTTTCCTGTTTGACGATGCGGCGGCGGTGATGCGGGGTCTTTGGCCAGGGGTCAGGAAACAGGATATAAATGCGCCCAAAGCTCTGGTCAGCCATCAGCGACAGCAGATGGCGCACATCATCATCATAAACCCGGATATTGGTCAGGCTCTTTTCTTCAATATGTTTAAGCAGGGACGCGACACCATTGATAAAAGGCTCGCATCCGATAAAGCCGATATCCGGATTTTTTTCTGCCTGGGCAGCCAGGTGTTCACCGCCGCCAAAGCCGATTTCAAGCCAGACCTCGCGCACCGGGCTTGCAAACAGGCGGCTCAGGTCCGGCGGGATCTGGTCCGGTTGCGGATCAATACGGATTTTTGGCAGCAGCTCTTCAAGCAACCGCCTGCGGGTCGCCCGCAGGGGTTTACCCTGCCGGCGCCCATACCAGCGCTTGTCCGTATCGTCATTGTTTGCCGTCAAGAAACGCCGAAGGCTGATTTCAGATCACCAACCAGATCGGTCTTTTCCCAGGAAAACCCGCCATCGGCATCGGGAATGCGGCCAAAGTGACCATAGGCGGCCGAGCGCTCATAAATCGGTCGCGACAATTGCAGATGTTCGCGAATTCCACGCGGCGACAGATCGACCAGTTCCTGGAGAACCTTTGCCAGTTTGTCTTCATCGATGTTCCCGGTTTCATGGGTATTCACATAAACCGACAGGGGTTTCGATACACCAATGGCGTAGGCGAGCTGAATGGTGCAGGCATTGGACAGGCCGGCGGCGACAACATTCTTCGCTAAATAGCGCGATATGTAAGCGGCCGAGCGGTCAACCTTGGTCGGGTCCTTGCCGCTGAAGGCACCACCACCGTGAGGCGCCGCGCCGCCGTAGGTGTCGACAATAATTTTCCGGCCCGTCAATCCGGCATCCCCATCCGGGCCACCTATGACAAACTTGCCGGTCGGGTTGACATAAAGCTCATCTTCCGGGCACATCCAGCCGTCCGGCAATACATTTTCAATGAACGGGCGGACCAGTTCACGCACATCGTCCTGCGACAGGCCGTCCACATGCTGCGTGGAAACCACCACAGAGGTCGCCCGGACAGGCACGTCATCTTCATACTGCAACGTCACCTGGCTTTTCGAGTCAGGGCCAATACCCGGCAATTTACCGGCATGGCGGGCGGCGGCCATCTGTTTCAGGATCTGGTGCGAATAATGAATGGGAGCGGGCATCAGAACATCGGTTTCGTTGCAGGCATAGCCAAACATGATGCCCTGGTCGCCGGCGCCTTCATCTTTGTTGCCGGCCGAATCGACACCCTGGGCAATGTCTGCCGACTGCGAATGCACATGAACCTGGACTTCCGAATTCTGCCAGTGGAAATTGTCCTGGTCGTAACCAATGGCTTTAACGGCCTGACGCGCTGCCGCTTCCAGCTCGTCCTTACTGACTTCCTGGCTGCAGCGGGTTTCGCCGGCCAGAACAATCAGATTGGTGGTGACAAGGGTTTCCACGGCGACCCGGGACACCGGATCCTTACCCAGATAAACGTCAACGATGGCGTCCGATATGCGGTCGCAAACCTTGTCCGGATGACCTTCGGATACGCTTTCGCTGGTAAATAAGAAATCTGATTTATGCACAGTAAATCCCTTCGATCTGGTTCAAATAACGGACCAAGGGCATCTCCGCACATCTGCTGTAAGCGCCCACTTAGCACAATTTTTAACGTGGTAGGCAAGCGATCCAAATCCGCCCACGGCTTGATACAGAAATATCGGAAGCGTGGGTTTTTTGGCAGGGAAAGAGGGGCGGGTCAAGGGAAAGTCTGAGATCGCGTAAACGCGCACCACAACGGCTCGCTGATCAACATTTTAAACCAAGATTTTTCTTCCCGCGGCGCTCATATGCGCTAGACTCCTTCACAATCAAGTGCCTGACGTTACAAAGGAATCCGAAACGTGTCCGAGACCAGTGCTCCCGCCCATTCCCCCATCCACCTCGAGGAGCCAGCCTATCAAACCTGCTATGCCTATTGGCTGCGCCTGAAAGGGCAACGCTGGGCACCGGCCTGGTCGGAATGGAAGTGGTCGGAAATTCCACTGGATCTGGTGCCGTATTTTATTGTCATTGATGTCACACATGATCCGCTCGATTTTACGTACCGGTTTTGGGGCTCCGCCAACACCCGCATGCATGGCATCGAAATGACAGGCAAGTCGGTCAGGGATATTCGTTCCCCGGTCACGGCCAGAACCACCTTCGACCAGTATGCCCGGGTAACCGCCAACCGGGAAGCGATTGCCTCTGCCTACACCATGCAATCAGCTGACTACCATCTTGCCCATCAGCGAACGGCCCTGCGCATGCCGATGAGCAATGAGGGCGAAACCGTTGACCGGATCGTCAGCTTTGTCGATTGGCGAGACAGCCAGAATTTAATTACAGATGAACATATCCAAATATACGGAGAGACGTCTGTATAAGCCGCATCGCCGGCTGGCGCCGTAATCCCATAAACCCGGTCAACGGCGCGGAGATGGGAAGAGGCTGCGGCATTTACAGCAATCGCTATTTATGGCAATAATATTGTCCTATTAGGAAAAACCCCATGACCTTGCTTGTCATTGTCCATTTATATGCAACAGACAGCGACCTGTCCGCCCTGCGCGCATTCGAGGCCAAGATCCAGCCCGTTCTGGCCGCCCATGGCGGCGTCCTGCAAACTGCGTTCACGCCGTCGCGGGAGATCGGATCCTACACCGAACTGCCGGATGAGGTTCACCTATTGAGATTTCCCTCATCAGCGGCGTTTCAGGCCTATCGCGCGGATCCACGGCATCTGGATCTGGCGGCTGAACGGGCCCGTGTCATCTGCAAAACCGAGTTTCTCGCCTCTGCCGCGCTGGTTACCTACGACTGATACGGAGCCCGGCTGTGGCAGCGCCTTGCGGAACCGGCTTGCCGACCCGGTCCGGCGGCACTGATGCAACCGGTTTATGGGACTGTTGCTGGCGTTGAGCGTTATTGCGCTACGGCAACAGGGGTCAGGTCTTGGTCCCGTCACCGAGCGAGCGGGCCAGCTCCAAAATCCGTTTGCGGACCGTCGGATCAGCAATTTGATAATAGGCTTTTATCAGTTCCAGGGTTTCCCGGCGGGCCATGTTATCGGTCTCGAAAACCGCCTGCGGCTGGTCCGCCATGCCTATGGGGTCTGCGATGCCATCGGTCTGCGGACCACTGGGCATATCCTCGAAAAAATAGGAAACAGAAACATTCAGAATAATGGAAAACTGGTAGAGCCGGCGGGCACCGAGCCGGTTGGCACCGCGTTCATATTTCTGGACCTGCTGAAAGGTTACACCAACCGATTCTCCCAAATGCTCCTGGCTCATTCCCTGCAGAGTCCGTCGCTGACGCAATCGCCTACCCACATGCAGATCAATCAAACTGGGGACCCCGGCCGGCATTTTATTATATCGAGGTGCCAAATTGTCTGGCCGTTTTTTTAATTTCGTCATTCTCAACCCTTTCTCCTTTTACGACAGGGAGACGCCGTTGCCACAGTTACCAGATGCAACCAATACGTACCCCTTTGAACACAGTTACCCTTTTGACGATACTGTTTACAGATACCGTGTTATTTGCGCAAATGAAATACAATACTTAAACAGATCAGCAGCAGCAAAAGCACGACGGCATCGCCAAACTGTGCATAAATGGTTTGGCCAGGGAGGGCTGCCGGCAAGCCCACATCAAGCACACCCTCAACACCCAAATCAATTTTCCCGATGAGTCGTCCGTAAGGTCCGACAAGCGCGGAAATGCCCGTATTGGCGACCCGGACCACCGGCAGCCCCATTTCAACCGCACGGAACTGTGTTATGGCCAGATGCTGATAAGGCCCGGACGAATGGCCGAACCAGGCATCGTTGGTGATATTCAAAAGCCATTCCGGTGACCTGCCCAGACTGCGCACTTCCCCGGAGAATATGATTTCGTAGCAGATTAACGGCGCGAAAGCCGGCAGACCGGCCAAATTCAGGGTTCTGGCCCCTTCGCCGGCGGAAAAATCGCTGCGCCCGGCGGTCAGCTTGGTAATGTCGAGAATCCCCCGCCACGGAATGTATTCGCCGAAAGGAACCAGATGGATCTTGTCATAAATACCGGCGATAACTCCACCGGGGGCAACCGCAATGAGGCTGTTCCAGTATCGCGGCGCAGATGAAACCGGAGCGTTCGAGCGCGGCGCCCCGGTCAGTAAAAGCCCGGAAGCCGGGACAATGTCACCCAGCCCCTTCAACAGGTTTTTATCCTGCTGCAGATTAAACGGGACCGCGGTTTCCGGCCAGATCAGATGGGTGGGCGTGCCCTCTTTCCCGGGCGCCTGCAGACTTAAGGCAGCCAGGGTGCGGACATGGCCCATCCGCAACGCCGGCAGCCATTTCAGATGTTGCGGAATATTGGGTTGCACGAGACGCAGCACCACGCCTTCCACATAGGCGGGAGCCGGGCCTGCCAGTCGCCAGATACCGAACCCGGCGATAACCAGCAAAACCGCAAAACCGCCGCCGCTCCAGAGCCAGCGGCTGCGCGCGGGCAATTCGTAGGCGAGGACTGCCGGCAGTGTTGCCGCGACCAGGGTTACCAGGCCCAGGCCCAGGACCCCGGCGAGCGAAGCGAACTGCATCATGACATCGGAAAATGCCCAGACCGAACCGATCAAATTCCACGGAAATCCCGTCAGCACCCATCCGCGCAGCCATTCCAGGGAAATCCAGACCACGGCAAAAAGCAGGACCCGGCCGGGAACGGCGATCGCCGCTTTTTGAAACAGCCATTTGCAGATCAATGCGCTGAGCGCCGAAAACAGGGCCAGGCCGCAGGCCAGACCGAAAACCGCAAAGGGTGCCATCCAGCCATAGCGCGCCGCATCAACCAGAAACGCGTGCCCCACCCAGTAAAAGGCGACGACAAAATGCCCGACACCAAATAACCAGCCCCTGGCAAAGGCGCTGCGCCGGTTTGGACTGTCGTCAACCAGCCAAAACAAAAGAACAAAGGCCGGAACCAGCGCGAAAACCAGAAACAGGGGCGGAAATCCCGTGGCCGCCGCCGCGCCTGCTAAAACCAGGGTCAGCGACCGGCGCCAACCGCCCATCGCCGCCAGGCGCCTGCGCAGATCGTTAATCGCTTTTATCATGGCTAATTCATGAACCCGGTTCAGGACGATGCCGGCGATACCGCCTCGGCAGCAGGCGACTTGCGGTGCAGGTGCAGGCGCAGGCGCCGAATGCGGCGGGGATCTGCATCAAGAATTTCAAACTCCAGGCCGCTGGGATGCTGGACCAGTTCACCACGACTGGGAATTCGGCCCGTTAGCGAGAAAACCAGGCCGCCCAGCGTGTACAGATCTTCACGCTCCTCATCATCGAGAATTGGGCCCAGTTCGCTTTCCAGCATTTCAACGGTAACCCGGGCATCGGCGATATAGCCGCCTTCTGGGGTTTTCTGCATTTTTAACTCGGGGCTGTTGTCGTGTTCGTCTTCGATTTCACCGACGATTTCCTCAACCAGGTCCTCAATCGTCACCAACCCGTCAACGCCGCCGTATTCATCAACAACCAACGCCATATGGGCCCGATCCACACGCATCACCAATAACAGTTCCAGCACCTGCATGGAGGGGGCGACAAACAGCACCTTGCGCAGGATTTTAGCCGGCGTGAAATCGTCCGCTGACCCATGCCAGGCGAGAACGTCCTTGGCATGGATAAAACCGGTCGTGTAATCCAGGGTTTCCTTGAACACCGGCAGGCGCGAGTGGCCTTCACTGGTTATCACCTTGATGACATCTGTCAGGCTTGTGTTTTCTTCAATGCCGACAATATCTGCCCGCGGTACCATCACATCATGCACCGAGCGGTTGCGCAATTCGAGAATATTGGCCAGCAGCGTGCGTTCGTCGGCGCTGATCGGAAGTTCCTGCTCTTCCCGTTCATCAATGATTTCTTCCAGAGTGTCACGAGCCGAGCCTTCACCCGAACGGAAACCAAACAGGTTCCTTAACCAACTGCCAAAGGACGGGGCCGGCACCGGCGCCGCGACGTCGGATTCCGTTGCCTGGCGTTCGGTACTTTCCATGGGACTGTTCATTTCGCCATTTCCTGATCCTGATAAGGATCGTCAATGCCGTGCCTTTTCAGGATTTCCCGCTCCAGGGCCTCCATTTCCTCGGCTTCGCCCGCGTCTTCATGGTCATAGCCCAATAAATGGAGTGTGCCGTGCACAACCATATGCGCCAAATGGTCGACCACCGATTTTTGCTGATCCCGCGCTTCGCCGGCGACCGTTTCGGCAGCAATCGCAATGTCGCCCAGATACAGGGGGGCCGCATCCGGGAAGGGTGATTCCTGGCCATCAAGGGCGGCAAAGGACAGCACGTTGGTTGGCTTATCAAGGCCGCGAAACTGCAGGTTCAGGGTTTGTAATTCCCTGTCGGTGGTCAGGCGCATCGCCAGTTCGACACCGCTGGCAGCATGGCCGGAAAAATCAAGATCCGCCTGCACCCGGTTAAAGGTCGTGCGTGCCATTTGCTGGCACAGGGATTCCAGGTCCGCACCGGCGCCGTCCCAGGCGGTGCGATCAACATCGATATCTGCGGCAAGGGACAGGAGTTCGGGCCCCGCAGGGTCAGGTGATGGTTCAGCCGCCATTATTTCCGGTGTCCGAATTGGGTGCGGGCTCATAGCGAGCGCCTGTTCGGCGGCGGGATTCAACATCGGAATAAGCCAGCACAATTTCACCGACCAGGGGATGGCGGACAACATCCTTGTCCGTAAAGGTAACAAAACCGATACCCGAGACCGGGGTCAGAACATCCATGGCATCGCGCAATCCCGAACGGGTGCCGCGCGGCAAGTCGACCTGACTCAGATCGCCGGAGACCACCATCCGGGAATTTTCACCGAGACGCGTCAAAAACATCTTCATCTGCACAGCTGTGGTGTTTTGCGCCTCGTCCAGGATGACAAAGGCATTGGACAGCGTACGCCCGCGCATGAAGGCCAGCGGAGCGACTTCTATTTCGCCACTTTCCAGACGTTTTTCAACCTGGCCTTCCGGCAGCATGTCAAACAGGGCATCATAAAGCGGCCGCAGATAGGGATCGACTTTCTCGCGCATATCACCCGGCAAAAACCCCAGTTGCTCGCCCGCTTCAACCGCCGGACGCGACAGGATGATGCGATCCACATCGCCGCGCACCAGACGCTCGACCGCCTTGGCCACGGCCAGATAGGTCTTGCCGGTTCCCGCCGGGCCCTGGCCAAACACCAGTTCGTTGTCATCGATCGCCTGCAAATAATCGGCCTGCGTCGCCGAACGTGGCGATATGTGCCGATTGGGTGTTTTGATGGACGACGAGGTATCGCTGGCATCGCTGCCCGGGGTGCGGACCATGCGCACAGCGGCATCAACTTCCGCCAGATCAAGCGGCATGTTCTTGCGCAGGCGCTTGTACAGCCTGTCGAATATCTGACAGGTTGCGTTCACATTTTCAATGCTGCCGATTATCGTCAATTCGTTGCCACGGGCGTGGATGGTGACGTCCATCTGTTGTTCAACGCGGGCTAAATGAGAATGGTGGGAGCCAAATAAGGCGATCGCCAGGGAGTTGTTCTCAAAGGCCCTTTCTACCGAAACTGTATTTTGCGCCGTCTTGGCGCGGGTGGATTTTTTAGCCTTAGCGGCAGCAGCCGTAGTCAAGCGATTGCCCTTTTTTGCGTTTTCGATTGCCTCATGAGACCCTTCACATTTTGCCCGTCCGGGGCGGTTGCTAGTTCAGCACTTAAACTGTTGCCATGTGCGTCGGTAATTGCAAGCGCTACCACCTCGCCAATCAGAGAATCCGGGGCATTTACGTGCACCGCCTGCATATAGGGGCTGCGGCCAACCAACTGGCCCGGCTTGCGGCCGGGGCGCTCAAGCAAAATATTCATCTGTTGTCCCACACAGGCGTGATTGAAGGCCAGCTGCTGTTCGTTTAACAGATCCTGCAAAGCCGCCAGGCGCTCGGTTTTGACGGATTCTGCAACCTGGTATTCATTGGCCGCTGCCGGCGTGCCCGGACGCGGGCTGTATTTAAAGGAATAGGCCTGAACAAAGCCGATTTCCCGGACAAGGTCCATGGTCGCCGCAAAGTCCTTATCCGATTCGCCGGGAAAGCCGACGATAAAATCCGACGACAGGGCCAGATCCGGGCGGGCATCACGCAAGCGACCGACAATGGCCCGGTAATCATCCGATGAATGGCGCCGGTTCATGGCTTTCAGAATCCGGTCCGATCCCGATTGCACGGGCAAATGCAGAAACGGCATCAACTGGTCCACATCGCGGTGGGCATTGATCAGCTCATCGTTCATATCAGCCGGATAGGAGGTGGTGTATCGAATACCGCTCAGCCCGTCAATCTGCGCCAGCTCTCTGATGAGCCGGCCCAGGCTCCATTCCGATCCATCGTCCCGGGCACCGTGATAATTATTCACATTCTGACCGAGCAGGGTAATTTCCCGCACCCCCTTGTCGACCAGACGCGCCGCCTCTTCCATAATCTGCTGTGGCGGACGGGAAAACTCGGCCCCGCGCGTATAGGGGACAACGCAAAAGGCGCAGAACTTGTCACACCCTTCCTGCACCGTCAAAAAGGCCGCATAACCCTGCACCGTGGTTTGTTCCGGCAGATGGTCAAATTTCGATTCTGCCGGAAAGTCGGTATCCAGAACAACGCCGGCATCGCGGTGGGCGCGCGCCACCATTTCCGGCAGGCGATGATAGGTCTGCGGTCCAAACACCATATCCACATAGGGCGCGCGGCGAACGATTTCCGCACCTTCGGCCTGCGCCACGCAGCCGCCAACGGCCAGAATCATCCTGTCCGCTTCGCCCACGCGCTTATTTTTGAGCAAATTCAGGCGACCCAGCTCTGAATAGACCTTTTCCGCCGCTTTTTCGCGAATGTGGCAGGTATTGAGTATGACCAGATGCGCATCGTCGGCATTTTCAGTCACCGTATAGCCGATGGGTTTCAAAACATCCGTCATGCGCTGGGCATCATAGACGTTCATTTGGCAGCCGTAGGATTTAATAAAGAGTTTTTTTGTCACGGCGCAGCCAGGAGTCCAGAAATTTGATGATCATACATCTGATCAGGGGCGCGTATAAGTATCAAGGGGTCAGGACGAGTCAAGACAAGCCTATTCATCCTCGGCAACGCAGTAAAGCTCCAGCCGATGACCAACCAGTTTCATGCCATGGGCCTTGGCAATGGATTCCTGCAGGTTTTCGATTTCTTCGTTGTGAAATTCGATGACCTGGCCCGATTTTACATCAATCAGATGATCGTGATGGTCGTCCGTCGCCTCTTCATAACGCGCGCGGCCATCACCGAAATCATGGCGCTCGATGATATCCTCATCGGCAAACAGGCGAACCGTACGGTAAACCGTGGCTACGGAAATACGCGCGTCCACGGCATTTGCCCGACGATGGACTTCCTCCACATCCGGATGATCCTCGGCATCTGACAATACCCGCGCAATGACGCGCCGCTGTTCAGTCATTTTCAACCCGTTTTTTATACAGGCCTGCTCGATCCGAGATTCTTCCATGTTCACCCTTGTCTAGTATCGTCTAAATCTGCGCCGTCGCGTCGCCGATTTCAAGAGCTCAGGCGCTTTTTTTGTTTCGCGGTTTGGTGCCCAGGCCAATCTGTTTGGCCAATGCCGAGCGATGTTTGGCATAATTTGGCGCCACCATGGGATAGTCGGCCGCCAGACCCCAGCGTTCGCGATACTCTTCAGGCGACATATTATAGGACGTTTTCAAATGACGCTTCAGCATTTTCAGTTTTTTCCCGTCTTCCAGACAGACGATATAGTCGGGAAAGATGGATTTTTTCGGCGACACGGCGGGAAGCGGTTTTTCGGCCGCTATCTGCCCCGCCCCGACCTGTGACAGGGTTTTGAAAACATCCTGAATAAGCTGCGTTACTTCCAGCGGGGAAAGCTTATTGTTGACCACATGCGCGGATACGATTTCCGTTGTGAGCTCCAAAAGTTCCGATTGACTTGGTTTATCACGCATTGAATCTTTCCAGTCTTTGGCAATGAAACGGTTAGATCTTTTATTAGGTATTTATTGAATTACTATTTAATCTATACAATAAGCAGTTATATATATATCGATATAGATTGGGCAAGGAAAACTATATTAAATTTAGTCCAACCGCATAGTGAGACAATCCCCGAATGACATCAAATAATCAATCAGCGGTCAATCACCACTTCATTGATATCACCGGTGAAGTCTGTCCGATGACTTTTGTCAAAACCAAGCTGCTGCTCGAGAAAATCCCGGTCGGCGCGATTCTGGAAGTTCGTCTGCGGGGCAAAGAGCCGTTAGCCAATGTGCCCCGCTCGCTGCGCGAGCATCACCATAAAATTCTGTCCCTGCAGCCTGAAGACCCCGGTCAGGGCGAGTTTGCCACCCATCGCCTGCTGGTCGAAAAAACCTGATTGAATGAACAACCTCGTGAGAAATCACAACTAGGGCCTCAACCGACCGCCATTTTTGGGCAACGCCGCATCGGCGGGTCGCAAGTACAAAGGGATCGGCGCCGGTAGCTGTTGCCCCGTTGCGTGCAACTGCGCGGCAACGGAAGCCACATCTCGGGCATCGGGAACGTCGGGGGCAGACGAGCGATAATAGCCATCAGGCAACAGCGCCAGAGCCCGCGTCGCGGCATCCCCGACCACCGCAACCGGACCGGCGGCCCCGGTGAGGGCCAGTCCATCGATGCGCTGACGCAGGTCGGTGACGGCAATTGCCTGCGGCTCGCAAACAGCGATGCCATGCGGATCGAAGGCCTGGATATAAATATCGGAACGCTTCGAATCGAGGGCCACGATAATCGGTTGGCGGTCACTTTCGACCCGCCGGGCCGCTTCCGCGATCGCCTGTGTGGTGGAAATACCACAACAGGGGACACCCGATGCCAGGGCCAGCCCGCGCGCCGCCGCCAGCCCGATGCGGAGCCCGGTAAAGGCGCCGGGACCGCGGGTGACCGCAATCAGATCGAAATCCCTGACCTCCATGCGGGCTTGCGCAAGAACCGCCAAGACCATTGGGATCAGGGCCTCTGACTGACCGCGCACCATCAACTCATGGGCCGAGGCCAGGGTTTTTCCGTCCCGGCAGGCGGCCACGGAGCAGGCGGTCGTCGCAGTATCCAGGGCCAGAATTTTCAACGGTAACCTCTCAGTCTCGGGAGTCCTGCCAAGCCGGCAGCAGGGTAAATTGCGCACAAGGGCTTGTCATTGGCCCCCGAAGCAGGAAAAATCAATGAAAATCAGCAATTCAACCCGGCAACGACCAGGCATATCATGAAAACCTCCAAAACATCCCGGCTGTCTCCAGTGCTTTTTATTTTCCTGCTTTGTTTCGGCTTTTTCAGTCAGGGGGCATTGGCGGCTTCCTCTGCGGTCATTGTTATGTATCACCGTTTCGGTGAACAGGACTATCCGTCAACCAACCTCACCCTCGACCAACTGGACGCCCATATTGCCGAACTGACGTCCGGGCCCTACACGGTTCTTCCGGTTCTGGAGATTATCAGGAAGCTGAAAAGCGGTGAACCGCTTCCCGAGCGTACCGTCGGCATCACCATTGACGATGCCTATCGCTCCATCTACACGCATGCCTGGCCGCGGCTGAAGGCGGCAAACCTGCCTTTCACCGTGTTTGTTTCGACGGCTCAACTGGATCACGGGTCATCCCAGAACCTGAGCTGGGATCAGGTCCGGGAAATGCGCGACAGCGGGGTCACCGTCGGTCACCACAGCGTCAGCCATCTGCATATGCCGAAAGCCGCCGCTGATGAAATCGACAAGGAGATTTTGGTTGCCACCAATCGTTTCCGATCGGAACTGGGCGCCGTCCCGCACCTGTTTGCCTATCCCTACGGCGAAACCAGTCTGGCGATAAAAGCAGCCATCAAAGAAGCCGGTTTTTTGGCGGCCTTCGGTCAGCATTCCGGGGTGGCCGACGGACAGGGTGATGTTCTTTATCTGCCGCGTTTCGGACTGAATGAACGCTTTGGCGGCATTGACCGGTTTCGCCTGATCGTCAATGCCCTGTCCCTGCCGGTCCGGGAAATGACGCCTGCCGACCCGCTTATCGGCAGTGAAAATCCGCCAGCCATTGGCTTTACGGTTAACGGGGGTGGAGACGGGTTGCCAGAAAATCTGGACCAGATGTCATGCTTTCTCAGCCACGAGGGACAGCGGGCGGAAATTACCCTGCTCGGACCCCGGGTCGAAATCAGGGCTCGCCAGCCGCTGCCGGTCGGGCGCACCCGCCTGAACTGCACGATGCCGGCCCGGGAGGGCCGCTGGCGCTGGTTCGGTCACCAGTTTATCCGCGTCAACTGACCGCCGCCTCGGCGCCCTGCCCGGGCCCCGCCCTGACTGCCGTTTTGCCGGCAAACCATCCATTTCTGCAACCGATCCTGATAAACCGGCAACGGCGCAGGATCACAACCCCCCGTGAACCTGATCCGGGGCGGCGAAAAGATTGCGTTTGCGGAGCTGGTTTGCGGTCGCTAAACAGACAGCCTGATTGTTAATCACGAGGCGTCCCATGAAATCCATATCCACCCGCATAGCCGAGCACCTGAACGTGGCGGAGTCCCAGGTCACGGCAACGATCGACCTGCTCGACGGGGGAGCCACCGTGCCCTTTGTTGCCCGCTACCGCAAAGAAATGACCGGTGGGCTGGATGATATTCAACTTCGTGCCCTGGAAGAACGTCTGCGCTATATGCGCGAACTGGACGAACGCCGTGCCGTGATTATCGCAAGTATTGACGAGCAGGAAAAAATGACCGACGGCCTGCGCCTTGAACTGATGGGCGCCGACAGCAAGGCCCGGCTTGAAGATTTGTATCTGCCCTACAAGCCGAAACGCCGGACCAAGGCCCAGGTCGCCCGCGAGGCCGGACTGCAGCCGCTGGCCGACAGCCTGCTCGCCAACCCGTCGCTTGATCCGCACAGCGAGGCCGCCGGCTACCTGCGCCCCGATGTTGACGACGACACCAAAATCAGTGACGTCGAAGCGGCCCTCGATGGCGCCAAGCAAATTCTCATTGAACAATTTGCCGAAGATGCGGAACTGGTGGGTGGTCTGCGCGAATACATCTGGGAGAATGCCAATCTTGTTTCTCGTCTGGTTGACGGCAAAGAGTCGGACGGCGCCAAGTTCAAGGATTATTTCTCCTATGGGGAAGCCCTGACCAAAATTCCCTCGCACCGGGCCCTGGCCGTGTTTCGCGGACGCAAGGAAGGCATTTTGAAGGTATCGCTGATTGTCGGCGATCCGGACACGCCGCTGCGGCCCCATCCCTGTGAGACGCGCATTGCCCGGCACTTTGGTATTTCTGATCAAAATCGCCCGGCGGATGCCTGGCTGGCGGGTGTCGTCGGCTGGGCCTGGCGGGTGAAAATCGCCATGCACACCGAGCTCGAGCTCATGGGCCGTTTGTGGGAAGCCGCCGAACAGGAGGGAATTCGGGTGTTCGCCGAAAACCTGCGCGATTTGTTACTGGCCGCACCGGCCGGGCCGCGCGCCACCATAGCCCTCGATCCCGGGTTCCGGTCCGGCGTCAAGGTCGCGGTCCTTGACGGCACCGGCAAGCTGGTCGACACCGTCGCCATCTATCCCCACGAACCGCAGCGAAAATGGGAAGAGGCGATATCCGTCCTGGCAGCTCTTGCCATTCGCCATCACGCCGAATTGATTTCCATAGGCAACGGTACCGCGTCGCGTGAAACCGACAAACTGGCGGCCGAGCTGATAACCCGCTATCCGCAGCTGAAGCTGACCAAGGTCATGGTTTCGGAAGCTGGCGCTTCGGTTTATTCGGCATCGGAGTATGCGTCCCGGGAATTTCCCGATATTGACGTCTCCCTACGCGGCGCCGCCTCTATCGGCAGGCGGCTGCAGGACCCGTTGGCCGAACTGGTCAAGATCGAGCCCAAGGCCATTGGCGTCGGCCAGTACCAGCATGATTTGTCCCCCTACAGCCTGGACCGGGCCCTGGATGCGGTTGTCGAGGACTGCGTCAACGCCGTCGGTGTTGATCTGAATATGGCCTCATCGCCGCTGTTGGCACGGGTTTCCGGCCTCGGTGAATCACTGGCCCGCAGTATCGTCGACTACCGCGACTCCAAAGGTGCCTTTACCGCCCGCGAGCAATTGAAACAGGTTCCCATGCTGGGCGAAAAAACCTTTGAACAATGTGCCGGGTTCCTGAGAATAATGGAAGGCGACAATCCCCTTGACCGGTCCTGTGTCCACCCGGAGGCCTATCCGGTGGTGGAGCGGATACTACAGAAGACCGGGAAAACCATCCGCCAGCTGGTTGGTGACAACGCCGCCCTCGGAGAAATATCTCCGCAGGATTTTGCCGATGCAACCTTTGGCGAAATCACCATCCGCGACATCATTGACGAGCTCAGGAAGCCGGGCCGCGATCCGCGCCCTGAATTCAAGACCGCAACTTTCAAAGACGGCATCGAAAAGGTTTCCGATCTGCAGGCCGGAATGATTTTGGAAGGGGTAGTCACCAACGTCGCCAATTTTGGCGCCTTTGTCGACATTGGCGTCCATCAGGATGGCCTTGTCCATATTTCCCAGTTGTCCGATACATTCATCAAAGACCCCCGCGATATCGTCAAACCGGGCGACGTGGTCCGCGTCCGGGTTCAGGAAATCGATATTCCCCGCAAACGCATCTCGCTGACCATGAAGACCCGGGATGCTGAGGAGGCGCCGGCCAGACAGGCGGCGAAGCCATCACGCAAACAGCAATCGACCGGCACCGGGGACAAGCCCGGCAAGAGCGCTGGCCGTCCCCAGCCCAGGCCGCAAACAAAAGCGAAAGCGAAAGCGAAACCGAAAGCGGAAACCAGCCTGACCGCCCTGGCCGATGCCTTCAATCGGGCTCGGAACTAGGCGTTTCCGGAGATGTGGCTGGTTGGAACAGCTATGGCTTTAGAAACACGGGGTTTTTTACCTGTCAGGCTCCGTTATTGAGTTCGGCCCGGTCCAGGTGTCTTAGCTTGTTTACGGCAATAATGGCACGCAGTCCTTTGACGTAATCCTCGCCCCGTTCCGAATAACTGGTCAGGGTTTCGACCAGGTGATGGCCCTGAATGGGGACCCCCTGTTGGCGTAATTGCTGACGCATTATGCGCATTTTCCGATAGGCCCGATGGGTATTCAGGTTGCGCGCGTAGGCACGGGCGGAATGCAGCAGGCTCTTGAAGGACCTGATCTTGTGAGTCTTGCCGTCGTCGCGGTTTTTGGGAACCAGTCCAACGCCATCGGCGGTGGTCCATTGGCCAAACATGGCATTGGCTTCCCGGGCAAAACGGGACGTGCCCCAGCCGCTTTCTTCCGCCGCCTGAGCCAGGGCCAGGGAAACCGGAATGATATCGGCGCGTTTGATCAGTTCGGGTATATTGCCGCGCTTCACCTTGTAGCGTTCCGCCATGACGATCAGCCACAGGCGGTCACGGGCGGCCAGTTTTTCACCTTTGTTGAGGCGCGTCTGCAACTTCCACAAACGCGCGCGATCCTGGCGAATTTCTTCGTTCACCTGCAGGATGAGAGGCAGCACGGTTTTGAAAAACAGGGATTTTTTCCGCTGCACTTGCCTTAACTCGGCCAGATCATAGGGAATGCTTGCCAGAAAAACCCGCGGCACCTGCTGGTCGCCACTGCGCACCGAATCCAGATCATAACCCATTTCTGAAAAGGTCCGGGCAAGATTTTCCGCGGAATTATCAGGCACCGGATCGTGCGCGTCCAGTTTGCGGACACTGACTTCGCTCAATAGGGTTTCTGATCCGCGCGCCTTGATCGGCAGGAACCGTTGTTTCGGCACAGCAGCGACAGTAACAGCTACGGGGGCCCGACTGGCAACGCCCGTTGATTTTGGCTGCGCCAGAACGGCGGTAGGCCGGGCCGTGGTTTGCTCAGGCGGATAGAGGATTGCCGCAGCAACCATACCGCTAACCAAACCACCCGCTGTAAGCAGCGCTATACGTTCAAACATACGAATCATCTAATCATCCGGAATTCATAAGCGTTGCGACCAGAAACACGCCCGAGGCATGGGTATATACGTTCCATTATTGAATGAAAATTCCCGCTCGTTCAGTTTCCCCCCCGTATTGAACCTACGGAACTTTTGGCCGGCTCACTTATCGTCGTGTGTTTAGCACATCACGATTCTGAATTCTACGTCAATTATGCCTAACTGATAAAATTGTGCGATGCACCATTTATGCTGCATCGCACCAATTGTCAAGCCGCTGTTTTCAAATCAGACAGCACGCACTTCCTCGACTTCCGGCACATAGTAGCGCAGCATATTTTCGATCCCGTGCTTGAGCGTCGCCGTCGAACTGGGGCAACCCGCACAGGCCCCCTGCATGTGCAGGTAAACCACGCCCTCTTCAAAGCCTTTGTAGATGATATCGCCGCCATCCTGGGCAACTGCCGGACGCACGCGGGTATCAATCAGCTCCTTGATCTGGCGGGTGATGCTGTCGTCCTCGGCGTCGTCTGCCGATCCGTCAGTGGTCGAGGCTTCGCTCATGACCGGACGTCCGGACTGGAAATGATCCATAATCGAGCCCAGCACCAGGGGTTTGAGAAGATCCCAGTCCTTGTCTTCGGATTTGGTAATGGTGATAAAATCCGCCCCTAAAAACACACCGGTGATTCCCGGCGTCGCAAACAGGTTGTGCGCAAGCGGCGAGATCGCGGCTTCGTCCACGGATGTGAAATTGGCCGTCCCGGTTTCCATAACGTTACATCCCGGCAGGAACTTCAGGGTCGCCGGATTGGGTGTATTTTCTGTCTGAATAAACATCATTGAACCTTTGTTGATCAGTTGGCCCGCTTGAGGGCCTGCTAAGAAGCGAACACGTTCCTCTGTAGATGGTCTGCTTGAACAAAAAGATCAAGAGGATACGTAAACAGAATAGGCCAGTTCCCGACAAAAATACAGAACCATCGGCGGCCCGCCACAATTACCCTGACGACCGGACGCCCCTGAAAGGATCTGCACCGCGCGAAAGGCCACGGCACCCGGCTGCGGGGCATCAATCAGTAAGCGGCCTGATCACTCAGCAGGCGGCGGTTTGGCACAAACCAGATCATAGGCATAGCGCTCTTTCAGCAGTCCGTTGTATTCGAAAACATCAAGCGTTGCCTGATAGGCGGCCTCGGTGATTTCAACGTGCGGCGTCCAGCAGCCCAGCTTCTGGTAGGTGGCAATGCACTTGGCCAGAACCGCTTCGTCGATATCCGGAAAATAGTCTTTTTCAGCCGCCGCAATGTCAGCTGCCGGTGTCTCGTTCATATAGACCCGGGTCTTCGTGTAGGCGCGGATAAAGGCCTTCGCCATATCGGTTTTCAGCCAGGCCCGGGTCGTCGCCAGCGATGAAAATCCGTTCGGCCCGATCGGCAGACCCACCTGGGCGACAATATGTCCGACCCCATCGGCTTCCAGTTGTTGCGGGAACGGCCCCTGCTGCTGGACATACTGGCCCTGGCCGGCCCGGAAGGCCTTGTCGATCTCGGCAGCGCCACCCGGATTGATGACCTTGATTTTGTCAAAATCAATGCCCGCCTTGTGGCAGGCATATTTGAACATGGCCAATGGCTGGCCACCGCCAAACAGAACGACCTCCGCACCTTCCAGCTTGTCCCAGGTGAAGTCTTTGTCAGCCGTGCGTCCGGTCAGAAAAAACCCGTCCATTTCATTGACCTGTGCGAAATGGACCGCCGTCGGCGTTTCGCCCTTGTTGAGAGACATGAAACCCTGGCTCAGTGCCGACTGGATGACATGGGCCGTGCCCGCCTCCAGGGCATCAATGGCCGATTTTCCCGGTGGTGCCACGGACCAGTTCGGCTCGAGCCCTTCGGCCTGCAGAAAGCCGCCGGACATGGTTGAAATCAGCGGCGAATAAAAAGCTGAAAACAGGGTAAATTGTATATTGATCTGAGTCACAGAAATCTCTCCAAAGATGTTTAAGTGGCACTGCCCTGCGACCGGCACCGGCCGCCCCGCGCACCACGTATGCATTTATCAGTAAAAACCAGCGCCCCCACAGGCCCCTTGAACTTGGCGCAAACACCGTCACAATGCAATCCCCTGGCTGGCGGTTTTCCAGCCACCAGGCGATTACACCTGACAGGAGTCGTCCATGACAAAACAAATCGCTGTCCTCGGCACCGGGCAAATGGGCAGTGGCATTGCCGGCCGTCTGTTGGACGCAGGATACCGGGTGCGGGTTTACAACCGAACAGCGGCGCGGGCCGAACCACTGCTGGCGCGTGGCGCATTGCTGAGCCGGTCACCGGCGGAAGCGGCGGCGGGCGCGGATGCTGTTTTTTCCATGGTTGGTGATGATCCGGCTTCCGAAGCCATGTGGTGCGGGCCTGATGGTGCCCTGTCGGCACCGGCCAAACCGGGCCGCCTGGCCATCGAATGTTCGACGCTTTCCCACGATTGGGTGAATGACCTGGCGGCACGGGCCCGGTCCGCCGGTTATGCCTACCTGGACTGCCCGGTCACCGGCCTGCCCGACGCAGCGGCAGCCGGCAAACTGGTCCTGTTTTTAGGTGGTAGCGCCGCGACCATCGCGGCGGCGCAACCGTTTCTCGATACCATCTCCATCGGGCAAATGCATTTCGGCGATATCGGGGCTGGCACCGCCTATAAGCTGATCGTCAATCTCATGGGCTCGGTCCAGCTCGCCGCCGCCGCCGAAGGCCTGGCCGTCGCCGAACGGGCCGGACTGGATATGACATTGGTCGCCCGCGCTTTGGCCAGCGGCGGCTGTGGCAGCCCGCAGGTCGCCAGGAATGCCGCCCTGATGATCGCCGGTGACCATACTAACAACATTGCTTTCTCGGCCCGCTGGCGTCTGAAAGATACCGATTATGGCCTTCGGTTTGCCCGCAAAATGGGTCTAAACCCGGGTATCGGCGCGGCCACCCTCAACGTTTTTCAGGAGCTGGTTGATGCCGGTTTTAGTGCCCAGGCGGAAACCAAGATTATCGATATCCTGCGCAAATAAGAGCTGGCCGTTAACCAGGCCGATGCGCGGGTGGGGGGCCGCAGACAAGGCCGCCTGGCGGCGCTGTCGGCCCGGCCTGGCGGACTCGTAGTCGTTGACAATTTTTTGCAGAACTTTGGTATCGCGAATTCTGTCGAGATAGGGGCTGTTTTTCATTGGATTGTTCTTCCTAAATGCACACCGATCTAACTGGATACGCATAAAACATGCCAATCAGGGTAGCATCTCAGGTATTAACAGATCCTTAATGTTTCCAACGGCTTGCAGACAGGCGGCCCTGTTATGTCTGGGCGCCGGCAGATCGACGGGGCGGTAGAATGTGCCTGGCAGGCGCCTGATGACGGCAATAACTACCCAGAGGGACGGCCTCTCAGAGCACCGTCTTCGCCTTGTAGCGGCACAGATGAATGACGGCGCAGTTGGGGCAGTCCGGTTTGCGGGCCTTGCAGGTGTATCGGCCGTGCAGGATCAGCCAGTGATGGGCATGCAGGACAAACGCCTTCGGCGTGACTTTCAGAAGCTTGTTCTCAACGACCACAACGTTCTTGCCCGGCGCCAGGCCGGTTCGGTTGGAGACCCGGAAAATGTGAGTATCTACGGCTATGGTCGGTTCGCCGAAGGCAATGTTGCGGACCACATTTGCAGTTTTGCGGCCGACACCGGGCAAAGCCTCCAGCGCGTGCTGGTCATTGGGAACGATGGAGTTGTGCCGGCT
>JABMNT010000177.1 GCA_013203595.1 Rhodospirillales bacterium
CCCCTGCGCAGGGCCCTGGCCGATGTGCTAGCCATGGACGAGGCCGCGATCAAGGTCATCCACGCACCAGGGCCCGGCTGCTACGGCCATAATGCGGCGGAAGATGCGGCCCTTGATGCGGTGCTGGTGGCCCGCGCCCTCGCCGGCCGTCCGGTACTTTTGAAATGGGAACGCGACGACGAACATGCCTGGGAGCCCTATGGCTCGGCGATGCGGGTCGAGGTCATGGCCAGCCTCGACGCTCAGGGCAAAATTTCGTACTGGAGCCACGACAGCTACAGCGACACCCAGGTCGCACGGCCCGGCGCCGATGGCGAATGCTCGCAACTGCTGCCGGCCTGGTATCTGGAAAAACCGTTTTTGCGGCCCAGGGCAAAACCGTCTCGGGTGCCCCATGGCGGCATTCACCGCAATGCGGACCCGATCTATAATTTTGCCAACCGGCGCATTGTCAAACATCTGGTTGAAGAGCTGCCGTTACGGGTATCGGCGCTGCGTGCCCTGGCCGCCTATGGCAATGTCTTTGCCCTGGAATCGTTCATGGATGAGTTGGCCGATGCGCAGGGCATGGACCCGCTGGATTTTCGCCTGGCCCATCTCGATGATACCCGCACCCGCGCCGTGCTCGAGGCGGCGGCCACCAAAGCCAACTGGCGTAGCCGGACAAAAACTGACGGCCAGGGTCACGGCATCGCCGTCGCCCGCTATAAAAACCAGAAGTGTTTTGCCGCCGTCTATGTGGACCTTGCGGTTTCGGACAACGGAGATATTCACCTGAACCGGGCGGTTATCGCCGCCGATGCCGGCCAGGTGGTGGATCCGGACGGGCTGCGCAGCCAACTGGAAGGCGGCCTCATTCAGTCCGTCAGCTGGTCACTTAAAGAAGAAGTCACCTTCGATAGTGGCGGAATCACCAGCCGCGACTGGGAGACTTACCCGATCCTCGGTTTCGCCGAGGTCCCGGAGATCGAGACGGTGCTTATCGACCGCCCCGATCAGCCGTTCCTCGGTTCCGGCGAAGCCACCATGGGCCCCACCGTCGCCGCCATTGGCAATGCGGTGTATGACGCCGTTGGCATCCGCCTGCGCCAGATCCCGTTCACCGCGGAAAACGTGCGCAGGGCTGCGGCTGCCGATTAACTGCTGCCAGGCGCTTTGGCGTTTGCAAAAAACAGCTGTTTGCCGCCCACCTGATAGTCGCTGATCGCCTGTTGTCCGGCTTCGGAAACCAGCCAGTCAATAAACGCCTGGCCTTCAGCGGTTTTGATATGGGGGTGTTTGGCGGCGTTGACCAGAATCACCCCATAGGGGTTGAACAGCCGGGCATCGCCTTCGGCCAGCAGACGAATGCCTTTCCTGTTCTTGAAACTGAGCCAGGTACCCCGGTCCGACAGGGTGTAGGCGCTCATGCCCGATGCGGCATTCAGGGTGGCGCCCATGCCGGAGCCGGTTTCCCGGTACCAGGAGCCGGAGACCGTCTTGACGTCGACCCCGGCCAGTTTCCATAGCCCCAGCTCCTTTTTGTTGGTGCCACTGTCGTCGCCACGCGATGCAAATATCGCCTTTTTTTCGGCTATTTTCGTGAACGCCTGCACGGCATCGGTGAGACCCTTAATGCCCGCCGGATCGGCATCGGGGCCAATCACCACAAAATCGTTGTACATGACATCAAGGCGCGCGACGCCCAGGCCATCGGCGACAAATTTTTCTTCGGACGGGCGGTGATGGACAAACAGCACATCGGCGTCACCTTTTGCCGCCAGACGGATGGCCTGGCCGGTACCGACGGCAACGACCCGGACCTCGATACCGCTTTCGGCGGTGAACTTCGGCAGGATATCCTTGAAAAGGCCGGAGTTCTGCGTCGACGTGGTCGATGCAACCGTAATAAACGGTCCCTCTGCCCTGGCCAGACCTGGCACGGCCACGGCCATAACCAGGGCCAACGCAAACCATTTTTTAATCATCATCACTGAACTCCCACATCCGCCGCCGCATAAACGGTTTTTTATTTCCAGAATTATCGATAGGATAGTTACGGCATATCGGAGCGATATGATCAAATTATCATATGGGAATCAAGAGGTTTTTTTCGTGACTGAAACCACCCGCCTGAAACGCGACCAGATCAAGCTACGCCTGAAGCTGAAGATCGGTGACGATGCCATTGGTCCGGGCAAAGCCAGTTTGCTGAAAAACATCCGAAAACACGGCTCCATTTCAGCCGCCGCCCGGGATATGGGCATCAACTACCGGCGCGCCTGGTTCCTGCTTGAAACCATCAATACAGCGCTGGGCCAGCCGGTTGTCAAAACCGAAAAAGGCGGCAAGGCCGGGGGTGGTGCCACCCTGACTGCGGCCGGCACTGCAATCATCGATGCCTTCGACGCCTGCAGCCGGGCCGCCGATGCCAGCACCGAGGACCTGCTGGCCGGCTTGCACCAGTCCCTCGCAACCACCAATAAGGAGTAAATCGTGAAAATCCTGTTCGATGAACGCCAGTTGCTGCATGCGCCGGAAAGCTATTTCCGCCAGGGCCGGATCATTGCCCATCCTGAACAGCCGGCCCGCGCGATCCTGTTGCGCGATGCCCTGCTGGCCGATGGTCATCAACTGACGCAACCCAGAGACCACGGGGCCAGCCCGATCAAGGCCGTGCATGATCCCGCTTATGTGGATTTTTTCGATACCGCCTGGCAGCGCTGGCAGGCCTACGGAGAACCCGGTACCATCGGCGTTCCCAACTACCACATCAGCCACGGGCGCAACCGCTGCCCGACCGGCATTGTCGGCCAGCTGGGTTATTATTCGACGGACACCGCCTGCCCGGTTAGCGAGGGGACGAGAGAGGCCATTTACTGGTCAGCGCAATGCGCCATCGACGGCGCCGAACGCCTGATCGGCGGGGAAGACCTGATCTACGCCCTGTGCCAACCGCCCGGGCACCATGCCAGCCGCGGCAATTCCAACGGGTTCTGTTATTTCAACAATGCCGCCATCGCCGCCCATCATTTGCGCCAAAAATTCCAGCGCGTCGCCATTGTCGATATTGACACCCATGCCGGTCAGGGCACCCAGGACATTTTTTACGAGCGTGCCGATGTGTTGTTTGCGTCCATCCATGTGGACCCCAGCGACTACCCGCCGTTCTTTGCCTGTTATGCAGACGAGCGGGGCGCCGGCGCCGGTCTGGGCGCGTCGCTGAACGTGGTGCTCGACAAGGGAACCGGCGAAGCCGCAATTCTAGCCGGGATCGATCAGCTGATCACCGCAACCCGGGATTTTGCTGCAGACGCCGTTGTTGTTTCCTTAGGATTCGACATGGCGACCGATGACCCGCTGTCGGAACTGGTTTTTTCCGGGGACGGTTTCGCCGCTGCGGCGAGCCGGATCATGGCCCTTGATCTGCCAACCCTGCTGGTCCAGGAGGGCGGTTATCTGGGGCCCAGTCTGTCCAGCAATGCGGTCCGCTTCCTGCGCGCCGCCGAAGACGCCGTCCGTTAACACGGAAACAGGCGGGCACCTGTCGGGCACCCGCCTGTTCCAGTTTAAACCACAGACCTGGAATTAACCCCGGTCGCGGTTGTGATGGCGTTCACCGCGGTCGTGGTCGTGGTCATGGTCTTGGCCTTTACGGCCCTTGCCACGGCCCTGCATATGTTTGCTGAGCTCTTCTTCATCCACATCGCCATCGTTGTCCATATCGTGGCTTTTGATGATGCTGCCGAACGGAGCAATAAACTCATCGGTTGTTATAGTGCCGCTGCCATCGTCATCAAGACGCTGGAAGCTGTCGACCATGCGCGATTTCATGCGCTCCAGCCACAGCCTTTCAAATTCAGCAAGCGACAGGTTGCCGTCCTTGTCGGTATCGAACTTATCCAGGGTTGCCTTGCGCACCCCATCCACTTCGTCCTGCGTAACCGCACCGTCCTTGTTGGCATCATGCTCGTTAAACAGTTTGGTCATTTGTTGACGCATGGCGCCATATCGGCCTTGATTGCCGTTACCATGATGGCCGCCTTCGGCCATCATGACAGCGTTGTGGCCGCGCATTTTCTCCTTGGCAACCACAACGGCACTGGCGGAAGCAAAAGCCAATCCGGCGGTAACAACAGCGAGGGTAATTTTTGTACGACGTTTCATTGGTCATTCCTTATCTGGTGGTTAATTCACTTGGGTTCGTAGCAAGGATTAAACACCGCAGATGTCGCAGAAGTTTGTCAGCAAACCCGCCATTTGGTCGCAACCTGTGCCATGGCTGGCCATTGCGACAGATTGATACAAAATAGGGGTAGCTGTTCGTCGCCAAACCGGTAAAACTACCGCCATGACTAAATCTGACCATATCCTGGTTGTTGATGACGCCCACGATATTCGCGAGCCGCTGGCCCGCTATTTAACGAAAAACGGCTATCGCGCCAGCCAGGCGGAGTCAGCGGCAAAAGCCCGCCAGTTCATCAAGGATAACGCCATTGACCTGCTTGTTCTCGACATCATGATGCCCGGTGAAGACGGCCTGTCCCTATGTCGGCATCTGCGCGAAACCACGCAGATCCCGATCATCCTGTTAACCGCCATGAGCGAAGAAACCGACCGCATTGTCGGCCTGGAAATGGGTGCCGACGACTACGTCAGTAAACCGTTCAACCCGCGCGAACTGCTGGCCCGGATTAAAGCCGTGCTCAGGCGCTTTCACAGCCTGCCACCGGAGCATGGAACCCTTGATGGCGATCAGATCAAATTCGATGACTGGATTCTCGACAGCAAGCGCCGCGAACTGATTGCCGCTGATGGCGTAACCATACCCCTGAGCACCGGTGAGTTTAAACTGCTCAGCGTATTTTTAAGCTATCCGGAACGGGTTCTCAGCCGCGAACAGCTGCTGGACCTGACCCAGTCCCGCAATGCCGAAGCCTTTGATCGCAGCATCGACAACCAGGTCAGTCGCCTGCGCAAGAAAATCGAGGCCGACATCAAGTCGCCGCAGCTCATCAAAACCGTCTGGGGTGGTGGCTATCGGTTTCAGGCAAAACTCCACTGACCATGGGACTGTTGAAACGCCTCATTCCCAGAAGCCTGTCCGGTCAACTGATCAGCCTTATCCTGATTGCCCTGTTGGGCGGGCATCTGGTTGCCCTTATCATCCTGGCCGATGAACGCCGCGAAGCCCTCGAATCGGCGACACAAGGCGAGGTCCTGGCGCGGACAGCAACCATTGCGCGGCTGCTGAACGTCAGCCCGACCGACCTGCAAAACCAGGTCATGGACAATGCCCAGTCCCCGTTTGTCGCGTTTTCGATCTCCGACGCAAGTGCCACCGCCAATCCGCCGCGATCCCGGCGCGAACTGCTGATCGCCAGCCGGTTGCGCGCCATGCTCGATAACCCGAACGCAGACGTCCATGTCAGGCTCGGGTTGAGTAGCCGGTTTTTAAGCCGGGACAGCGAGCCGGAGGAGGAAGAGGATGATCACGCGGAAAAAAACCGAAATGAATTTCTGAAACATCACCGGGACGGCAATCAGTGGCGGCGGCATTTTCGCTGGGGCATTCAGTTGTCGGTGCAACTGGGCAACGGCCAGTGGCTAAATGCGGCAACCCAGACACCCAACCGGAAATCCTCCTGGGCCCTGCAATCCCTGCTGGCGCTCGGCCTTTCGATCCTGATGATCATCGGTGCCGTGATCTTATCAGTTCGCCGGATCACCCGGCCCCTGGCCACCCTGGCGATGGCCGCCGATGCGGTCGGTCGCGGCGAAACGACGCCGGATATGGCGGAAGAGGGCCCCGAAGACTTGCAGCGAACGATCCGCGCCTTCAACCGGATGCGCAGCCGCCTCGAAACATTTGTCGAGGACCGGACCAATTTACTGGCCGCCGTTTCCCACGATTTGCGCTCGCCCGTGACATCACTGCGGCTACGCGCCGAATTTATTGAAGATGAACAGCTGCGCGCCGAGATTCTGGAAACCCTCAGCGAAATGCAGACGATCATTGAGACAACGCTGATCTTTGCCCGTGAGGAAACCCGCACCGAGGACACGCGACCGACAGATCTGGCGGCCCTGATCGAAAGCCTGGTCAATGATTTTAAGGATCAGGGAAAAACCTGCAGCTACACAGGCCCGGAGCGGTTTGTCATCACCGGGCGTCCGGTAAGCCTGAAGCGGGCCATTCGCAACCTGTTGGAAAATGCCATTACCTATGGCCTGTCGGCGACAGCGACACTGATCCCGGGCGATTCGAAAAACCGCACTGACCATGCCATTGTCATCGAAGACAGCGGACCCGGCATACCTGAACAGGAAATCGAGCACATGTTCGAGCCCTTTGTCCGCCTCGAGACCTCGCGCAGCCGGGAAACCGGCGGAATCGGCCTGGGGCTGGCGATTGCCCGATCCATTGTGCGCGGCCATGGCGGAGACATCCAGGCGGCAAACAAACCACAGGGCGGGCTCAGGATTACCATTCATTTACCACAATCCGCTGTCGACTGACGGCGCTCGCGCCGATGTAACTTTTTTTTGATTGGTGATAATCGGCGCCAATGCGTACATATAGGGGGAACGCTCGATACCCTATGCATCAAGGAGGCGCAGTCATGCCGGAAGGCACGTTACCCGAAATGAATTACCTTGCGCCAACCAAATTCCAGGATCCCATGGTAACGGCAAAAGGCGAGGAACGTGCGGTGGTTGCCCTGACCCATCTGCGCACACTCTGGTTCAACACCGGCAGTCTGTGCAATATCACCTGCGCCAACTGCTATATGGAAAGCAGTCCAAAAAATGACGCCCTGGCCTATCTGTCGCTGGCCGATGTCACCCGCTATCTGGACGAGATCGCCGATCAGGGTTACGCGGTTGAGGAAATCGCCTTCACCGGTGGCGAACCCTTTATGAATCCCGATATGCTGGCCATGCTCGAACAGGTTTTAGCGCGTGGCTTCAAAGCCCTGGTGCTGACCAATGCCATGAAACCCATGCGCCATAAGCGCCATGGGCTGAGCAAGCTGCAAAGCCAGTTTGGGGCGCAATTGAGCCTTCGTGTTTCCATGGATCATTACACACAAACCCGGCACGAGACGGAACGCGGCCCCGGAAGCTGGGCACCCATGCTTGAAGGACTGCGCTGGTTGTCGAAAAGCGGCTTCAGTCTGGCCGTTGCCGGGCGAACCTGCTGGGATGAAGACCAGGAGTCGGCACGCAACGGCTACGCCCACCTGTTTCAGTCCGAAAACATTGCCATTGACGTCAACGCGCCGGGGCAGCTGGTTCTGTTCCCGGAAATGGACGGCAAACTGGACGTCCCGGAAATTACCGTCAGTTGCTGGGAAATTCTGGGTGTCGCGCCGGAAACCATGATGTGCGCGTCGTCGCGGATGATCGTCAAACGCAAGGGGGCCGCCAGCCCGGTTGTCGTTCCCTGTACCCTGTTACCCTACGATCCGGCTTTTGAAATGGGCGAGGATCTGGCCCTGTCACCCAAAAAGGTTCACCTTAATCACCCCCATTGCGCCAAGTTTTGTGTGCTTGGCGGCGCCTCGTGCAGTCCGGACTGACAATGACCACACCCTCCATCCTGAATCTCGGCTCGCTGGATGAGCCGGTCCTGTTGTTTGGCGGGCCCTATTCAAACCTGCAGGCAACCGAAGCCCTGATGCGCAGCGCTGCGGCGCTGGGGATCGCTGCGGCCAACATCATCTGCACCGGTGACGTGGTTGCCTATGCCGGAGACCCGGCGGCAACGACGGACCTGGTTATGGGATCCGGCATGCAGGTGGTCATGGGGAATTGTGAAGAATCCTTTGGCTTTGAGGGTGATGATTGCGGATGTGGTTTTGATGCCGGCAGCGCCTGCGATCTGTTGTCCCGCCAGTGGTACGCCCATGCCAACAGCACCCTTACACCGGCCCACCGGGCCTGGATGCGAAGCCTGCCCCGCCAGATCCGCTTTGCCATGTCCGGTCAGCATGTGGCCGTCATCCACGGCGGCATTGACGATCTGAGCCGCTGGATATTCGCCTCCACGCCCGCCGCCATCAAGCGCCAGGAAATCGCGACCCTGGCCGGCTCGGGTGCCGTTGACGTTGTCGTTGGCGGCCATTGCGGGCTGCCCTTTGCCGACGATCTGGCTGATGTTTTATGGCTGAACGCCGGTGTTATCGGGATGCCCGCCAACGACGGCACTGCCAGAACCTGGTTCACGGCGCTGACACCGGTGCGTGACGGGATCCGGGTTGATCTGCATGCCCTTTCCTATGACCATCAGGCGGCAGCCGATCGCATGAACAGCCTCCATCTCGCCGGCGCCTATGCAAAAACCCTGGTTGATGGATACTGGCCGAACATGGATGTTTTGCCCGAAGGTGAGCGCCATCAGGCCGGGGTCGCGATCATGCCCTGGTCCATCCACCATCAGAGCCGCGCACGATCAGCCGCCGAATAAGTTATTCTCGGATAAAAGGAATACCGGCTGATCCGTGGAATCCATTAATAATTCGACGAAACGGGAATCCAACCTTGTGATAAAACGCCATCTACAGGTACCATACACGGACAAACTGGGATTGCCCGAACAGGCAGAAGGAATGACTGAAGACCATGCCAGCGAAACCTATGTACGAACAAACAACCCGCGGAGTCTCCATTTCCGTCAATCCGGAATATCTGGAAGACCAGTCGGAGCCTGCCAATGGCCGGTTTACCTGGGCCTATCATGTGCAGATCGAAAACGTCGGGAATCAATCCGTACAAATTCTCATCCGTCACTGGAAAATAACCAATATCAAAGGCGAGTCCCACGAAGTGGTCGGCGACGGGCTGGTCGGCCAGCAACCGGTTCTCCAGCCTGGCGATGTCTTTGAATATACCAGCGGTACACCGCTCTCGACACCATCTGGTTTCATGTCGGGCAGTTTTCATGTGGTCGCCGAAGGTGGCGATGTCTTTGATGCCGTGGTTCCGGCGTTTTCACTCGACAGCCCGCAACAGCGCCGGGCGCTGCACTAATCAGGAAACCCGGTGGCGGGTCATCGCTTTGCAAAACCGGGGTTGATTGCCTGACCAAATACCGGGCGGCGGTCCTGCGGGCTGTTCAAATCTTGACGTCAGGGATATATAGTAGCATTTCCATTATCGACGTCTGTAATGTGAAGGAACTGGAAAGTGGATATACCTGTCGATCGGTCTGATATTGATAAGCCTACGCGCCAGCAGGCCGAAGCGGCTATCCGAACTCTTATCAAATGGGCCGGCGACGATCCCGATCGGGAAGGGCTGGTCGATACCCCGAGCCGCGTTGTCCGCTCCTATGAGGAATTTTTCCAGGGTTATGCGGCTGATCCCGAGGCCCTGCTGGAACGGACCTTCGAGGAAGTTGAAGGCTACGACGAAATCGTGCTGCTGCGTGATATCCGCTTTGAATCCCATTGCGAACATCACATGGCCCCGATTATCGGGCGCGCCCATATCGCCTATTTGCCGCACCGGCGGGTTGTCGGCATATCAAAACTGGCGCGGCTGGTCGAAGCCTATGCCAAGCGTTTGCAGATTCAGGAAAAAATGACCTCGCAAATCGCCAACACCATCAATGAAATATTGCGCCCGAAAGGGACAGCCGTGGTCATTGAAGCGTCGCACCAGTGCATGACCACACGTGGCGTTCACAAACCGGGGGTTTCCATGGTCACCAGTACAATGTTGGGGGAATTTCGGGACAATCCGTCGACCCGACGCGAATTTCTGAATATGGTTGGCAGTCCCAGTCATCGTGAAGCCCCTTTCACCTGACCTCCCAGATCACTGATCATGGCCTCGGGCATATGCATCCATTTTGACAAACCGAATAAACGCACGGATAAGGTCTGCGTGCGAAGGCCGGGGAATGGGCCGGATTTTGTAGCAGAGGAACCGCGTTAGCGGCGGATCAACAGATGGATTTTCGACCTATCGTATTGGTATCAGGCACATTGCTCGCCTCATTGGCTGTGGTTATGTGCATTCCCGCCTTCGTCGATTTCATGAACGGGCATCCGGACTGGGAAGTGTTCGCCATTTGCGCCAGCATCACCCTGTTTGTCGGCGTCGGCATGGCCCTGACCAGCCGGAGCGACGGCACGAAACTGAACATCCGGCAAGCCTTCATGATGACAACATTGTCCTGGATCGCCCTGGCTTTTTTTGCGGCGCTGCCTTTTCATTTCACATCCATCGACCTCAGTTACACGGATGCCCTGTTTGAATCCATGTCGGGCCTGACAACAACAGGCTCGACGGTTATAACCGGTTTGGACATCGCCCCTTCGGGCATTTTGCTGTGGCGGGCCTTGCTGCAATGGCTTGGCGGTATCGGAATTATCGTCATGGCTATTTCTGTGCTGCCGATGCTGAAAGTCGGCGGCATGCAGCTGTTCCGCATGGAAAGTTCGGACCAGTCCGACAAGGCGCTTCCCCGCGCCGCCCAGATTGCGACAGCCATTTCCGTTATTTATCTGATATTGACCGTAATCTGGATGATCGCCTACTGGCTGGCCGGCATGACCGGCTTTGAAGCCGTTGCCCACGCCATGACAACCGTTGCGACCGGCGGCTTTTCAACATCAGACGCCTCGCTCGGACATTTCAACAGTGCTGCCATCGATGCCATTGCCACTTTCGGTATGTTAATTGGCGCCTTGCCGTTTATTCTTTTTCTACGCACCTTGCAGGGCGATTTTTCTGCCCTGTATAACGACAGTCAGGTCCAGTGGTTCCTGACCACGGTGCTTGTGCTTATCCTTATTACCGCCAGCTGGTTATGGCTGTCGAACAATGTCTATCCGTTGCGGGCTTTGCAGCTGGCATCGTTTAATATTGTATCGATGATCACCGGAACCGGCTACGCAACGGATGATTTCAGCAACTGGGGAAGTTTTGCCAATCCCCTGTTTTTTCTGATCATGTTTATCGGCGGCTGCGCCGGTTCGACAACCTGCGGGATAAAGATTTTCCGGTTTCAGATCCTCTATGCCTCGGCGCGCACCCAAATACGCCATTTGCTGCAGCCCAGCGGCGTCTTTATCCCTTATTACAACCGACGCCCCATATCGGACGAAGTCATTGTTTCGGTACTTAGTTTCTTTTTTATGTGGTTTCTGACTTTCACCATCCTGGCGTTTGCCCTGGGCCTGCTCGGGTTGGATTTTCTCACCGCCTTGTCAGCTGCCGCCACTTCAATTGCCAATGTCGGTCCTGCCCTGGGCCCGGTCGCCGGCCCCAGCAGCACATTCCAGTCGCTTCCCGATGCTGCCAAGTGGTTAATGACTGGCGGGATGTTGCTCGGCCGGCTGGAGCTATTCACCGTTATCGTCCTGTTTAGCCGAACCTTTTGGCGGGGCTAAGGCCCCGCGCCCTGAAAGTCGTCGCCGGACTGGCAAGATACTGGCGTTTTCCGGCTCCGTCTCGCCTGACTTTGTTGAAAATTCCTGTGACAAACTCTTGATTTTCGGCATGGTTCACCCATAGTATCGAATACAGGGAGACACACACATCGGTCGAGGGGGGATATCTTTCCTAACTCGTCCATTTCAAATTTTACAAGGCAACCATTAAAAGATGCGTGCCATGTATAATTTTCTATTAGGGATGGAACAAAGGAAGCCCGCACATGAGACAATTCAAGATGTATTCAATCGCTGCAGCCGGACTGCTATTGCTGTCTGGCTGTTCACAATTTGTCGATACAGACACGGTTTCGATGATGGCACCGCAAGGCAATGCGTTCCAGAATGCATTGCACCAGGAGTATGTCGCCCTGGCCCTGGCCGAAAAAAGAGAAGACGATGGTGACGACGCCTTGTATTTCATTAACAAGGCAAAATCGGCCGCCATGGGCGAAAGCGTCGGCCCGCAGCCCCTTGAAGAGCGTAAATTGCCGGAAAGCGCCAAGGGTGATCTGGCGAACGCCCGCCTCCAGCTGGTAAACAAATTATGGAAAGGTGCCACGGAAGTGACACCCGCCGCCGCCGCACGGGCGCAGGCCATGTTTGATTGCTGGATGCAGGAACAGGAAGAAAATAACCAGCCAAAAGACATTGCAGCCTGTCGTGACGGCTTCGAAAAAGCCTATGCCCTTCTGGGAACTCCAGCGCCGAAAATGGCGATGAAGAAGGAAATGCCAGAACCCATGCCGATGATGAAGCTGCCGTTCCCCTATCATGTCTATTTTGCCACTGACAGCGCGGACCTCGACGGCGCTGCCATGACTGTTATCAAGCAGGCGTTTGCTGATTTCCGTCTGCATAAGCCGGGCAAAGTTGTGCTTTCAGGCCATACCGATACGGTTGGCAATGCAAAATACAACGCAGGACTGGCACGTCACCGTACCGGGGCTGTCGGCAATGCGCTGATGGAACTAGGTATTCCGCGTGCGACTGTTGAGCGGACATCCTTTGGCGAAGAAAAGCCAGCTGTAAAAACGCCTGACAATACCAACGAAGAATTTAACCGGGTTGTTAAAATTACCTTCGAACGCTAAGTCGGCGCATGCATTAAAAAACCCGGGAAGCGAAAGCTTCCCGGGTTTTTTTTGTTTATGTCTTCCAGATTACCGCAACCAGCTGGCCAGATAGCGACGAATGTTGGATTCCATTTCCGCGTTCAGCTCAGCCATGGCTTTCTCCGTCATTTCAAACCAGCGCTTATCCCGGTCATTCAGTGACAGGTCTTCACCTGTGGTGATCGAACGCGACGCTTTTGCGGCAGAAAAACCGACCTGCTTTCCGGACCCATCGATTATTTCCAGGGCAATATCCATGATCAGATCGTATTGGTTCGATTGCTGCTTGGTGAAGGTCGCGGTGAAACCTTTTTCGAGTTTCAGATCGGTCTCCTTGACACTCGCCTGATTAATCACAATGCGTAAGGTCCCACTGCCTGCCGGGCCCACGGGTTTGAAACGATCAATCGCCCAGGTGCGGATTGCCGTTGCAGGCGGCGTCGGAAAGCGCGCCTCAATCTGGCTGCTGTTATTCGAGGCTTTATAACGGTTATCAATTTCAATTGATTCCACATTGAAGTTAAGCACACCCAGATGGGTGAAACTCATTTGTGGCAAGGTTTGCGTCGTTACCGGCGTTGAGCACGCACCCGCCATCAACAGGGCGGAGACGGCAAATGCGGCGATTATTTTTCTGTTCATTTTTCCCTCATATCATCTCAGTCACACAGTTACCGGATCAGCCGTTGGTCATTCAGACTCCCAGATTTTGCTTGAACAACTCTGCCACATCTTTCTTACCAAATCGATAATCGGTTTTGCAAAACTCACAAGTGACGGTAACCACACCGTCTTCGGCCATCTCTTCAATTTCAGCCTGCGGGAATGAGGCCAGTGTGCTGCTGACTTTTTGCCGGGAACAGCGGCAGGTGTGGCGGACCTCGCGGAGCGGATACAGACGAACGCCATCCTCGTGATACAGCCGATACAGCAGCTGGGAAGCGCTCAGCTCATCACCTAATAGCTCATCTGCCTTGATACTGCTCATTAATACGACGGCCCGGTGCCAGGCTTCGTCTTCCATATCGCGCGAGATGGTATCTTCTGTTTCACCCGGCATTCTCTGCACCATAAGCGCAGCGGACCTGGGCTGCGCGCCCTCGTTGATTTCGGAGACGACAATGATGGCCGTTTCCAGCTGTTCCGACTGGCTGAAGTAGGCCTGCGCGCAGTCGGCAACCGACGCTCCGACCAGTTCAACGATACCTTGATAACGCTCGGTTTCCGGGCCCTGGTCAACCGTCAGTGCCAGATGGCCCTTGCCCAGCAGTTTGGGAACCATGCTTCCGGGTCGGGCTATCGCCTTGGCCACACCGTCTTCATGGAATCGGGCGTAACCGCGCATATCCCCATCACTGGTAATATCAGACATCAGCAGATTAACCGGCCCGTCACCTTGCGCCTGCAGGGTGAAAATCCCGTCAAACTTGATGATTCCAGACAGGCTGGCAGTCAAGGCCATGGCTTCGGCCAACAATTGGGCCACTTCGTCCGGATAGTTCTGGCGTTTGAACGCCGATTCCAGCGAGCTGTCCAAGCGGACAAGACGGCCCATCAGGCCCAGGTCTTCAATCTGAAAGGGTTGGATGAAATCACCGAATCCGGTCCCGGGAGAAATCTGTTGATCGCCTGACCGATGGTCACTCGATGGCATGCTCTGTCTCCTTTGTTCGGTAGTGATAGCCATATTGGGTCACAAAACCGGATGTTTGATAAAACTGCCTGGCCGATGGATTATCAGATTCAACCTGCAGATACATTCTTTCCGCGCCCTTTTTACGGGCCCAGTCGCGTAATTCGACCAGAACCTGTCGGCCCAGCCCGCGGCGGCGATGGCTTTGCAGCGTGTGCATGCAAAAAATGCCGGCCCAGCCTTTTTCATAAACACACAGGCCAACGGCAACTGCACCGCCGGGTCCATTGATCTTGGCCAAAATATGCGCTGCCCCGATCCGCATGATCAGATCTGATTTAAGGGCAATTTCTCCCTGGTCCTGAACGTCCTCCATATAGACAGACATCCAGTCTTCGGTTGGTCCATCGAGCAGTTCCACTTCGGCACTGTCTCCGTCGGGTCCGGTGACATCTGCAGTTGCACACCACTGGACAAGCGTGGGGGCGTCGATGTGATACCCCTGACGTTCCAGTTCGTCATCCAGATTTTCAGGTTGTGACGCCGGTGAGATCATAAACCGCGACGGCAATTGACGCTGCCCGTAAAACGTTTCCACATCGCCAATTCGGTCAGCCAGGTTTTGCGCCGAGTGATCGAACAGAGGCAGCACGGAATTGGCCCTTCGATTGGCTACACCGGGGGAATAACGGACCTGCCATCCGTCCGTTTGCTGGACCATCGTTGCCGGCCAGGCATTGGCAGCACAGCCTTCAACCACCCGCACATCGCCGACGGCGACCCGCAGGTCGCGGGCGCGTACCGAACCCGCGCCGGTTATTCCAGACACCAACTGAGAATGCCTTTCTGTGCGTGCAGGCGATTTTCCGCCTCATCCCAGATAACCGACTGCGGGCCATCCAGAACCTCATCCGTTACTTCATCGCCACGGTGAGCGGGAAGACAATGCATAAACAAGGCGTCGGGGTCGGCCTTGGCCATCAAAGCCGGATCGACCCGATAGGGGAGCAGGACCTGGCGGCGCAGTTCCGGGTTTTCATCGCCCATGGAAACCCAGGTATCGGTGATTACCAGATCCGAACCGGCGACCGCCGCTTCCGCCGTTTCCTCGAGCCGGATGTCAGCGCCATTTTCGATGGCCCAGGCGACCACGCCGGCGTTCGGCGGCAGGATTTCCGGGCAGGCGATTTTCAGGATAAAGCCCAGTTTTACTGCCGCGTGGATCCAGCTTGTGGTTACATTATTGCCATCGCCAACCCAGGATACGGTTCGTCCGGCGATCGGCCCGCGGTGCTCCTCATAAGTCATCACATCGGCCATGATCTGGCACGGATGCGACGCATCGGTCAGGCCATTGATCACCGGCACCGTCGCATATTCCGCCAGTTCCCGTAATTTCTGCGGATCATCGGTACGAATCATTATGGCGTCTGCATAGCGCGACAGGACCCGCGCGGTATCGGCCCAGGACTCACCCCGCCCGACCTGCGATTCCTGATCGCCCATAACCACTGTCATACCGCCCATTTGCTGGAATCCGACCTGAAACGAGACCCGGGTCCGGGTTGATGGTTTTTCAAAAATCATCACCAGCGTTTTGCCGACCATTGAGCGGTCGATCTCGCCGCTGCGCAAATCAGCTTTCAGCGCCAGGGCCCGGTCAAAAATGGTGCGCAGTACGGCTAATTCATGGTCATGGATATCAAGAAAGTGTTTAGGCGCCGTCATCCACCCGCACCTTCTGCCAGCAGATCTTCACAGGTTTTTTCCATGATGGCCATGGCCTCATTGACATGGGATTCGGTAATGATCATCGGCGGGATCAGGCGAACCACATTGTCACCGGCCGGAACCACCAGCAGGCCGTTGGCCATGGCTTTAACAACAACAGTGCCGTTGACCACCTTATCCTGGCAGCGCAGCCCCAGATGCATGCCAATGCCCCGCACTTCCTTAAACAAGGTCGGGTATTTTTGCACAAGCTGGGTCATGCCTGTATGCAGTTTTTTGCCCGTTGCCATGACATTTTCCAGAAATCCGTCGGCCAGCACAATATCCAGCACCGCATTGGCAACGGCCATTGCCAGCGGATTGCCGCCAAATGTCGAGCCATGGCTGCCCGGAGTCATGGCGCTGGCAACCTTCGCCGTTGCCAGCGTCGCACCGACAGGAAACCCGCCACCCAGGCCCTTGGCCAGAGCCATCACATCCGGCTCGACACCAAAATACTGATAGCCAAACAATTTACCCGTGCGCCCGATACCGGTTTGCACTTCGTCAGCCATCAGCAACAAGCCGTATTCGTCGGCAATCGCACGCAGGGCCTTGACGTAATCCACATCCAGAGGCCGGATACCACCTTCGCCCTGGACCGGTTCGAAAAGGATGGCTGCGGTTTCGGCAGTGATCGCCGCCCGCATTTCGTTCAGATTACCAAAGGCCACCTGATCGAATCCGTCAACCTGCGGGCCGAAACCATGCAGGTGCTTTTCCTGCTTTCCAGCGGCCAACATGGCTAGGGACCTTCCGTGGAAGGCACCGGCGATACTGATCACCCGGTAACGCTCGGGATGGCCGTTTTCAAATTGATATTTGCGCGCGATCTTCGCCATCATCTCAACGGCTTCATTGCCGGAGTTGTTGAAAAACACGGCATCGGCAAAGCTGTTGGCCGTCAGACGGTCAGCCAGACGCTGCTGATCGGGAATATGATAGAGGTTCGAGCAGTGCCAGAACGTCTCGGCCTGTTTTTTCAGGGCCGCCACCAGATGCGGATGACAATGGCCCACAGAATTAACCGCAATGCCGGAGCCGAAATCGAGATAGCGTCGACCAGCAGTGTCAAACAAGTAAACGCCTTCACCTTTTTCAAAGGTAACATCGTACCGTGCGTATGTCTGCATAACTGCTGTGTTCACAGGATTTTCCTTTCTACCCCGAGGGACCGAGCAAAATTGCTCACTAAATGTCGGAAAAGCCGCGGAGTATGTTGAGGTTACGGGCAGATGTCAACGGGGATAAGGGGTTTGCCTAAGCTTTTAGCTTATAGCCCGTGGCAAACATCCAGGTCGTCAGACCCCACAGACAGATATTGACCCCGGCCATAACCAGCAAACCGATCCACAGGGTACTGTCGGAATAGCCGATAAAGCCAAATCGAAAGCCATCAATCATATAGAAAAACGGGTTAATTTTGGCAATCATCTGGGCCATTTCGGGGAGGCGGTCAAGGGTATAGAAGGTGCCCGACAAAAAGCTCAGGGGTGTTATGATAAAATTGGTAACGGCGGCGATATGATCAAATTTGTCAGCCCAGATGCCACCGATCATCCCCAGCAAACTGAGCATCAGCGATGCCATGACCGCATGATACAGAATGAAACCGACGTGGTGGACCGAGATACCAACCACCGCCATCATGACCAAACCGACAAATAAACCGGTAACGACGCCCCGGGTCGCCCCGCCAAGGGCAATACCGAAAACCAGTTCATGTGCGGTAAATGGCGGCATCAGCGTATCAACGATATTGCCCTGGACTTTGGCAACCACCAACGACGACGAGGTATTGGCAAAGGCGTTCTGGGCGATCGCCATCATCACCAGTCCGGGAGCCAGGAATTGCATGAACGGAATGTCGCCAACAAATCGCGTGGCACCGCCCAGCGCCAGGGCAAACACCGACAGAAACAGCAGGGTCGTGATCATCGGGGCCAGTAACGTCTGCGTATAGACTTTCAGAAAGCGCCGGACTTCCCGCTTGTATAAGGTCCACAGGCCAATCCAGTTTGCATCGCTCGCGTACATGGGCTGCTCAGGTTATTGATGACGGCTTTCTATATAGCGGGGAAGCCCTTGGCTGACCAGATATCACATGACAAACTTGAACGATGTCCGACGACCCGAAACAAACCCGCGCAAAGGTCCCCCGCAAAATCACTGAAACGTCATTGCGGAACAGTGCGTTGTATTATTTGCAGCGTTATGCGTCGTCATGTGAAAACCTGAAACGCGTCCTCATGCGGCGGGTCATGCGGGCGGCCCAGGTCCATGAAACAGATATCGACGAAGCCTCCGGCTGGATCGATAATCTGATTGAACGATTAACCGCATCCGGCCTGCTCGACGACCGCATCTATGCGGAAGGGCGGATGCGGGCGCTGTTCCGGCGCGGGGTTTCGCCCCGCGGGATCGCCCAGCGTCTGCAGCAGAAAGGGATCGATGGCGAGATCATCGAACAGATGATCAGCAAGCTGCATGAACTCTCATCCAATCCAAATCTGCTGGCGGCCGTTAAATATGCCAAACGCCGCCGGCTCGGCCCCTTTCGCCCGCAACCCGCCCGCGACGCGCGTTTCGAAAAGGATCTTGCGGCCCTTGCCCGCGCCGGTTTTGATTATCAAACGGCCTTGCGGGTTATTTCTGCCGCCTCCATTGCAGAACTCGAGGAGATCGCAGAAGATGTGGTTCTGTAATAAACAGCGGGCCCGGACCGGGTTTTCTTTTACCAGCAAAAGTTTTTTGCTAACCTGACCATGCCTGAACACAAAGTTTTGATCAGGAAACGCAGTTAACAATGGGTATCGGGCGATGACTGACGATCGTGATACACTCAAAGTCATTAATAACTTCGCCCTGCGCCTTATTGCCATTCCGACAAAGCATGAACTGGCATGGTTTATTGCCCGTGAAGTCGTCGGTCCGCTGGGTTTCGACGATTGCGTGGTATATCTGTATGACGAAGAAAAGGAAGTATTACGCCAGACAGCCGCCATTGGTGAGTTGAAAAACCCCACATCGGAAGAGATTCGCAATCCCCTGGAAATAAGGATCGGTCAGGGAATCACCGGCCATGTCGCCCAGTTTCAGGAACCCCTGGTTATTGATGTCCTGTCAAAGGATGATCGATATATTCCGGACATCGGCATTGCACAGTCCGAAATTTGTGTCCCCCTGGTTGCTGACGGTCGGCTGTTTGGGGTGATTGACAGCGAATCGCCAACAGCCTTCCACTTTACCGACACGCATCTGCAAACGCTGACCACAGTTGCCGCCATGGCAAGTGCCAAATTAAGGCTGCTGGAGCAGGACCGAACGCTCGAAATGCACGAAAAACTGCTCGCCGCAGAAAAAGAAACGCTGCATGCCCTGCATGTGGCTGAAACCGCCAATAAGGCGAAAACCGATTTCCTGGCGACCATGAGCCATGAACTGAGAACTCCCCTGACCTCGATCAGAGGAGCCCTTGGCTTGCTCAACGCCAGTGTTATATCCAACCAGACTGAGGACAATCAGTCCCTTCTGGACATGGCGATGCGCAATTGCGATGCCCTGGTCAACCTGGTGAATGACTTCCTTGATTACGAGAAAATCATCGCCGGAAAAATGGTATTGAGTGCAGCGCCGGTGGAAATTGGACAGTTGGCAAAATCCACCGTCGATATCAGCCAGGGCCTGGCGCAAACCTACTCAATCCGGTTTGTTTTCAATGAAACCACCGCTCCCATGTGGGCCCGCGTTGATGAAACCCGCTATGTTCAGATTCTTCGCAATCTGCTGTCAAATGCAGCCAAGTTTTCGCCGATCGGAAGCCCTGTTGAAATATCCGTTGACGATACGGACACCCATATCCGCACATCGGTGAAAGATTTTGGTATTGGTATTGCCGACAAACACCGGTTCGATGTTTTTGAACGGTTTACCCAGATCGACTCTTCGGATGCACGCCGGCAAAGCGGAACCGGACTGGGGCTTGCCATCAGCAGTTCCCTGGCTAAAAGCATGGACGGGATCCTGAACTTTGAATCATCCCTGGGCGAAGGCTCGGTCTTTTATGTGGACCTGCCAAAAATCGATAATTACCCGGGTTAACCGCGCGATACCTTTTTCATGATATGCAGGCTCCGTTCGTCGTTGAGCAACCGTTCCAGGCCAAAATGCAGCGGGTCAGGCCAACCACCGAAATCAAACCAGCCAAAATGCTTCATTTCCCAATTCAATATGGGCTCGAACTCCTCGGCAACAACAACCAGGTAATTGTTATAGCGAAAACCGGAATGGTGCTCGAACACATACAACGGCAATATCTCTTTTGTTTCACCGGTAAACTCGGCTTCTTCTTTCAGTTCGCGCAATACCGTCTGCTCCGGCGTTTCGCCCCTGTCGATGGCCCCGCCCCAGGTGCCCCAGGTATGTGGCTGCAGGGTCCCTTCCGCACGATGGGCGATCAAAAACCGACCTGTGGTTTCGGCCATGATCAAAGCTCCGGCAGCGGCACGCCCCCAGAAGCCCGTCTCCATCATTGCTTTCTTATGGTCATTCATCAAACAAGGCAGACCCGTCCGGTTATTGTGGGCAATATGCGGCGCATAATGTCATAATCCGATTAATTTGCCCAGACCGGGTCTTTGCCTGAATCTGCCCTATTGGCCCTTGTCATAATTTTGTATACATAGAAACGGGCCGGGCCAGCGCAGGCGGCAGCTGTTCGCCGGGCCAGGACCTTGATTTGACGCAACTACAGAGGATTAAGTCACATGGGCGTTACCATTTACCACAATCCGCGATGTTCAAAGTCACGCCAGACCCTGTCTTTGCTCGAAGACAAAGGCGTTTCTCTGACCGTTATCAACTATCTGGAAACGCCGCCCAGTGAAAAGGAACTCACCGAAATTCTGGTTAAAATGGGAAAACGGCCACAGGATATCCTGCGCCGCAAGGAAGCCCGTGAAGAAGGCATTGATTTAACCGCAGACGACGCCGGGCTGATCAAGGCGCTGGTTTCGCATCCGCGCGCACTGGAACGTCCGATTGTTGTCAATGGCGACAAAGCGGCGATGGGACGGCCACCGGAATCCGTCCTCGATATCCTGTAGCGTAAATTAAAGGCAAGACAATGCGCCTATATTTACGTTTGTCTTGCCGCATCTGTGATGGGGATTCACTATTGCGGAAAATATGCGTATGATAGCCCGGTGGCCATCAGGCTACTGATCACAGGGGGATGAATGGCGAAAACAAGCAAGCCAGTGGCAAAATCTGACGGTGCGAAAAAAAGCCCCGGAAAGCCGTCCCCGCGTCGAAGCGCCGGTGTCACCCTGAAACGTCCGGCCGCACCCCAACCGGCGCCCGCCAGCGATTCCGCAGAAACCCAGGCCGCTCTCTGGAAAGCGTTGCCAGCGGAACAAAAGCTGGCCTTGCGCGAACGTGAAGCGGCGCGGATATTCAATGTGGCCATCGACCATCATCAAAAAGGCGAGGTCAGTGCCGCCATCGAAGCCTATGGCAAATCGCTGCTGCTGAATCCAAAAATTCCGGATGTGTACAACAACATGGGCGTCGCCCTGCGTTCGGCCGGAAAACTTGAAGCCGCCGTCGCCTGTTATCGGCGCTGTCTGGTCCTGCGCCCGAACCATCCGGGTGTGTATTCAAACCTGGGAAATGCCTACCGGGGCCTGGGACGCCTGCAATTGTCGGTGGCCAGCCATCAGCAGGCCGTTAAACTCGATCCGAAAAACCCTGAAGCCTATTATAACCTGGGCCTTGCCTTGCGCGATCTGGGCCAGCCGTCACAGGCCCTGGCGGCCTTTGAGACAACCCTGCGCCTGAAGCCCGATCATGCGGAATGCCGCTGGGACCGGTCGCTGACGCTGCTTGGCATGGGCGATTTGAGCCGTGGATTTGCCGAATATGAATGGCGCTGGAAGCTCGACAGAAGCCCGCCCCGCGTGCTTGAAAAGCCGCTGTGGGATGGCTCTCCCCTAAAGGGAAAAACTCTGCTGATCCAGCAGGAGCAGGGCATTGGCGATATGATTCAGTTTGCCCGCTATATTCCCCTGGTCAAGGAACGGGTGAGTACGGTGGTGGTTGAAACACAGCCGGAATTGGCACGCCTGATGTCGACGGTCAAGGGTGCCGACAAGGTCATCAACCGGGGCTCCGCCCTGCCCCGGTTCGACGCCTATATACCGATGATGACATTGGCGCGCCTGTTTGAGACGACACAGGCCACCATACCGGCTGACATTCCCTATATGTCACCGCCACCCGGGCAGTCCGTGCAGTTACTGCCATCGATGGAGAACCAGCGGCAAATTGGCATCGCCTGGGCCGGGCGGCCGACACATCAGAACGACAAAAACCGCTCCTGTGATTTCAAACAGTTTATTGAACTTCTGGGCATTCCCGGGGTCAATATATACAGCCTGCAGAAGGGCGGACGGGAGTCCGATATCAAGGAAAACGGTTGCGAAGCACTGGTCATTGATATGGCCTCACGGCTTAATGATTTCGCTGATACGGCGGCGCTGGTCAGCCAGCTCGATCTGGTCATTACCGTGGATACCTCCGTCGCCCATTTAGCCGGGGCCATGGGCAAACCGGTCTGGGTTGTTGTCCCGTTCGCGGCCGACTGGCGGTGGGGATATAACACCAGCGAAACCCCCTGGTATCCGTCCATGCGCCTGTTTCGCCAACCCCAGCCGGGCAACTGGGACCAGGTCTTCAGCGATGTACGCAAAGCCTTGCGCGCCGAATTGGGCATAGCCCCCCCGCAGCCGGTGCGACTCCGATAAATGCCGTAAATCGGCCACACGTTAACCGTTCAGTAGGATGTCTCTGATAGCATGAGTCTGTACTGTCACGCGCAGACTGTGTGGCCGGGATCAACGCGAACAACGGCATTCGGAACCGATTATTGGAGCAGAGCAAAAAAGTCTATAGCGATGGAGCTGTTATCTTCCGGGAAGGAGAAGCCGGAGACGCTGCACTTGAGCTGATTTCCGGCGGCGTTGATCTGTTGGTCAAGCGCGACGGCAAATATGCGCGCGAACGCAGCATCCAGCCGGGCGAGCATTTCGGCACGGCGGTTGACACAAAAAGCGGAATTCGCATCTTTACGGCACGGGCCAACGGGCGGACCGTTGTGCGCATTGCACAATCCGCCATTCTGCCGGCACCCGTACCACAGACACCGGCCGATGTGAGCGGATTGATCGCCCGGCTGATCCAGAGTTTCTCAGGTAAACCCGCATCCGCAGACAATCCGGAAAGGCCCGCGGCCTACAGCAATCCCGGCCTTCTTCGCCGGCTCATGGATGGCATGGCAACGGATGCCAGCCGCATCGGTATCCGCGTTGCCCGGCTTTCAGGCGAAGGAGGAGAAGCGCATTCGCGGCATCTGATTTCTGCGATCGGTAATACCCCCGAAATACAGACCCGCAGTATTGAAAAAGTGCTGTCGATTAATCCGGAAGCAGATATCGCACAGCAACTTGAACGCCTTGCCATTGCGTCCAGGCGCTATTTGAACAATCAGGGTGCCGATCTCCTGATTTGGGGGCATGTGCCCGAACACGGAAACGTCATGCACCTGCATTTCGTCACTCACCTCAATTGGGATCAGCAGGCCCCCGGGGCCTTTGATCTGGAAACGACCCTGGCCCTGCCGACGCATTTTGAAGGGGCTATGGCCGATTTGTTACGTACTGTCTGTCTGGCCGCTGTCCTGCCGCTGGTGCCGGAAAAGAAGAAATTGCGCGCCACCGCGCTGGCAAATTCCATTGCCCTTGCCGAAACCGCTTTCGAAATGGTACCGCCGGCCTTCTCGGACCGGGAAAAAGCCTGCCTGTACCTGTGCTACGGAAATGCCATCGCAGCGACGGCACGCCCTGGCTACGATCCGACCCTGCTGGCGCAGGCGGCAAATCAATACCGGTCGGCACTGGGCAGCCTGAGCCGGGATGCGACGCCCATTGACTGGGCGCAGGTCAAGAAACACCTGGCCAGCATCAACCACATCGAGGCCGAGCGCAACAAGGACCCGGCATTGCTGAACGTCGCGCAAACGGAACTGGAAGAAACCCTGATATCTGTTGATGCCCGGCGCCAGGGTCGAATCTGGGCAGCCATCCAGAACCGCCTGGGACTGATCTATTACCGCCGGGGGTTCGAGGACGGCGACACGGCAACGTTGCGCCGGGCCCTTAAATGTTTTCAGGCGGCGTTGCGCGTTTATACACGCAACGATGCACCGGCGCGCTGGGCCGAGATCATGAGCAATTTCGCCCAGGCCACACAAATTCTTGGCGGCTTGCTGCAAAGCCCCGATGCCCTGGCAACAGCGGTAAATGCCTGCCTGAGTGTTCTTGAGGTGCGGGACCGCCAGCAGATGCCAAAATTGTGGGCTGCCAGCCAGAACAATCTGGGCAGCGCGCTGTTTCTGCTGGGAAAACAAACCCGCAGCATCGAGCGCCTGGAAGCCTCCGTCGCTGCCTTCGAACAGGCGCTGGCGATTTATCAGATGCATGGCGAACAGCGGCTAGCCATTACCACGGCAAAAAATCTTGATCGCGCAAAGGACATGGTGGAATTCTATCAGCCCCGGAATTCCAGCCAGCTGGATTGGGAAGAAGCCCTGGCTGACGAGGATATTCCCGGATTAACGGTTACCCAGACGGTCGAAGCCCTGGCCCCCCCGGACAGGCCGGCAGACGATGACCTGCCGTGGCCGGGCGAAGGCCTGGAGCAACAGGCCGGCTAGTTGTGACTTCTCACGAGGCGGCATCCGCGATCACAGTTGCGTTAGGCTATCGACATCTGCAATAAACCGACTTATCTGTGAACGAACAGTCGTCTCAAGGAACCGCCATGCGCCCCACCAAAGACAGATCACAAATCACCTGGACGCAACCGGACGGCACACCGGTTTCCTGCGCCGAAAAGATCGCCCTGCTCAACGATAACCTGAACCTGTTGCGCCAGGAATGCCAGGACGTGCTGGAAGATGCCCTGCTCATGGGCTGTGACGAAAAGCAGGTGCGCGACGTGCTGCACGAAGTTGTCCAGACGATTGTTAATCCCCTCAAGAAATAACATCTTACCCTCCTTCCAGTGGTGACCTCGTGATCTCAATTTACACCTTTTCGGGCACTCTTCCTGCCGCTTTGCCAGCCTTCTCTGCGCCGGCAGGCGACAGTCGGCAGGCAGTCCGCGGATCGAATGATGATATGGCGCAGCCATGGCCGTGAAACCCCGTTCAAAAATGCTGGCGTTCCTGTTTGTCCCCTTCGCGTTGCTGGTGCTGGTTGTTTCTCTGAGCCTGTACAGCGGATTTTCCGTTTGGGGCCTGTTTCGGCAAGCGCCGGAAAACGCCCTTGAGATCAAGGTAACCGGCTACCAGTGGTATTGGAAATTTGATTACGGCCAGGGCATTATCTCTGATCAACTCAACGTCCCGGTTGGCCAAACGGTTATTTTGAATTTGACCAGTGGCGATGTGGCCCATTCGTTTTCCGTTGATCAATTTGGAATTGAAGAGGACGTATTGCCCGGTCAGATAACCTCGGTCCGGTTTCAGCCGCAGAAAGCAGGCTCATCTGTTGCCATATGCGGTGTCCTGTGCGGGACAAGACATAGCCTGATGAAGACCAACGTCAATGTCTTGCCAACTGATGCCTACGCGGAATGGTACGCAAAGGCGAAAGCGGAAGTGTACTAGAAAACCCCTCAATACGGGCCGGTTCAGTCAGTTGGTGGAGCAAGCCAGCCTCCCTTTCCCTGTTTACTCCGACAGCAAATTAAGGTCTAGTCGGGGTTTAAGAACCTGCTGAAAATTGGACACAGTACCAGCCTTATGACCGCTTCCTGTCTTCGTTTAAAAAACGTGTCTCTGTTGCCTGCCGTTTTTTCCTTTTGCTTTGCCAGCATGGCTTTGCACGCCGCTGCGCAGCAGACCGACGGCTATCGAAGCTATTCCGATAACCAGTCAAGCCGTTACTCAACACTCGATCTCATCAACAGAGATAATGTCCAGAATCTGGAAAGAGCCTGGGTTTACAATTTTTCCGGCAATCCAAACGCCGGGTTCTCGGTCAACCAGGCCACTCCCATATTTGCCGGCGACGTTATCGCAACACCCTCCGTCTTTGGTTCTGTATTGGGCCTGGATCCGAAAACCGGCGAACAGATCTGGAAAAAAAGACTGCCGTCTCCGGTTGGAAAACGGGGCATAACCAGTCAGGTTATCGCCGGGCAATCGGTTCTTTTCATCCCCACATCGCAGGGCGTCTATGCGCTCAATTCAACGGATGGAAGCCGCGCCGCACATATTGGAAAGAACGGCATCTTTGAATCTCACACCAGTGTCGTGCCGCCGGTTCTTTCGCAGACCCATCTTTTTGTGGCGACCATGAATAAGGGGGTTCAGGCCTTCGAAATCGCAACGGGGAATGAAGTCTGGACGACGACCATCAGCAGCGGCAATTTGTCTCCCCGCATTTGGTCCGGCCTGTCCTATGATCAGAAGACCGAGACTGTGTTTGTTGTAACCAGCGATGCCGGTGGATTAATAGGAAGGGACAGGGCCTACGACATCGATTATTCCTCGAGCCTGATTGCAATTTCCGCTCTTACCGGCGACATAAAGTGGCATTTTCAGGAAACCATCCATGGCTTGTGGGATCTTGATCTGGCGGGCGCGCCGATTATCGCCGAATTTGACGTCGCTGGTAAGCCGAAAAGAAGTGTCATCGCTCTCTCAAAAACCGGAAATGTCATAGTTCTGGATATTCTGACAGGCCAGCCGGTCTACAAGGACAGCGTGGTTGAAATAACCGCCCCGCCCTCCGATGTTGCCGGAGAACAGGCATCTCCCGTCCAAAAGACAATCCTTGTCCCTGAGCCCGTCGCACAGATCCAGATCAATCCGGAAACAGATTTTCGCGACGACACGGAAGAGGATGCAGCCTATATAAAAATAAAAACCCGGCGCGCCAAATTCGGCGCTTTCGTTGCGCCGTCTTTCAATTACGATGTCGTCCTCTACGGCTTGCATGGGGGCGCCAACCGAACCGGCGGGGCTTATGATCCCAGCGCGCAACGCCTGATCGTACCGGCAAATCATGAGCCCTGGTTTCTGCGCCTGTTCAAGTCTGACAAAATCTATCAAGCCATAATAAGAAAGCGCCGGTCGTTCCGGCGGCTTCAGGACTGGACCGGAATTGACTACAACTCCGATAAGGACCATGCCTTTGAGATTGCCGAACAGGTCTATTCCCTTTTGCCCTTCGTTGGCAGAAACGATAACTACAAAACCTTTTGCGCCGCCTGTCACGGATTGGCCCGCCAGGGATATCTGCAATCCGAATTTGAGGGTGGCACCTATTATCCATCCTTAATCGGGATCACCAACAGTGACAAATTCGATCACCTCAGGTCCGTCGAAAGCTTCAAGGCTGTCCACAGATTTGCCAATCTCGAAAAAAATATTGACGAGATATCCCTGAAAGATATCCGGGACTACATCGAATCCGCCGACCAGTTTCTGACAGATTATGACTGGTTGGAAGATAAAGGCGCATGGCAACTGTTTGTCGGACGTGATGGCCATCCTGCGACCAGAGCACCTTGGGGAACAATCACATCGATCGATTTGTCTAGCGGGAAACACGACTGGAGAATCCCCTTTGGCAAAAGGCTGGACAAGGACGACCAGGTGATTGCCGTTGGTGACATAAATTTTGGCGGAATTCTGGCAAGTGCGGGAAAAGTTATTTTTGCGACGGGAACCAGCGATAACTATGCCCGTGCCTATGACACGGGCTCCGGTCAACTGCTGTGGGAAGCAAAGCTTCCGTTCTCAGGATCGACAAGTCCGATGACCTATGTGGTTGGTGGTTGCCAGATTGTCCTGTTTACAGCGACCGGCGGCGATTTCTTCGGCTTCGAAAAGGCCCCGGGTTCGCTGGTCGCCTTTAAAGACAAAACCTGCACATATCAATTCTGAACCCTACCGTGCCTGACTGTCATGCAAATTGAACCTCCCTGCGGTTTCTTGTATAAGTCATTCACCGGTTGCTTTCAGTCCACCTGCAAACGGTTCTGCATCATCTGGTGATGATTGCAGATGCCTGCACATCGGGGCCGAGGGCACCGGATCGGGAAGGTTTTATGGGCGTAAATTACCTCTTTGGACTATTTTTCAGTTGTATCCTGTATGGCGGGTTTGCAAACGCGGCCGAGAATAAAACCTACATCGTCGGGTACAGTGAAAACGCCCCTTTTCACGACCTCGCCAGGGACCGTCTTCGTCTGGCCTATTTGCGTGCGGGACTTAACGTGCAGTTTGTCGCGGCATCCTCCATTCGATCCCTTCATAACGCAAACAGGGGAAATTTCGACGGAGATACGGCGCGCATTGCGCTGGTGGAAAAGACCTATAAGAATCTCCGGCGCGTCGATGTCACACTGGCTGAACTGCGCGGCGCTGCCTATACAATTCGCGATGATTTGAAAACCTATGATGCGACGGTTTTAAAGACCTCCATAATCGGCCGGGTCCGTGGCGTGTTATGGGCCGAACATTTAACCGCGGGTCATCGCTCGGACCTTACCAACAATCACGCCCAATTATTTGATATGCTTCAAAGAAAGCGATTTGACGTTGCTTTCGCGACCGAAATCAGTGGCGATATACTTATCCGTCAAGCAGATGGCCGCTATGCAAATATTGTTAAATTGATGCCTCCTGCCTACACAGCACGAACCTATCACTATCTCCACAAACAGAATGCTTCGATAATTCCGAAGCTTGAGGCGGCCCTCCGTTCCCTGGATGCAGACCCCATCCGTTGAAACCGGCCATCCGCGAGTGCTGGTGTAATCTGTGATGCCAGGCCCCTGAGCAAAAGCGGCAACCTGTCGGTCCGGGGGTTCCTTGAAAGTGAAAAAGCCTCACCCGGGGGTGAGGCTTTTCGCGGCTCTGCGTTGTCTAGTACATGGTCTAGTACATGGCAATCGGGTTGCCCGGCGAGCCGGTCGCACCTTTCATTTTAAGCGGCGACCAGGCAAACAGGAACTCGTAGGCTTTGTCTGCAACCAGTTGGCTAAGATCCAGGTTTTCAATATTCCAGATACCGCGCTTGGTTTGCAGCCGGATGTGGCATTCAAACGGCTGGGTGCCCTCGCCAGCGGCTCCCTTGCCAACGGCTTCCGTTGCCCAGGTATCAGCACCGGTCAGAATGATTTTGCGCGACGCCATATATTCACAGGCGGACAGGCCGAACCCCGGCTCGCCGGCATTAAAGTCGGCCACCCGTTTGGCTTTCTCGGCCGTATCAAACTTGTCCCAGTCCTTGGGATGCCAGATATCACCATGGCCGGTATGCAAAAATACGCAATCGCCTTCGCCAATGGGGTCAATACCCTGACGTTTAACCATTTCCTTAACATCGGCTTCGGTAATGATGCCCGGATCGGACATCGAGTTTTCCTTTGGAATCGGCAGGTTACCACCCCGCAAGGCGACCGCATCGAGCAGCACGCCGCGGCAGACAAACCCTTTATCTGCCACATGCTCAACGCCCAGCGGGCCCATGCCATAGGCCGTGATGTCACTGTCTTCAAGGAACCGCCCGTTGTAATAATACATGCCCTTCGACGTGATCACGCCAATATGTCCGGGGCCGTCAAACTGGGTACCAATCTGGCCGATTTCCGTGGCCAGATATTCATCGTTATACACCAATTGTTGGCTGCCGAAGGGGCCACCGGTTGGCAGGCCGGGGATCGTCATCCGCCAGCCGCGGCTCCCGAATGCCGGGGCATCGCCGGCGTAGATTTTACCCAAAGTCGCCACTTTACCCCTTTTCACCAGACCGGCCGCCTTCAAAACCATAGCCGGTGTGGTGCGGTTAACCGCACCGATGCTGTCGCCGGCCCCCCATTCCGTCGGCGACCAATTCTCCGTCAACGGCTCGTCATTGACTGCCTGGGCCAGCGCAAGCGACGCAAAGCCAAGGCCGATAACAAGGGATCCCGTTGCTAACACACCCGTTAATTTATGCATTCCTAACTCCCTGTCCTAATGGTTGATTTGCCTGTTCCCGGACTTGAGCCGTCGTCTCCCGGCGGCCAGACTGTCCCGTTATGGTTTATAAAGAATAGACAATGTTCGCTGACATTGTAGCAGATTCTGATTTTATGTCAAAAGGCTGAAATGCACATCACAACTGCCTGATAGCCACGGATACCCGCTCGTCCCATGGCGGGGAGCCGTAGCGACTAGGCCCCCTTACCCGGCCGTGCCTTGGCGAGTGCCTTCAGGCACCGCACTGGGTGATTACAAAGGCATAGGCCGCCGCCGTTTCCTGCAATCGGTCAAAGCGCCCGGCAGCCCCGCCATGGCCGGCATCCATATTGGTTTTCAGAACCAGCAGATTGTCGTCGGTTTTCAAAGCCCGCAGCTTTGCCGTCCATTTTGCCGGCTCCCAATAAGTTACCCGGGGGTCGGTGAGGCCGGCGGTTATGAACAGGGCCGGATAGGCCTGGGCGCACACATTGTCATAAGGCGAATAGGATTTGATATAGGTAAAAGCCGCTTTATCCTCGATCGGGTTTCCCCATTCCGTCCATTCCGGCGGGGTTAGCGGCAGCGTTGTATCGCCCATGGTTGTCAGCACATCGACGAACGGAACCTCGGCCACACAGGCGGCAAACAGCTCCGGCGCCCAATTGGCAACAACACCCATCAAAAGGCCACCGGCGGAGCCTCCGTGCGCCGCTATTTTGCCCTTTGAGGTATATCCAGCCTCGATCAGATGATCAGCGGCACCAATAAAATCACTGAAGGTGTTTTTCTTGGATTCGCGTTTACCCGCTTTGTACCAGCCATAGCCCTTTTCCATGCCGCCGCGAATATGGGCGATGGCATAAACGAAACCCCGGTCGACAAGACTTAAACGCGCCGTCGAAAACGCCGCCGGAATGGCATGGCCGTAGGATCCATAGCCATAAAGCAACAGCGGTGCCGAGCCATCAAGGAGTGTGGTTTTTGCGTGCAGGACGGAGATCGGCACCTCAGCCCCGTCAACAGCCCTGGCGAACAGGCGTGTCGTTACATAGTCATCCGGATTGTGGCCCGACGGCACTTCCTGCTCCTTGCGCAATATCCGCGAACGCTCCGCCATATCGTAATCGAACGTCCGTTCCGGCGTTGTCATCGATGAATAGATAAAGCGCAGCTGGGTGGTTGCGAAGGCATAGCCTCCGGCAAGGCCAAGACTGTAGGCGGCTTCGTCAAAACTGATGGCATGGGCGGCACCGCTTTCGAATTCCGTGACAATAATCTGCGGCAAGCCTTCGACCCGTTCCATCCGCACCCAGAAATCCTGAAATACCTGCAGGCCCAGCAGCAGGCGTCCCGGCTCGTGGGCAATAAACTCCTGCCAGTTTTCACGGCCTGGCCGGGCCACCGGGGTGGTCATGATCTTGAAGTCCTCAGCCCCATCGGCGTTGGTCAACACGATCAGCTGATCGCCATGATGGGAAACCTCATACTCGTGTTCAGCTGTGCGCGGCTCGACAATCACCGGCTTGGCATCGGCCCTATCTGCGTCAATCAGGTGAACTTCCGATGTCTGATGGTCGTGCGCCTGGATAAGAATAAACGCCCGGCTTTCGGTTTTCCCGATGGAAACAAAAAATCCGGGGTCCGGCTCTCGGTAAATTTCCTGATCGTCCCCGGGGTCGGACCCCAGTTGGTGGCGGAAGACGGCGCAGGGGCGATGGTTGTCATCGAGCACCGTGTAATAAACGGTCCGGTTGTCATTGCCCCATTCGATGGGGCCGTGGGCACCGGTGATGGATGCGTCCAGGTCCCGGCCGGTTTGCAGGTCCCTGAACTTGATTGTGTAAATTTCCGAGCCGTTCAGATCGATGCCATAGGCCAGCATCTGATGGTCCGGGCTGTGGGTGACACCGGCCAGCTTGAAAAACTTCTGGCCGGCTGCTTCCCTGTCACCATCCAGCAGAACCTCGGTCGCGCCGCCCTTGACCGGTTGCCGGCACACATGAGGGTGCTGGCCGCCTTCCACATATTTTCGAAAATAGGCATAGTCACCATCCGGCGACGGAACCGACGCATCATCTTGCTTGATGCGGGCCTTCATTTCTTCAAACAAAGTGGCTGCCAGCGCTTCCGTGGGTTTCAGCATGGCCTCGGCATAGGCATTTTCAGCTTCCAGATAAGCGCGGATTTCCGGATCCAGAACAGCGGGGTCCTGCATCACCTGCTGCCAGTTATCGTCCCTTAACCAGGCATAGAAATCGGTCAGCTGCTGGCCATGACAGGTTTTCGAGGACGGATGTATCCTGGCGCGCGGTGGTTGGGGGGCAAGTTCAGACATTAAAAATCTCCAGTGGACAAAGCTTAGAATAGGCAGTCGCCACAGCCGCTTAAACCCCGAAATCCGCTTTCAGGGAGAAATATCTGCAAGACGGTAAATCGCGTCGCCGATGGGGCCGTCATTGGGACGATCGGCCAGTGTGGTTAACCAGGCCGCAGACGGCGCCCGGCCCTTGCGGTGATTCCATTTGACGTCGCCCAGCAGGGCTTGCGCCGGGGCGGGCAAACGCTCGGGAATTGCAAACCCGTTCAGGGTCGCCCAGACACCGGCCCAGCACCGACCGACGGCATAGGGATTGTAACCGCCACCGCCCGATACTATCAATCTGGGAACCGCCTTCTGCAGCAGCGCGACGGTCCGCCAGATGGCCCGGTTTGACAGCGCCAGCTTGCTTTGCGGGTCATCAGCGAGGCCGTCGCAACCACACTGCAGGTAAACCACATCCGGTGCAAAGCCGGCGATCAGGGGCATCACCACATGATCAATAAGATGACCGAACTCCGTATCATTGAGCCCACCCGGGACCGGCAGATTTCGCGCCATGCCGCCGGCCCGGTCCTCCCGCGATCCCGGATCACCCGGGGCCTGGTCGCGGTTTTGTGGCCAGCGCGCCTGTTCGTGAATGGACAGGGTGAAGACCTGGTCGTTGTCGTGAAAAGCCAGTTGAACGGCATCGCCGAAGTGGGCATCAATATCCAGATAGAAAACCCGTCTGGCCCCTGACTTAAGCAACTGACGCAGGGTCAGAACCGGCTCGTTCAGATAACAAAAACCACTGGCCCGGTCGGGCTGGCCGTGGTGCTGACCGCCGGCGATATTAAACACAGCCGTCGCCTGGCCGCTCCGTAACAGCTCAACGGCCAGCAATCCGCCGCCACAGGCGGTTGCCGGACGCCGGAACATTTCCGGAAAAACCGGGTTGCCGTTTGCGCCAATATGATAGCGCGCCCGCTCCTGAGTTGTTGGTGGTCGCTGTTCTGCCGCCAGCAGGGCGCGCAGATAGCCCGGGTCATGAAAATCCGATAACGCCTCAATGCTGGCCTGCGGACTTTCGCGGAAGTTGCCCGCAGTCAGCCAGCCCATGGCCCGCACCAGGTCGGTGGCCAGAGAGACCCGGGGGATCGCCAGAGGATGGCCCGCCCCATAGGTGGAACTGCGGTAGATCTCGTGGCCTATAAATATCGGTTTGCGCATAGCAGGCCCATTAAACAGAAAATCCAGGCCACTGTCCCGCGATCCGAACAATCACCTTTCAAAGATTTTTTCTGCTGCTATTTTCGTCCGGCCATAACTGACGAATGCTGGGAAGAGTGTCTATGTTTGAGCTTTGGGTGCCAATAACCATCGCGGCTGCGTTTTGCCAGAATGTCCGCTCCGCCCTGCAAAAGCACCTGAAAGGTCAGATGGGCACTTCCGGCGCGACGATGACCCGTTTCATCTATGCCATTCCCTTTGCCGCCCTCTACGCCTTTTTGCTGCATAGTCAGGGTGGCTATGCATGGCCGGCGCCAACAGCGACCTTCGCCATTTACACGATGACCGGCGGCCTCACGCAAATCGCAGCAACCGCCCTGCTGGTCTATCTGTTTTCCTTTCGAAATTTTGCCGTCGGCACCACCTTTTCGAAAACGGAAACCGTGCAGGCCGCCATATTTGGTGCCGTAGTCCTGGGCGATCCGCTGAGTCTTGGTGCGCTGCTGGCGATTCTGGTCAGCCTTTTGGGGGTTGTCGCCCTTACCGTCGCCCGCGACACCAACACAACCCTGCGCAGCGTGATGACGTCCTGGACCGGCAAGCCGGCCCTGATCGGACTGGCATCCGGTGCCTGCTTCGGCATCTCCGCCGTCAGTTACCGGGCCGCTTCCCTGTCGCTGGGCGGTGAGGGCTTTTTAATGCAGGCGGCATTTACACTGGCCTGTGTGACTATATTTCAAACCCTGGTGATGACCGCCTATCTGCTCGTCCGCGAACCGAACGAACTGGTCCGGGTCCTCAAATCATGGCGAATCAGCGTTTGGGTAGGGCTTTCGGGCATGGCCGCATCGGCCGGATGGTTTACCGCAATGACCATTCAGAACGCCGCCTATGTCCGTGCATTGGGACAAATTGAACTGCTGTTTACCTTTGCCGTTTCCGTGATTTTATTTAAGGAAAAACCGAATTTAAAGGAAATATCCGGAATTCTGCTGGTCTGCGGCGGGATTTTGATTTTGCTGCTCTATGCCTAAAACGGAGATGACTTTTGCCTTGCCATCGGCGAAGAAATATCCATCATGTGCGCCTTCCTGAATGATCCCCACAGAAGGTAACATCGACCATGAGCAACTCCTCCGATATTGACGTCATCATTGGCAATTGCCTGCAGGACGCCACCTTTGACCAGCTTCCCAATCACGAAAGCGGAAAGGTCCGGGATTCCTATCGTTTGGACGACGGGCGCAGGATTATGATCTCCAGTGACCGGCAGTCAGCCTTCGATAAAGTCCTGTCGGCAGTGCCCTACAAAGGACAGGTGCTCAATCAGGTTGCCCAGTTCTGGTTCGAACAGACTGCCGACATTTGCCCCAATCATATTATTGATATCCCCGACCCCAATGTGGTCATTGCAAAAGACCTGAACATGCTGCCGGTTGAGATGGTGGTCCGCGACTACATGACCGGTTCAACCGAAACATCCATCTGGCCCATGTACAAGCGCGGCGAACGCGTCCTCTACGGGCACCAGTTCCCGGAAGGCCTGGTCAAGAATCAAAAACTCCCGGCGACCATTATCACACCAACAACCAAAGCGGTGCAGGGCGAACATGACGCCCCGATCACCGCCAGTGAAATTATTGAGCAGAAGGTTTTGACACAAGCGCAATGGGATGAAGTTGCCAGCAAGTCTTTGGCCCTGTTTGCCCGTGGCCGGGAAATCGCTGCCAGGAACGGCCTTATTCTGGTCGATACCAAATATGAATTTGGGCTTGATGAAAAGGGCGTGATCACTATTGCCGATGAAATCCATACCCCGGACTCGAGCCGCTTCTGGATCGCCGCGTCCTATGCGGACCGGCTTGCCAAAGGCCAGGAACCGGAAAGCCTGGACA